>JBBRZP010000136.1:0-10820 GCA_038236565.1 Burkholderiales bacterium | reverse complement strand
CCGTGAACCGCATTCCTGAACCCAGGCAGTTCAGGTGGGCGAGGTCAGCCAGGTTTCGGGTTCATCTGACGCGAGACGATCACACCTGCCTGGCGATGTTCCAAGCCCTTGCTCTTGCGAGCATCGGTTCAAGGAAATATAGAGTTCACGCGAGCGCAACGGACGAAATCATCATACTCCGCGAGCCCTGCGAAGGATGTGAACTAAAGCAGTTGTCCGTCGGCGCCGAGGGCCATGTCGATGCGTCGCACGAGGCCGTCGATGTCGACCTCGCCGGGCGCCGTCGGCGGGCGCTCGCCGCCGTCGCGGGAAGCGCCGTCGGGCAGGCGCGCCGGCCGCTCGGCGAGCGCGAACGCCAGGTTCAGCGCGGCCAGCACGGCGATCCGTTCGCGCGCCTTGACCTTGCCGCCGTCGCGGATCGCGCTCATCTCCCGGTCGACGTCGACGACGGCCTCGAGCAGCGCGCTTTCGCCTCCGTCGGGGCAGCCGAGGATGTAGCTCTGACCGAGGATCGTGACCTCGACCTGCTTCACCCGACGCTCCGCAGCGGCTCGCCCGCCGGCGCATCGGCAAGCGTGTCGGCCGGCGCCGGCGCCGGCTCGGGCTCCCGCGGCAGGCGCTGCAGCAGCACGTCGATCCGGCTGCGCGCGGCGTTCAGGCGCGACCTGAGGTTGTCGCGTTCGGAGGTGACGGCGCCGAGCTGCGTCTGCAGCAGCGCGTTGGTGCGCTGCAGCTCCTGGTGCCGAAGAAGCAGGCGTTCGACCCGTTCCGCGAGTTCCTCGATCGTGGCCATGTCGCTCCGGCAAGGCGAGAGAGGCGCGAATTGTAGGGGCCGGCTCGGGCCGGATGGCCCTGTTTAGAATGGGTTCCGTTGGTGCCCGTGAAGGTGTTCATGCCTTCACAGTTAAACGGGAAGCGAACGCCGGATGCCCGAGGGCCTCCGGTCAAACCGCGCTGCCCCCGCAACGGTACGGCGGACGACGAGGACCACGAGTGGCTCGTCAGCCTCGGCAAGCAGGTCACTGAGGGCGCAAGCCCTCGGGAAGGCCGCCGAGGCCGATCCGTCAGCCCGGATACCGGCCAGCAAGCGAGCCGGATCTTCGGGTCCGGCTCTTGTCGCGCGTGCCCGCGGGGAAGCGGTCGCGCGCCTCTTGCCGGATGTTCTTCCAATGCTTTGCAAAATCTCCGCCGCGCGGTCGTCGCGCGCATGGCCGGGCCGACTCGCGTCCGTCAGTCTCGTCGTTTCCCTTCAGCTCGTCCTCGCGCAGGGCGCCAGTGCCGCCGACGGGTCGCTCGACTCCGTCGTCGTCACGGGAACGCGCGAGCCCGAGGCGCTGGCTCGCGCCACGTCCGACATCGTCGTCGTCGACGCCGAGACGATCCGCAGCACCAGCGCCGATTCGCTCGAAGACCTGATCCGCCGCCAGGCCGGCATGCAGCTCGTGCGCACGGGAGGGCCGGGCCAGAGCACGGGCTTCTTCCTCCGCGGCGCGGGCACCAACAGCACGGTCGTGCTCGTGGACGGCGTCCGCATCGGCTCGGCCTCGCTCGGCCAGGCCGAGTTCGAGGCTCTGAGCCTGGCGCAGATCGAGCGCATCGAGGTCCTGCGCGGACCGGCGTCGAGCCTCTACGGCGCCGATGCGGTCGGGGGCGTTGTGCAGATCTTCACCCGGCGTGGCGACGGGCCGACGCGCTTCAGCGCGGGCGGCGAGGTCGGCGGCTACGGCTCGCGTCGCGGCGACGTCGGTGCGAGCGGCTCGACCGCGGGCTTCGACTACGCGCTGTCCGCCGGTCGCGAGAGCAGCCACGGCGTCTCGAGCATCGTTGCGAACGACATCTACAGCAGCTTCAACCCCGATCGCGACGGCTATGCGCGCAACTCGGGCAGCGCACGGCTCGGCTACACGCCGGCGCCCGGGCACCGCATCGGCGTGGCATTCCTCGAGACGCGTCTCGACGCGCACTACGACGGCGCCGACTTCCCGCCGCCGACCTTCGCCCCCGACGCGACGGCCGACTTCCGCAACCGCCTGACGACGCGGGTCGAGAGCATCGACTACCGCGGCGCGATCACCGGCGCGTGGACGACGACGCTGCAGGCCTCGCGCTCGATCGACGACCTGACGATCGGAGGTACGACGACCAGCCGCTTCCTGTCTCGCCGCGAGCAGGCGACCTGGCAGAACGCTCTCAAGCTCGGCCCCGACCAACAGCTCGTCGTCGCCTTCGAGCGATTGCTCGAGCGCGTTGGCGGCGACGTGTATCCCGATGGCATGTCCCGCAGCAACAACGGCGGCGTCGCGGGCTACTCGGGTCGCCTGGGCGCGCACGCGCTGCAACTCGACGTCCGTCGCGACGACAACTCGGTCTACGGCGGCAACACGACCGGCCGCGTCGGCTATGCCTACGACGTCGCGCCCGGCTGGCGCGTGCGCGCCCTGGCCGGCACCACGTTCCGCGCTCCGACCTTCAACGATCTGTTCTATCCAGGCTACGGCGTCGTGACGACCAGGCCCGAGCACGGACGGAGCATCGAGGCCGGGGTGGCCTGGCAGGGCGCGACGGCGAGCGCGTCGGCGACCGTCTGGCGCAACCGCGTCCGCGACCTGATTGCCTACCAGCCGGACCGGACCTTCTGCCCGCCTGATCCTGCCTTCGACTTCGGCTGCTCCGGCAACGTCGGCCGGGCCCGCCTGCAGGGCGTGACGCTTGCCGCGAGCGAGCGCTGGCGCGGCTTCGACGCGCGCGTCGGTGTCGACCTGCTCGACGCTCGCGACGCCGACTCGGGCCTGCGCCTGCCGCGTCGGGCGGCGCATCAGGAGAGCGTCGGCGTCGACTACGAAGAAGGCCCCTGGCGTGTCGGCGTCGCCGGGCTCTTCGTCGGCGCGCGACCGGACGCCGGCGTCGTCCTCGGCGGCTACGGCACGCTCGACCTGCGGGTCGCGCGCCGGCTCGACCAGGCGTGGCGCCTCGAGGCGAAACTCCTCAACGCGCTCGGGCGCCAGATCGAGCCGGTGCGCGACTATCGCGGCCTCGGCCGGCAGGCCTGGATCGGCGTGCGCTACGACAACGCAGGCCTTTGACGACAGCGGATGGCGATGCGATGCCACGGATGACGACCCGCCGCGTCTTCGCGCTGATCGCGTTCGCGGCCGTCGTCGCGTGCGCGCTCGGCGTGCTCGCGGGCTCGTCGGGATTCGGCCTCGCGTCGGGCGAGATCGTCTGGTCGATCCGCGTGCCCCGCGTGCTTGCCGGCTTCGGCGCCGGCGCCGCGCTGGCGCTGTCGGGTGCGCTGATGCAGTTGCTGACCCGCAATGCGCTGGCCGATCCGTATGTGCTCGGCGTCGCCGGCGGCGCGTCGGTCGGCGCGCTGGGCGCGATGCTCGCGGCGGGCGCCTTGGGCGCGCAGCTCTCCGAATGGGGGATCGCGCTCGGCGCTGCCGCGGGTGCGTCGGCCGCGTCGGGCCTGCTCTTCGGCCTGCTCTGGCGCAGGCTCGGCCAGGTGCAGTCGGCGCAGCCGCCCGCCGAATCGTCGGCGGCGCTCCTGCTCGTCGGCGTGATGATCGGCTCGGGCTGCTCGGCGATCGTCTCGCTCATCCTCAGCCTGGCCGACGAGGGCCAGTTGCGCGGCATGGTGTTCTGGCTGCTCGGCGATCTCAACGGCGCGACGCGCTGGGAGATCGTCTGGATCGCCGTCGCCCTGGCGCTGGCGATGGTCTGGCCGAGCGCCCGCCAGCTCGACTGGCTCGCGCGCAGCGACGCCTGGGCGGCGACGCTCGGCGTGCCGGTCGCGCGTCGGCGCCGCGCCGTGCTGTTCGCCGCGGCGCTGGCGACGGGCGCGGCGGTCGCGACGGCGGGCGCGATCGGCTTCGTCGGTCTCGTCGTGCCGCACGCGCTCAGGCTGCTCGGCATCCGCGCCGCGCCGCTGCTGCTGCCGGCGAGCGCGATCGGCGGCGGTGCGTTCGTCGTCGCCGTCGACGCGATCGCGCGCACCGTCGTCGCGCCGCTGCAGTTGCCGGTTGGTGTCCTGGCCGCCGCGATCGGCGTGCCGACGTTCATCGCGATGCTGCTGCGTCGCCCGGGCGCGACCCGATGACGACGGCGGCCGAACCGCTCGACGTCGTCGGCTTGCGCCTGCGCGCCGGCGGGCGGCCGGAAGGTCGCGTGCTCTTCGGTCCGCTCGACCTGCGCGTCGAGCCCGGCCAGCGCTGGGTCGTCGTCGGCCCGAACGGTGCCGGCAAGTCCTCCCTCCTGGCTGCGCTCGCCGGCGTGTTCGCGATGAGCGGGGGCGGCGTGTCGCTCGCCGGCCGCGTGCTCGCCGACTGGCCGCCGCAGGGGCTCGCGGCGCAGCGCGCGTGGAGCCCGCAGTTCTGGTCCGATCCGTTTCCGGCGACGGTGCGCGAGACCGCGACGCTCGCGCATCGGCGCGACCGCGGCTGGCGCGACATCGCCCCGCCCGACGCGTCGCCCGAGGTCGCTGCCGTGCTCGACCGGCTTGCGCTCGGAGCGCTCGCCGACGCCGACGTGCAGACGCTCTCCGGCGGCGAGCGCCAGCGCGTGGCGATCGCGACGGTGCTGCTGCAGGAGGCGCCGATCCTTCTGCTCGACGAGCCGGCGTCGCATCTCGATCTCGCCCACCAGCGGCTGCTCGTCGACCTCCTGCTCGAGCATGCCGAGGCCGGCGGCGCCGTCGTGGCGAGCCTGCACGACCTCAATCTCGCGTGGGACCTGGCGAGCCACTGCGTGCTGCTCGACGGCGCCGGCGGCGCGCAGGTCGGGCGCCGCGACGAGGTCATGGCGGCGCAGCGCCTCGGCGCGATCTTCGGCGTGTCGATCGACGCGGTCGAGGTCGGCGGATCGCGGCGGTTCGTCGTGTCGTCGGAGCGGATGTCGTCGCGGGCTGGTCGACCATGATCGGCGCGTTCGTGCGCCGATGCCCGTCGATGGCTCGACGAACGGCTGCAGCAATGGCGATCGCGATCGCGCTGACGGCGATGCTTCCGACCCACGCTCGCGCCGCCGCCTTCACCGCCGTCGACGACAGCGGACGGTCGGTGCGCTTCGAGCGCCCGGCCGAACGCGTCGTCACGCTCGCTCCCGGCCTGACCGAGCTCCTCTACGCCGCAGGCGGCGGCGCGACGCTCGTCGGCACGACGGCGCTCAGCGACTACCCGCCGGCGGCCCGCCGCGTTGCGCGCATCGGCGATGCGTCGCGGCTCGACGTCGAGCGCGTCCTCGCCCTGCGGCCCGACCTCGTCATCGTCTGGCAGCGCGGCGCGACCAGCCGCGAACTCGCGCAGCTCGAGGCGGCAGGCGTGCGACTCTTCCATCTCGAGCCGCGTCGGCTCGCCGACGTGCCTCGCGCCGTCGAGCGGCTCGGCACCGTGCTCGGCCAGGAGGCGGCCGCGACGCGCGCGGCGGACGGCCTGCGCCGCCGGCTCGAGCGCCTGCGCGTCGCCCACTCCGCCTCGGCTCCGGTCTCGGTCTTCTATCAGGTGTGGCAGCAGCCGCTGATGACGATCAACGGCCAGCATCTGATCGACGACGTGATCCGCCTGTGCGGCGGGAGCAACGTGTTCTCTCGCCTGCCCGTGCTGGTTCCGGTGATCTCGACCGAAGCGGTCGTCGCCGCCGATCCGCAGGTGGTCATGACGGCGAGCGAATCGGGCAACGTCGTCGCATGGCAGCGCTCGCCCGACGACGCGGCCTTCGCCACCTGGCGCCGCCACGCCGGCCTCGCCGCCGTGCGCCACGGCACGATGTACGCGCTCAACGGCGACGCCATCAGCCGGCAGGGCCCGCGCATCGTCGACGGCGCCGAAGCGGTCTGCGCGGCCTTCGACGACGCCCGGCGGCTCGGCCGCTGAGCGGCGCTCGCTCCTCAGCGCGCGGTCGGCGCGGGCCGGCCCTTCAGCGCCTTCGGCGCCGAGTCGCACCAGGTCGCGACCGCGCACACCTCGCACAGCGGCCGCTTGGCCTGGCAGACGTAGCGGCCATGCAGGATCAGCCAGTGGTGCGCGTTGGCGAGGAACGCCTCGGGCACGCGCTCGAGGAGGCGCAGCTCGACCTCGAGCACGGTCGTGCCCGGCGCGAGCCCCGTGCGGTTGGCGACCCGGAACACGTGCGTGTCGACCGCCAGCGTCGGATCGCCGAAGGCGTTGTTGAGGACGACGTTCGCGGTCTTGCGGCCGACGCCCGGCAGCGCCTCGAGCGCCTCGCGCGTGCGCGGCACCTGGCGGCCGTGCTCGTCGACCAGGATGCGACAGGTCGCCAGCAGGTTCTTCGCCTTGTTGCGGAAGAGGCCGATGGTCTTGATCGCGTCCTGGATCGCGGGCAGGCCGAGGTCGATCATCTTCTGCGGCGTCGGCGCGATCGCGAACAGGCGCCGCGTCGCCTTGTTGACGCCTTTGTCGGTGGCCTGCGCCGAGAGCAGCACGGCGGCGAGCAGCTCGAACACGCTCGCGTACTCGAGCTCGCTCGCCGGCTCGGGATTGGCGTCGCGCAGCGTCTCGAAGAAGGGAACGATGGCGGCGGTCTTCATCGCGGCGATTCCTGGCGCGCAGCGCTTCTCAGCGCTGGCGCGTGGTGCGCGCGCGGGCGGCGGCCAGGGCCGCGGCGATGGTCTCGCTTCGAGGGGGCGCGGCGATGGATGGCGACGGCGCAGTGTCCGGAATGGCCCCGTCGTCCACCGATGACGTCGCGCCGACGCGCGCGGCGTGCAGCGCGTAGCGCGCGCGCGCCTCGTCGGCCTGCGCCGGGCTCCATGCATCCCAACCGGTGTGCGCGCCGGTGACGGCGACGAGCGAGATGCAGTCGACCGGACACGCCGGAATGCACAGCTCGCAGCCGGTGCAGAGATCGTCGATGACCGTGTGCATGCGCTTGGCCGCGCCGACGATCGCATCGACCGGACACGCTTTCAGGCACAAGGCGCAGCCGATGCACCAGGCTTCGTCGACGACCGCGCGGGCGCGCGGGCCTTCGCGACCGCAGGCCGGGTCGAGCGCGAGGACGGGGCGGCCGGCGAGGCGCGCCAACCGCTCGACGCCTTCCTGGCCGCCAGGCGGGCAGCGGTTGATGTCTGCGCCGTCGCCGACGATGCCCTCGGCGTAGCTCCGGCAGTCGGCGTAGCCGCAACGCGTGCACTGCGTCTGCGGCAGGGCGTCGAGCAGCGCCTCGACGAGGGTCGCCCGGCTCACCGCTCTGCGCTCAGGCGCTGATCGACGAGCGCTTGCCGCGCGACAGGCGCTTCTTGCCGTTCGTGCCCTGGTGCGAGGCGATGAAGTCGCGCACTTTCGGGTGGACCTTCTCGCGCCAGCGACGGCCCGAGAAGATGCCGTAGTGGCCGGCGCCGATCGCGTCGTAGTGGAAGTGCAGGTCGGCCGGCACGCCGGTGCACAGGTCGTGCGCGGCCTTGGTCTGGCCGGCGCCGGAGATGTCGTCGAGTTCGCCCTCGATCGTCAACAGCGCCGTGGTCTTGATGTCCTGCGGCCGCACCGGCTCGCCCTTGATGACCCACGTGCCGTTGACGAGCGCGAAGTCCTGGAACACCGTCTTGATGGTGTCGAGGTAGTACTCCGCCGGCATGTCGAGGACGGCGTTGTACTCGTCGTAGAAGTCGCGGTGGAAGTCGGACTTGTCGCCGTCGCCGCGCACGAGGTCGAGGAAGTAGTCGTAGTGCGACTTCAGGTGCCGGTCCGGGTTCATCGCGATGAATCCCGCGTGCTGCAGGAAGCCGGGATAGACGCGCCGGCCGGCGCCGGGGAAGTTGACCGGCACGCGGTGGATGACGTTGTTCTCGAACCAGGAATGGCTCTTGTTCGTCGCCAGGTTGTTCACTGAAGTCGGGCTCTTTCGCGCGTCGATCGGGCCGCCCATCATCGTCATCGTGCGCGGCGTCGTCTCGCCGGCGCTGGCCATCAGCGAGATCGCGGCGAGCACGGGCACGGTCGGCTGGCAGACCGAGATCACGTTGACCTCGGGGCCGATCAGGCGGATGAACTCCTGCACGTATGCGACGTAGTCGTCGAGATGGAAAGGGCCCTTGTCCTCGGGGACCATGCGCGCGTCGGTCCAGTCGGTGATGTAGACCTTGTGGCTCTCGAGCATCTTGCGCACGGTCTCGCGCAGGAGGGTCGAGTGGTGGCCCGAGAGCGGCGCGACGATCAGCACCACCGGCTGCTGTTTCAGTCGCTGCAGCGTCGGCATGTCGTCGGTGAATCGCTTGAAGCGAAGCAGCCGGCAGAACGGCTTCTCGAGCGCGACCTGCTCATGCACCGCGACATCGACGCCGTCGACGTTGATCGAGCGAATGTCGAACTGGGGCTTCTCGTAGTCCTTGGAGAGCCGGTGCATCAGCTCCAGGCCGGCTGAGACGCGATGCGCCTGCGGCGTGTGAGCGAACATCGACAGAGGATGGTTGTAGAGCTTGGAAGAAGCGCTCGCGAACTCGGAAAACGGGCTGAGCAGCGCACGCTGCGCCTCGTACCACTCGTAAAGCATCATGCGGAAGCCCTTTCTGTGACCTGGGTGATGGCCGCGACGACCGCGTCGAGGTTGTTCTCGTTCAGCGCCGCGACGCAGATGCGTCCGGAATCGACGCCGTAGATGCCGAACTCGCTGCGCAGCCGCTGCATCTGCGCCTTCGAGAGACCGGAGTAGCTGAACATGCCGCGCTGGCGCGTGATGAAGGCAGTGTCGATGCCGGCGCCGGCGGCGGCCAGGCGCTTCTGCAGCTCGAGGCGCATCCGCTTGATGCGCTCGCGCATGCCGGCGAGCTCCTCTTCCCACATCGCGCGCAGGGCGGGCGTCGTCAGCACCTTGACGATCGCCGCGGCGCCATGGGTCGGCGGGTTCGAGTAGTTGGTGCGGATGACGCGCTTGAGCTGGCTCAGGACGCGCGTCGCGACATCCTTCGTCGAGCAGGCGACCGACAGCGCGCCGACGCGCTCGCCGTAGAGCGAAAAGCTCTTCGAGTAGCTGGTGGCGACGAAGAAGTCGAGGCCCGCGTCGAGGCAGAGCTGGACCGCGCGTCCGTCCTCGGCGATGCCTTCGCCGAAGCCCTGGTAGGCCATGTCGAGGAAGGGCACGAGCGCGCCGGCGCGCAGCAGCTCGACGACTTCGGTCCACTGCGCCGGCGTGAGGTCGCAGCCGGTCGGGTTGTGGCAGCAGGCGTGCAGGACGACGATCGTTCCGGGCGTGGCGGCGGCGAGCGACGCGCGCATCGCGGCAAAATCGACGCCCTGGCGCGCCGCGTCGTAGTAGCCGTAGGTGCCGACCTCGAAGCCGGCGCCTTCGAACAGCGCGCGGTGGTTCTCCCAGCTCGGCTCGCTGATGAGCACTCGCGCGTCCGGCGTCATGCGCTTGAGCAGGTCGGCGCCGACCTTGAGCGCTCCGGTGCCGCCGACGGCCTGGACCGTCGCGATCCGGCCTTCCTTTCGCGCCGGCGAATCGGCGCCGAAGACCAGCGCCTGCGTCGCGGCGTCGTAGGCGGCGATGCCGTCGATCGGCAGGTAGCCGCGCGCCGACGGCGTCGCCATCATCATTTCCTCGGCGGCGCGGATGCACTTGAGCAGCGGCAACTTGCCGTTCTCGTCGAAATAGACGCCGACGCCGAGGTTGACCTTGGCAGGGTTGGGGTCGGTCAGGAACTGCTCGTTCAACCCGAGGATCGGGTCGCGCGGAGCCATTTCGACGGCGTCGAAGAGCGAAGACATCAGTAGATCCTTCATGGTGCCGGCGGGCTTGGAAAGTCGCGCCTCGTCGCCATCTGAGCGCTACGCCGCGCCGGCGGAGCGGTTCGCTGCGGATAGCCTGTTTGCGGTACTCTGATCGGTTTCGCGCAGAGCACGCGAGCCAACCCCCGATTATCTGCCATGACCCCGATGACCGAAGCCGTTCGTCTGGAACCGCCGCCCGATGTGCCGGAAGGTGAATTCATCACGTACCCCGGTTCGCCGTTCCAGCTTTTCTGCCCGTACCAGCCCGCAGGCGACCAGCCGACGGCCATCGCCGGCCTGGTCGAAGGCATCCGCGACGGCCTTGCCTACCAGACGCTGCTCGGCGTCACCGGCTCGGGCAAGACCTTCACGATGGCCAACGTGATCGCCCAGATCGGCCGGCCGGCGATCGTCTTCGCGCCCAACAAGACGCTCGCGGCGCAGCTCTACAGCGAGTTCCGCGAGTTCTTCCCGAAGAACGCGGTCGAGTACTTCGTCAGCTACTACGACTACTACCAGCCGGAGGCCTACGTCCCGCAGCGCGATCTCTTCATCGAGAAGGACTCGGCGATCAACGAGCACATCGAGCAGATGCGGCTGTCGGCGACCAAGAGCGTGCTCGAGCGGCGCGACGTGATCATCGTCGCCTCGGTGAGCGCGATCTACGGCATCGGCGCGCCCGAGGACTACACCGAGATGCGGATGATCATGCGCACCGGCGACAAGCTCGGCCAGCGCGACGCCATCGCACACCTGATCCGGATGCAGTACGCCCGGAACGAAAGCGACTTCTCGCGCGGCACCTTCCGCGTCCGCGGCGACACGATCGACGTCTTCCCGGCCGAGCACAGCGAGCTCGCGATCCGGCTCGAGCTGTTCGACGACGAGCTCGAGTCGCTGACGCTGTTCGATCCGCTGACCGGCCGCATCCGCCAGAAGATCCCGCGCTTCGTGATCTATCCGGCGAGCCACTACGCGACGCCGCGCGGCCGTGTCGTGGCGGCGATCTCCACGATCAAGGAAGAGCTGCGCAACCGGCTCGACGAACTCGTCAAGGGCGGCAAGCTGGTCGAGGCGCAGCGGCTCGAGCAGCGCACGCGT
>JBBRZP010000135.1:0-10921 GCA_038236565.1 Burkholderiales bacterium | reverse complement strand
GGAAGACCCGCTCGACCATCGACGCGAACACCGGCGCGCCCTGCCAGAGCACGCGCTCGCCGGCGGGTAGCGACTCGGGCAGGCCGTGCTCGGCCTCGAACTCGTGCTCTGCGGACGGAACCGGGCCGGCGCCGGGCCGCCCCAAGCCGGCCCGCGCCCCCTCGGGGGGCAACGACCGCAGGGAGTGTGGGGGCGCCATGCTCATAGCAGCGGCTCCGCGCGGGCCGGGCTGGCGTAGAGCGTGCCGGCGCCGTAGTACGCCATGACGCGCTCTTCCT
The DNA here is from genome assembly GCA_038236565.1 of Burkholderiales bacterium. GTDB lineage: Bacteria > Pseudomonadota > Gammaproteobacteria > Burkholderiales > Burkholderiaceae_C > Schlegelella_A. The sequence goes on along the minus strand of JBBRZP010000135.1, from coordinate 10,643 downwards.
CGAGCAGCGTGATCTGGTCGGGACTGCGCGTCTGCGGCACGCCGATGAAGTCGCCGCCCATCACGGAGTCGACGACGACGCGACGCGATCCGACGCGCGCGAAATTCATCGGCAGCAGCACCGTGCCGCGGCCCGAGCCGGCGGCAGACGCGACCTCGACCTCGAGGTAGCGCACGACGACCTCGGCGCGATCGACCCAGACGTCGCGCACGACGCCGCCGGTGATGCCGTCGCTGCCGACGACCGGCAGCCCGCGCGGATCGACGTCGTGCTTCGATGTGCCGAACTCGGGCGCCGCGCGCAGCGGGACGATCCGCGGCTGGCCGTCGATGGCGACGTCGGCGATGTCGCGCCGCTGCGCGTAGGCGCCGGGACCGACGCCGGCACGCATCTGCGCGCCCACGCTTGTCGTCGGCGCGCCGGCGTAGTCGCCGCTCGGTGCGGTGCTCACGGCACCGGCGACCTCGCTCGGGCGGGGCACCGTCACCGATGAGCCGTCGGCCAGGCGATAGACCTTCGGCGGCGGCAGGCCGGGGAAGCCGACCGTACGGGCCTTGCCGGGCACGTCGGACTCGAGCGGATAGCCCTCGCGCTTGTTCTCGCCGTGGAGGTAGTAGATGAGGCCCGCGAAGAAGATCCAGAACGCGTAGAGCACGAGCTGGGCGACGTCGATGTATTGGGTGATGGCGCCGGTCTGCATGGTCGGATCTCCTCTGGCGAACGTGATGGTCTGGGATGGGCCGCGGCCTATCCGGGGAACTCTGCGAGACCGAGCTTCGCGCCCGGCGTTGTCGTCGTGCTCCCGGACCGCCGCACGAGCGGGCCGAGCGCGATGAGCGTGGCGAAGAGCATGTACATCTCGATGTGATAGACGAAGCTGTAGCCGGTCGCGGGGCTCGTGAGCGCCGGACCGAGTGAGCCGTGCACGGCGGCAGAGGAGACCGCGTCGCGGATCGCGCCGCCGAGGCCGATCGCCAGGCCGGCGCAGGTCGCCTGCACCGCGCCCCAGGCGCCGAGCGCGAGGCCGATGAGACCGCCGGCCTCGAGGTTCATCGCGGCGATCAGAGTGCCGACCGAGAACAGCCCGCCGCCGAAGCCGATCAGCGCCGCGCCGACGCGGAAGAGCCCGGGCGACGCGAGCGGCTCGGCGAAGATCACGCACGAGAAGGCGACGATGCCGGCAAGCACGCCGTAGGCGGCGATGCGGTGCGCGTCGGCGCCGTGGCCGAGCCAGCGCGCCGAGAGCGCGAACGCGGCCAGCGCGCCCGCGGCGATCATCGCCGTCAGCGTCGTCGTCGCGCTCACCGAGAGATGCAGGATCTCGCCGCCGTAGGGCTCGAGGATGATGTCCTGCATGTTGAACGCGGCGGTGCCGAGGCCGACCGCGACGAGGAAGCGCAGCGACCGCCCGTGCGAGGCGAAGCGCCGCCAGGTCTCGCGAAAGCTCGGCCGCGGCACGGCCTTGTCGATGCGCTGGGGCGAGCGCGGCTCCTGCTTCCAGAGGGCGATGATATTGAGCGCCATCGTCACCATCGCCGAGCCCTGCACGACCTGGATCAGGCGCAGCGAGCTGAAGTCGCGCAGCAGCAGGCCGAAGGCGATGCCGCACAGGACCATGCCGGCGAGCAGCGACACGTACATCAGGGCCACGACGCGTGGTCGCGCGCGCTCGGGGGCGAGGTCGGTGGCGAGCGCCAGGCCGGCGGTCTGCGTCGTCTGCAGGCCGGCGCCCACCATCAGGAACGCGAGCGCGGCGCCGGCGTCGCCGACCCAGGCCGGTCCGATCCGGTCACCCGACATCAGGATGAGGGCGAACGGCATGATCGCGAGGCCGCCGAACTGGATCAGCGTGCCCATCCAGAGGTAGGGCACCCGGCGCCAGCCGAGCACCGAGCGATGCGTGTCGGAGCGAAAGCCGATCAGGGCACGGAACGGCGCGAACACGAGCGGCAGGCCGACCATCAGCGAGACCAGCCAGGCGGCCATGCCCATCTCGACGATCATGACGCGGTTCAGCGTGCCGATGAGCAGAACGGTCGCCATGCCGACCGAGACCTGGAACAGCGACAGGCGCAGCAGCCGCGACAGCGGCAGCTCTTCGGTCGCCGCGTCGGCGAACGGCAGGAAGCCGGGCGCGACATGGGTCCAGACGCGCGAGACGCGCAGCGCCTTCATGCCTTGACGAGCTCCAGGGCCTGCGAGGTGTAGAAGCCGCTCGCGATCCGCTCGGTGCGGCCACAGCGCCAGTGGTCGAGCCACGGGTCGGCACCGATCGCGGCGCGCAGACGCCCATCGGCGAGCGGTTCGATGAAGGGCGCACGGTTGCTGCGTGGGAAGAGCCGGCCGACGGTGATCATCGTCGCCAGAAGCGGGTTGCTCGGCGCGAACGTGAAGACGATCGAGCGGCGCGCGCGCGCCGCCAGCGTGCCGAGCGCGCCCACGGTGTCGCCTTGCGCGTAGTGGATGAGCGAATCCATCGCGACGACGTGGTCGAAGAAGCCGAGCGCCGGATCGAGCATGTCGCCGGAGCGGAAGTCGATGGCGCCGGCAAGCTCGGCGGGCACGCGGTCGCGCGCGAGCTGCACGAGCGTCGGCGAGAGGTCGATCGCGACGACCTCGGCGCCGCGCCTTGCGGCCTCGACCGCGAGGGCACCCGTGCCGCAGCCGGCGTCGAGGATGCGCTTGCCGCTCAGGTCGTCGGGCAGCCAGCCGAGCAGCGTCGCGCGCATGCGGTCGCGCCCTGCGCGCACGGTCGCGCGGATGCCGCCGACCTTGGCCGTCGACGTCAGCCGCGCCCAGGCGTCGGCCGCAGTGCGGTCGAAGTAGCGCTCGATCGTGTCGCGGCGGGCGAGATAGGTCGTGTCGTTCATGGTCGTTGCCCGCGCGCGATCAGTCGAAGCCGAGCAGGTCGAAGATGTCGCGGTCCTTCATCGGCGTGCAGATCAGCGGATCCGTTCCCGCCCAGAGCTTGGCCGCCAGGCGCAGGTACTCGTTCTGCACCGCTTCGAGCTCGGGCGAGTACTCCATCTCGAAGAGGGTCGCCTTCTTCAGGCGCGAGCGGCGGATGACGTCGAGGTCGGGGAACTGCGCCATCAGCTTCAGGCCGATCTGCTCGTTGTACTTGTCGATCTGGTCGGTCGCGGCGCTGCGGTTGGCGATCACGCCGCCGAGGCGCACGTTGTAGTTCTTCGCCTTCGCGCCGATCGCCTGCACGATGCGGTTCATCGCGAAGATCGAGTCGAAGTCGTTGGCGGTGACGATGAGCGCGCGGTCGGCGTGCTGCAATGGCGCGGCGAAGCCGCCGCAGACGACGTCGCCGAGGACGTCGAAGATGACGACGTCGGTCTCCTCGAGCAGGTGATGCTCCTTCAGGAGCTTCACCGTCTGGCCGACGACGTAGCCGCCGCAGCCCGTCCCCGCGGGCGGGCCGCCGGCCTCGACGCACATCACGCCGTTGTAGCCGGGGAAGACGAAGTCCTCGATGCGCAGCTCCTCGGGATGGAAGTCGACGGTCTCGAGGACGTCGATCACCGTCGGCATCAGCTTCTTGGTGAGCGTGAAGGTCGAGTCGTGCTTCGGGTCGCAGCCGATCTGCAGCACGCGCTTGCCGAGCTTGGAGAACGCGACCGACAGGTTCGACGAGGTCGTGCTCTTGCCGATGCCGCCCTTGCCGTAGACGGCGAACACCTTGGCCGTGCCGATCTTCAGGTTGGGATCGAGCTGGACCTGGACGCTGCCCTCGCCGTCGGTGCCGCGCGGCGCGTTGGGCGCCGGGCCGCGGCGGATGTCGGAGATCGGAACGCGCGTTTCCGGGATCGTGTCTAGGCTCATGCGGGGACTCCTTCGTAGACTCCCTCGAGCCGATCCTCGAGTTCTTCGCCGGCGCGCCGAAGCGCTTCCAGCACGTGGGCGTCGGGCTTCCAGAACTTGCGCTCCGAAGCCTCGATCAATCGGTTGGCGACCTTGGCCGAGGCCGTCGGATTCAGTGTCGAGAGGCGCTCGCGCATCGCCGGGTCGAGCACGAAGGTCTCCGAGAGCTGCTGGTAGACCCAGGGCTGGACCTGGCCGGTGGTCGCCGACCAGCCCATCGTGTTGGTGACGTGGACCTCGATCTGCCGCACGCCTTCGTAGCCGTGCTTGAGCATGCCTTCGTACCACTTCGGATTGAGCATGCGCGTGCGCGTCTCGATCGCGACCTGCTCCGAGAGCGTGCGGACGACGCCGCCGCCGGAGCTGTCGCGCGTCTGGTCGCCGATGTAGACCGGCGCGACTTCGGCGTCCGGTCCTTTGGCGCGCTTGATCGCGCGGCTGATGCCGCCGAGCGTGTCGAAATAGGTGTCGATCGTCGTCACGCCGAGCTCGACCGAGTCGAGGTTCTGGTAGGCGAGCTCGACCCCGGCGAGCACGCTCTTCAGCAGCGCCGGCTGCTTCACCGCGCGTCCGGCGCGGCCGTAGGCGAAGCCCTTCCGGCGCGTGTAGGTCTCGGCGAGCTCGTCCTCGTCGTCCCACCGGCTGTTGTCGACGAGGCTGTTGACGTTCGATCCGTACGCGCCCTCGGCGTTGCCGAAGACACGCAATGCCGCGGTCTCCATGTCGCCGCCGTGCTCCGCCTGGAAGGCGAGGGCGTGCTTGCGGATGAAGTTGAGGTCGGCCGGCTCGTCGGCGCTCGCGGCGAGGAATGCGGCTTCGGCGAGAAGCTTGACCTGCAGTGGCAGCAGGTCGCGGAAGATGCCCGAGAGCGTGATCACGACGTCGATGCGCGGCCGGCCGAGCTCGGCGAGCGGCACGAGCACGGCGCCGGCGAGGCGCCCGTAGCCGTCGAAGCGCGGCTTCGCGCCCATCAGCGCGAGCGCCTGCGCCACCGGGCCGCCTTCGCTCTTCAGGTTGTCGGTGCCCCAGAGCACCATCGCGATCGACTCTGGGAAGGCATGGCCGTCGGCGCGGTGCTTGTCGAGCAGTCGCACGGCTTGGCGCGCGCCGTCCTGCACGGCGTAGGCGCTCGGGATGCGGAACGGATCGAAGCCGTGGACGTTGCGGCCCGTCGGCAGGATCGCCGGCGTGCGCAGCACGTCGCCGCCCGGGGCAGGACGCAGGAACCGGCCGTCGAGGGCGCGCAGGATGCCGTCGATCTCGTGGTCCTCGGCCATCAGGCGATCGGCGGTCGCGAGCTCGATGAGCATCGTCTCGCTGGCGGCATCGACCGGGAGTCCGGAGAGCGCGAGGACGGCATCGGGCGCGGCGCCGCCGACGAGCGCCTCGATCGCCGCGCGCTCCGGCCGCGCGCCGTGCGACGCCTCGGCGAGCGACAGCAGCAGGCCGACGCGCTCGGCCACCGTCGGCGCCTGGCCGACGACGTGCAGGCCGTAGGGGATCAGGGTGTACTCGAGCTCGAGCACGGCATCGGTGAGCCGGGCGACACGTGCCGGAGCGTCGCCGGCCCACGCCGGCTCGGTCGTCGCGAGATCGAGCTCGGCCGCCTGGGACTGGATCAGGCCTTCGAGCTCGACGGCTTCGTCGCGCTGGTCGGGCTCGAGGCCGCGGTAGCGGTCGAGCAGCGCCTTCAGGTCGACGAGGCCTTTGTAGAGCCCGGCCTGCTCGACCGGCGGCGTGAGGTAGCTGATGAGCGTCGCCGCGGCGCGGCGCTTGGCGATCGCGCCTTCGGACGGGTTGTTCGCGGCGTACAGATAGAAGTTCGGCAGCTCGCCGATCAGCCGGTCGGGCCAGCAGCCGGCCGACATGCCGCTCTGCTTGCCGGGCATGAACTCGAGCGCGCCGTGCGTGCCGAAGTGGAGCACGGCATCGGCCTTGAAGTCCTCGCGCAGCCAGCGGTAGAACGCCGAGAACGCGTGCGTCGGCGCGAAGCCCTTCTCGAAGAGCAGCCGCATCGGATCGCCCTCGTAGCCGAACGCCGGCTGGACGCCGACGAAGACGTTGCCGAAGCGCTCGCCGAACACGAAGATCGAGCGCCCGTCGCTCTGCTGCTTGCCGGGTGCCGAGCCCCACTGGGCCTCGATCTCCTTCAGGTGCTTCTCGCGCCGGACGTGATCGTCGACCGCGATCCGCGCATGGACGTTGGCTTGCGCGCCGAAGCGCTCGGCGTTGCCGTGGATGATGCTGTCGCGCAGGGCGTCGACGCTCGCCGGCATCTCGACCGTGTAGCCCTCGCGCTTCATCGCGGCGAGCGTGTTGAAGAGCGACTCGAACACCGCGAGGAACGCCGCGGTGCCGGTGTTGCCGGCGTTGGGAGGGAAGTTGAAGATGACCGTCGCGACCTTGCGATTCGCGCGCTCCGAGCGGCGCAGGTCGACGAGCCGGCCCACGCGCGCCGCGAGCGTGTCGGCGCGCTCGATGCAGCTGTGCATGTCGTGGCCGCCTTCGACGTTCTCGAACTTGCAGGCGTGCGCGCAGCCCGTGCAGGCGATCTGCCCGGAGCTGCCGCGCCCGCCGAAAACCATGGGCCCGGTCGCGCCGTCGAGCTCGGGGATCGCAACCATCATGGTCGACTCGACCGGCATCAGGCCGCGCGACGAGCCGCCCCACTGGTCGAGCGTCTGGAACTCGACCGGCGTGACGCCGAGATACGGCACGTCGAGGCGGGCGAGGATGTCTTCCGCCGACTTCGCGTCGTTGTAGGCCGGGCCGCCGACCAGCGAGAAGCCCGTGAGAGAGACCAGCGCGTCGATCGTCGGCCGGCCATCGGCGAGGAAGAACTTCTCGATCGCCGGGCGCGAGTCGAGCCCGGTCGCGAACGCGGGAACGACGCGCAGCCCGCGCGCTTCCATCGCGGTGATCACACCGTCGTAGTGGTCGGCGTTGCCGGCGAGCAGGTAGGAGCGCATCAGCAGCAGGCCGACGGTGCCGCGCTTGCCGCTGGTGGCGACATGCGGCAATGCCGCAAGCGTGTCGGCGAGCTTGCCGGCGGCACGCGTGTCGGTCATCGCAGGGTGGTAGACGCCGACCTCGGGATAGTCGACCGGCGCCGGCGGGCGGTCCTTGCCGCGCAAGGCCTGGCGCGGGCCGGCAGCGTAGCGGTCGACGAGAAACTCGACCATCGCCGCAACGTTTCGCTCCGAGCCCGCGAGCCAGTACTGCAGCGTCAGGAAATAGGCACGCACGTCCTGGGCGGTGCCCGGGATGAAGCGCAGGATTTTCGGCAGGCGACGCAGCATGCGCATCTGCTTGGCGCCGGCCGTCGCGCGCTCGCCCGGCTCGTCGCTCGCCGCCTCGGGCTTGCCGCGCAGCTTCTTCAGGAACGCGAGGGGACCGCCGGGCGCGGCGTCCATGCTGAACTTGCCCATGCGGGTGAGCTTCATCACCTCGCCCGCCGACATCGCGCAGACCATCGCGTCGCAGCCGTCGCGCCGCGCCGCCAGCGCCGGCAGGATCGGCTGGAAGTGCTCTTCCATGAACAGCATCGTCGCGACGACGATGTCGCCGCCGGCGATGTCGGCCTTGCAGCGTTCGAGTGCGCTCTCGCTCTGGCCCCACTCGGTCGCGGCATGGACGACCACCGAGATCCCCGGCGTCTTCTTCGCGAGAGCGCGACCGGCGCGGGACGCCGCGCTGGCCAGGTGGCTGTCCATCGTGACAATGACGAAGCGCAGCGGCGTTCGAGCCGTGGCGGATCGCGCAGGAATGTCAGCGGCTGAAATGCGCTTTGGCGTCATAGAGGGTCTCGACCGTGATCGTCGGCATGCCGCGGTCGCTGGCGTAGCGCTCGGTGTTGCGCTTGGCCTTGCCGCGAACGAAGAACGGAATCTTGTGCAGCTCGCGCTCGGCGTCGGGTGCCCAGCCGGCGGCGACGGGTTGCAGTGGTGCTGCGACGACGGGCTGTGCCACTGGAGCGACCTCGGGCAGCGCGACGTCGGCGACGGTGGCGCGCGCCAGCTCCGCGACCGCCGGGCCGTGCGCGCCGAGATGCGACGGCGCCGCGTCGGCATGGAACTCGAAGTCGCCGCGGAACATGCCGATGAGGTGCTCCTCGAGACCCATCATCAGCGGATGGACAAAGGCGTCGAACAGCACGTTCGCGCCTTCGAAGCCCATCTGCGGCGAGTAGCGCGCCGGGAAATCCTGCACGTGCACGGGCCCCGAGATCACGGCGCACGGCACGCGCAGGCGCTTGGCGATGTGGCGCTCCATCTGCGAGCCGAGCACGAGGTCGGGCTGGAGCTCCTCGACCTTGGCCTCGACCTCGAGGTAGTCGTCGCTGATGAGCGCATCGACGCCGTACTTCTTCGCGGCCTCGCGCACGTCGCGTGCGAACTCGCGGCTGTAGGTGCCGATGCCGCAGACCGTGAAGCCGAGCTCCTCGGCCGCGATGCGCGCCGCCGCCACGGCGTGGGTCGCGTCGCCGAAGACGAAGACGCGCTTGCCGTGCAGATAGGTCGAGTCGACCGAGCGTGCATACCAGGTCGAGCGGGCATCGGTCGACGCCAGCACGGGTGCGGCGTCGACGCCGGCCAGAGCGGCGACCTCGGCGATGAACTCGCGCGTCGCGCCGACGCCGATCGGGATCGTCTTCGTCGCCGGCATCGCGAAGGCGCGCGTCAGCCATTGCGCCGCCGTCGACGCGACCTCGGGATAGAGGACGACGTTGAAGTCGGCGTCGCCGAGGCGCGCGATGTCGTCGGGGCTGGCTCCGAGCGGCGCGACGACGTTGATGTCGACGCCGAGCTGCGCCAGCAGCGAGGTGATCTCGCGCAGGTCGTCGCGATGGCGAAAGCCGAGCGCGCTCGGGCCGAGGATGTTGCAGCTCGGCCGTCGCGACGGATCGCGTGCCGCGCGCGCAGTGCCCGGCGCGGGCGCATGGGGACCGGCGAGCGTGCGGCAGATTTGATAGAAGGTCTCCGCCGCGCCCCAGTTTTCCTTGCGCTGGTAGGACGGAAGCTCGAGCGCGACGACCGGGATCGGCAGGGCGAGCGCCTTGGCGAGGCCGCCGGGATCGTCCTGGATCAGCTCGGCGGTGCACGATGCGCCGACCAGCATCGCCTTCGGCTTGAAGCGCTCGAAGGCGTCTCGCGCGGCGTTCTTGAAGAGCTCGGCGGTGTCGCTGCCGAGGTCGCGCGCCTGGAACGTCGTGTAGGTCACCGGCGGCCGGCGCGGCAGGCGCTCGATCATCGTGAACAGGAGGTCGGCATAGGTGTCGCCCTGGGGCGCGTGCAGCACGTAGTGCACGTCCCGCATCGCCGTCGCGATGCGCATCGCGCCGACGTGCGGCGGGCCTTCGTAGGTCCAGAGGGTCAGCTGCATGTCGGAGTCGTCGGGCCTTGTGCGGTCATGCGACCAGGGTCATGCGGCGCTGGAGCGGCCGCGTGAAGAGGCCGGCAAGATCCGCGGCCTGGTCGTAGCCGTGAATCGGCGTGAAGACGAGCTCGATCGCCCACTTGGTCGCGAGTCCCTCGGCCTCGAGCGGGTTCGCGAGGCCCAGGCCGCAGACCGTGAGGTCGGGCGCGGCGGCGCGGCAACGGTCGAGTTGCTTGTCGACGTCCTGGCCCTCCGACAGAAACGTGCCGGCCGGCAGGAGAGCGAGCTCCTCGGCCAGATGCTGGCGATGCAGGTACGGCGTGCCGACCTCGACCAGCCGCATCTGCATCTCGCGGGCGAGGAAGCGCGCGAGCGGAATCTCGAGCTGCGAGTCGGGAAAGAAGAACACGCTCTTGCCGGCGAGCTGGTGGCGATGAACGGCCAGTGCCCGTGTCGCACGCTCGCGGCGCGGCGCGACGACGGATTCGAAGCGATCGTGGGCAATGCCGAATGCTTCCGCCGCCGCACGCAGCCATGCCGTCGTGCCTTCGACGCCGAAGGGAAAGGGCGCGGCGAGACGGGTCGCTCCACGCTCCTCGAACGCGCGCGCGGTGTCGGCGAGGAACGGCTGGGCGAGCAGGAAGCGCGTGCCCGGACCGATGGGCGCGAGGTCGGCGGCCTGGCGCGGCGGGAAGAATCGCACCCGGCCGATGCCCATCTCGTCGAACAGACGGGTGAACTGGTCTTCGGCGACGTCGGGGAGCGCGCCGACGACCACGAGCGACGGCGCGGCGCCCTCCGCCGTTCCCGGCATCTCGGGCACGAGCGATGCGAGGCACGCGTCCTCGCCCTGCGTGAACGTGGTCTCGATGCCGCTGCCGGAGTAGTTGAGCACGCGCGCCCGCGATGCGAAGGTCTTCGACAGGCGCTGCGCCGCACGCGAGAGATCGAGCTTGATGACCTCCGACGGGCACGAGCCGACCAGGAACAGAAGCTTGATCTCGGGACGGCGCGCGAGCAGCCGGGTCACGACGCGATCGAGCTCGTCGTTGGCATCGGCTAGGCCGGCGAGGTCGCGGTCGTCGATGATCGCCGTGGCGAATCGGGGCTCGGCGAAGATCATCACGCCAGCCGCCGACTGGATCAGGTGCGCGCAGGTGCGCGAGCCGACGACCAGGAAGAACGCATCCTGGATCTTTCGATGCAGCCAGATGATCCCGGTGAGGCCGCAGAACACCTCGCGCTGGCCGCGCTCGCGCAGCACCGGCGTGTCGGCGCAACCCGCGGCGCGGATCGGAATCACCGGGCTCAAGCGATCGCCCCGGAAGTCAGGCCGCCAGAGGGCGTGCGGGCCGCGTCGAGGCGTGCGGCCCGCAACTTCAGGAGGAACTGCGTCG
>JBBRZP010000134.1:0-11098 GCA_038236565.1 Burkholderiales bacterium | reverse complement strand
CTCGCGGCGAGCGGGGGCGACAAGCGCCGCTTCGCCGGCTGGGAGCTCGACCTGGCGGCACGAAGCCTCCTCGACCCGTCGGCGCACGAGGTGGCCCTCACCACCGGCGAGTTCTCACTCCTGAAGGTGCTGGTCGAGAACGCCGGCACGGTGCTGTCGCGGGACTTTCTGCTCGAGCAGACGCGCGGGCGCGAGGCCGGGCCGTTCGACCGCACGATCGACGTCCAGGTCGGCCGTCTGAGGAAGAAGCTCGAGCTCGATGCCGACGATCCGAAGCTCATCAAGTCTGTGCGAGGCGCGGGCTACATCCTGGTGCCGCCCGTCACGCGTCACTAGCGCGCGAGCCGCCTATGACCGACGTCGACCGCCGCTCGCCGCAACGCCAAGGCCAGGGGAACCACGAGCACCTGTTTCGCGAGCTGTTCGCGCACTACCCCGACGCCCTCATCGTCGCCAGCCGGGACGGCGTGATCGTGCTCGCGAACCTGCAAGCCGAGACGATGCTCGGCTACGACGCCGGCGAGTTGCTGGGCCTGTCGATCGAGGCGCTGGTGCCGAACGGCGTGCGGCCGCGCCACGCGGCGCTGCGCGCGTCGTTCGGCCGCGATCCGCGACCGCGACCGATGGGCATCCAGACCGATCTCGTCGCGCGCCGCAAGGACGGCTCGGAGACCCGGATCGAGATCGCGCTCAGCCCGATGAACGACCAGGGCGAGCCGCTGGTCGTCGCCGCGATCCGCGACATCAGCTCGTATCCGCGTGTGCTCCAGGCGCTCCAGCGGGCGCGCTACAGCGAGCGGCTCGCGCAGCTCGGCCGGGTCGCGGTCGACGTGCGCGACGCCGAGCCGCTGATCGACGAGGTGCCGGTCGCGGCCGCCGAGGCGCTGGAGGCCGACAACGCCGTCGTCTACCTGCTCGAGAACAACCGGCTCGAGCTGCGCGTCGCCAGCGCGATGGGCGCGCTGCCGGGCGAGGGCAAGGACGATCGCGTCGCCAACCTCCCGGACACCTCGATCGGCATCGTCCTCGCGCTCGGGCGCTCGATCATCGTCGCCGACTACGCGACCGAGACGCGCTTCGTCGTCCCCGCCGCCTATCGCGAAGCGGGATGGACGAGCGCCCTCGCGGTGCCGATCTCCGACTTCGGCAAGACGATCGGCGTCCTCGTCGTGCGCAGCCGCAAGGCACGGCACTTCGGCGACGACGAGGTGGGCTTCGTCGAATCGCTCGCCAACCTCCTCGCGAGCGCGCTGCAGCGGGCTCAGTCGGAGGAGGCGCTCAACCACGCGCAACGGCTCGAGAGCGTCGGCCAGCTCACGGGCGGGATCGCCCACGACTTCAACAACCTGCTGACGGTGATCCAGGGCAACCTGCAGGTGCTCGAGGAGCTGCCGGCGCTCGCCGACGACGCGTTCGGACGGCAGCTGGTCGACGCCGCCGCGCGCGCGTCGCGGCGCGGCGCCGAGCTGACGAGCAAGCTGCTCGCGTTCTCGCGCCGGCAGATGCTGCAGCCGACCGCTGTCGACGTCGGCGCGCTCGTCCGCTCGCTCGCCGACATGCTGCGGCGCACCCTCGACCAGCACGTGCGCATCGCCGTCGAGGTCGCCGACGACTGCCCGGTGGCGCTCGCCGATCCGGTGCAGCTCGAGGCGGCACTGCTCAACATCGCCATCAACGCGCGCGACGCCATGCCGGAGGGCGGCCTTCTGCGCTTCGCCGCCGACGCCGTCGGCGAGCTGCCGGTCGAGGTCGCGGACGAGCTCGGCGACGCGCGCGCGCCCGCCGCAGGCTTCGTCGCGATCACGATCTCCGACAGCGGCACGGGGATGTCCGACGAAGTGCGCGAGCGCGCCTTCGAGCCATTCTTCACGACCAAGACCGCGGGCCGTGGCACCGGCCTCGGCCTCAGCACCGTCCACGGCTTCGTCAAGCAGTCGCGAGGCGCGATCCGGCTCGACAGCACGCCAGGCGGCGGCACGACGGTCGCCCTCTACATCCCGCGGGTCTCCGGGACGCCGGCCGGCGCCAACGACGAACCGGTCGCGATCGATCGACTGCCGCAGGGCCTGCGGGTCCTCCTGGTCGAGGACGACCTCGAGGTCTGCGCCGTCGTGCGCCGCTTCTTCGAAGGCTTCGGCGCGGTCGTGACGACGGCGCCAAACGGCGAGCACGCGATGGTCGTGCTCGGGCTGACGTCGCGCTTCGACCTGCTCGTGTCCGACATCGCCCTCGGCTCGGGCATGCGCGGCACCGAGCTCGCCGAGCAGGTGCAGCGGCACCTGCCGGAGATCAAGGTGCTGCTGATGTCGGGCTACTCGACCGAGCTGCTCGACGCCGATCGCTCCGCGCCGCCGGCGTGGGAGCTGCTGAAGAAGCCGTTCTCGCGCGACGAACTCGCGCAGGCGGCGCTGCGCGTTCTCGGGCCCTGACGCGCGGAACTCGCCGTCGACCCTGGCGGCCGTCTATTGCAGCACGCTGGCGCCGCCGACGCAGCGCTGGGTGAACGCCGTCAGCGCCCGCAGGTCGGGGATCAGGATGTCGCGCCGACGCTTCTCGGCGAAGGCAATGACCTTGTCGCGCGCCAGCCGGGAAAGCGCGCGGCTGACGCTCTCGAGCGTCATTCCGAGGTAGTTGCCGATCTCGGCGCGCGTCATGCGCAGGCAGATCTGGTCGCTGCGCATGCCGCGCGACGCGAGCGAGACCGCGAAGTAGCGCAGGAACTCGGCGACGCGGGCGTCGGCCGGCAGCGTGCAGACCGAGATCAGCGAATCGCGGTCCTGCCCGATCTCGCGGCTCATCGCCTCGTGAAGCACCGTCAGCAGCTCGGGGCAGTCGACGCAGCCGGCGAGCAGGCCGGCGTACGGCACGCTCCAGAGCTCGCCGGTGTCCATGGCAACCGCTTCACAGCCATAGGCATCGCGGGCGATGCCGTCGAAGCCCAGCCAGTCGCCGCGGAACTTGAGGCTCACGACCTGCTCGCGGCCGTCGGCAGTGAGCTTGACGATCTTGAAGAAGCCGGTGTTGAGGACGTGGAGGTTCGAGAAGGCCTCGCCGGCGCGGTAGATCACGTCGCCGGCGTGGACGATGCGGCGCTGCGGATCGAGCCGCTCGCGCAGCAGCATCAGCGTGTCGGCGATGCCGGAGCTGGTCTTGCGGTCCGCGTCGAACGCCGGCCCGGCCGGCACGGCGAGGCAGGGCGGGAGTGAAGCGGTGTTGGGGGCGATCCGGGTCGGGGTGTTCAGCATGTCTTCTCTCCTGCAGTGCTCGATGCGTCGAAGCCGATGCTAGGGAGCGCGCTCCGCGATTCGACGACCAGCGTGCGTCGCTTCGTCGCAATGCGTGAACGGACGGTGTCGGCCGTGTATCGAAGCGATCGGGGGCGGGCCTTGTCTTGACCCGCGTCAAAGAGGACGCGCCTGCCGCGACTAGCCTTCCCGACCATGCCCGCACTGCGCAACGCCATCGCGATGTCCGTCGTGCTCCGGGCCCTGGGGCCGGAGCCGCGCGACGCGCTGTCGAGCGAGGAGGAAGACGGCTTGCTCGCCAGCGCCCGGCTCCTGCGCGAGGCGGCCGCGAGCGGCCGGACGCGGTCGCTCCTGCGCGACAAGTTCATCGGCCTGCTCGCCGAGAACGACGACGGCGAAAAGGTCGATCTCTTCACGAGCGCGGCCGTCGAGCTCGGCGCCCGGGTTGCGCACATCCGTCCGAGCCTCACCGAGCGCAGCGACCCGCGGGTCGTGCGCGAGACGGCGCACATGCTCGGCCGCCTCTACGACGCGATCGAGTGCCACGGTCAGCCACCCGCCCTGATCGCACGCCTGCGCGCCGAGATGGCGGTGCCGGTGTTCGAGGAGCTGTCGTCGCCCGGGCGCGTGACCGCCGCGCTGGCCGCCAAGCTCGGTGCCGGCGCCGGCACCGGCCTCGACGAGCGCTGCTTCATCGTCCAGGTCGTGCTGGTGAGCACACTGCACTGATCGCCATGTCCAAGGAGTCGCCATGACAACGCTCGACACGCTCGAACCCCTCGCCGGAGTCGCCGCCTTTCTCTGCGCCCTGGCTGTCTTCCTGGGCGCGGCGCTCGACGGACCCCAGTCCGCGGCAGCGGTCATCGCACCCGTCATCGGGAGTGCGCGATGAGCGCGCTCCGCTCGCTGCTCGTCCATCTCGACGCATCCGAGCGCGCCGAGGAGCGCCTGCGCGTCGCGATCGGCCTGGCGCACGCCCACCGCGCCGAGCTGACCGCGATGTACGCCGTCTCCTCGATCGCCGCCGAGTATCCGTTCGCGATGGTCGGCGACGCGACGACGACGACCGCACTCCTCGACGCAGAGGCCGAGCTCCGCCAGCGCACCCGGGCGAGCTTCGATCGCGTCGTCGCCGAGAGCGACGCGCGGGCGACCTGGATCGAGGTCGACCTGCAGGCGGAGCGCGAGGTGTCGCGCCAGTCGCGATACGCCGATCTGCTCGTGCTCGGCCAGCAGGACCCGGCCGTCGCGTCGGGCGACGGGCTGTCGCCGCGCTTTGTCGAGTCGGTGCTGATCGACAGCGGCCGCGGCGCCATCGTGCTGCCGCACGTCGGCCGGCCGTCGTCCGCGGCCATCGGCAAGATCGTCGTCGTGGCATGGAAGAACACGCGCGAATCGGCGCATGCGCTCGGCGCATCGCTCCCCCTCCTGAAGGGCGCGAAGCGCGTCCACGTCGTCTGCTGGGACGACGACGGCGGCGACCGGCGCAGCGACGAGACCGGCGGTCCGATCGACATCGAGCGCTACCTCGCGCTGCACGACGTGACGGCGACGCCGCACCGCCATCGCAGCGTGCCGGCCGACGTCGGCGGCGCGCTGCTCTCGTTCTGCGCCGACGTCGGCGCCGACCTGCTGGTCATGGGCTGCTACGGCCATGGCCGCGCGCGCGAGTGGGTGCTGGGCGGCGCGACGCGCTCGGTGCTGGGCTCGATGACCCTGCCGGTGCTGCTCGCCCACTGATCGACCTCTCAGCCACCCTCGCCCGACGCCGGAGGCGCCCGCCATGAGTCCACATCCCACCTTGCGCATCATCCGCGACGAGCACGGCGCGCTGTCGGCCGTGCTGCGCTCGATCGGCCTGCTGCTTTCGCAATGCCGCCGGCGCCAGCTCGACGCCGAGTTCGGCGTCTTGCGCGCGATGCTCTTCTACATCGACGAGTTCCCGGAGCAGGTGCACCACACCAAGGAGACGCAGCTCCTGTTCCCCGCGCTGCGCGCCCGCAGCAGCGAGGCCGACGCCGTGCTCGACCGGCTCGACCGCGACCACGAGCGCAGCGAGCACGCCGTGCGCGAGCTCGAGCACGAGCTGCTCGGCCTCGAGATGATGAAGGACGCGCCCGACGCGAAAGAGCGACGCGAGCGGTTCGAGCAGCACATGCAGGACTACATCCAGGCCTACCTCGAGCACATCCGGCTCGAGGAGGCCGAGGTGCTGCCGCTGGCCGAGCGAGTCCTCACGCGCGCGGACTGGGCCGCGCTCGACGTCGCGTTCATGCAGAACCGCGACCCGCTCACCCATCGCGACGCCGACGACGCCTACCGGCCCCTCTTCAAGTCGATCCTGATGTCGCTGCCGTCGCCCCTCGGGCTCGGCCCGGCGCTCGACGCGATCGGCACGCGGGCGCGCTGACCGGGCGACAGACTCAGGCCGCGACGGCGCAGAGCGCGTCGATCGCGGCGCCGAGGCCGTGCCAGACGGCGAAGAGCGACGACGTCGCCAGCAGCAGGCCGGCCAGGCGGATCGGCGCCGAACCCAGGGCTGCGCCGCGTCCGCCGCGGCGCAGGAAGTGCCAGGCTGCCGGGCCGAGCCACAGGCCGATGGCCGATGCCGTCGCGAACGCGGCCATCACGGCCGCGCCCGCCAGCGGGCCCGATGTGAGCGCCGCGACGACGAGCGCCGACTGCAGGAGGCCGCAGGGGAGGGCGGCCCAGGCGAGGCCGGCGACGCCCGCCCGGCCGCTCGACGGCAGGGCGCGATACAGCTTCACCGGCCTCGACGCGGCGAAGCGCTCGAGCCGCGGCGACGCGCCGTCGAGCCAGGAAGGCGCGCGCGCCTTCCACAGGAGCCAGAGGCCGAAAGCGATCGCGGCGACGTGGAACAGCGTCCACACCGGCTGCAGCATGCGTGCGTGGGCGACGACGGCGAGTCCGGTGACGGTCGCGGCGACGAGCGCGCCGGCGAGCGAGTAGCTGACGATCCGCCCGGTGTGCAGGGCGAGCCGGGCGGTCGTGCCGGGCTCGCCCGGTCGTGCCGGCGCCAGCGCGCCGCAGGCCGCGCCGCACATCGCTGCGCAGTGCGGAGTTCCGGCCAGGCCCATCAGGAACGCCGATGCCGCGAGCGCCGCGTCCATGCTCAGGCCGGATCGCCCGGAATCGGCGGGGCGCCCGGCGGCCGCGGCGGGATCGAGCCGTGACCGAGCGGCGCGATGTCGCGGCCGTTGATGTCCTCGGCGGTGAGCGAGAGCAGCGCCGTCAGTGCGCCCGCCGTGGCGACGCCGCCCCAGAAGATGAGGAACGTGATCGAGTAGATGGCCGTCGAACCCCACTCGATGGGAGCGCCGCCGAACCAGCGCAGGTCGTGCGGGTCGACGACCGCGAAGACCAGAGCCTCGAGCACGCCGGCGCCGAGGAACGCCGGCCAGAGGATGCGCAGGGCGCGCTGCTTCATGGTCGTGCCTGCGTCAGGGCCTGCGCGCCAGCGCGTGCGCCGCGAGCGACGTGGCGGTGGGCGTCTCGGTCAGCACGACGTCGGCGTGGCGGAAGGCGATGCCCGCGGTGACCAGGCCCGCGACGACGACGATCGCCGGGCCGGCGAGCATGAACCAGACCATGCCGTATCGCCACCAGGGCAGCGGGACGGGCGGGGAGGAGGGCTTGTGATCGGCTTCGGTCATGGCGGTTCGTCTCAGCGTGGAACGATGAATGTGGACTTCTCGTGTGCCTTGGCGCGCGCGGGAAGCGCCTCGCGTCCCGCAGCGCCGGGCGCCGCTGCGGCATCGGCGAGGAGCGTGATCTCGAAGCGCATCGGGTGGGCGCCGGCACCGAGGGCCTGCGCCGCCTCGGGCGGCACCTGCACGGCGACCGGCACCCAGCGCGCCTCCGTCGGCGCGAGCTCGACGTCGATCCAGTCGCGCAG
Source organism: Burkholderiales bacterium (assembly GCA_038236565.1). GTDB lineage: Bacteria > Pseudomonadota > Gammaproteobacteria > Burkholderiales > Burkholderiaceae_C > Schlegelella_A. The sequence continues at coordinate 3,937 of JBBRZP010000134.1, read as the reverse complement.
CACGGCTCCCGGCAGGCCCTCGACGCCGATGTGAAAGCGCTCCGTCGTCTCGGTCGCGTTCATCAGCTGCAGCCGGTAGACGTTCTCGATCCGGCCGCCTTCGACCATCCGCGCCAGCGCGCCGCGGTCGCGCACGACGTCGGCCTTGAACGGAGGCCGCATCACGAGGCTCGTGACGAAGCCGATGACGATGGCGCCGAGGATCGCGGCGTAGACGAGAACGCGAGGCCGCAACGTGCGTTTCCACATCGTCGCCGTCGACCAGCCGTTGGCCAGGCTGTTCTGGGTCGCGTAGCGGATCAGGCCGCGCGGCGACTGCATCTTGTCCATCACGCTGTCGCAGACGTCGATGCAGGCGGCGCAGCCGATGCACTCGTACTGCAGGCCCTTCCTGATGTCGATGCCGGTCGGGCAGACCTGGACGCAGAGCGTGCAGTCGATGCAGTCGCCCTTGCCGAGCGTCGCCGGGTCGACGCCGCGCGGGCGCGAGCCGCGCGGCTCGCCGCGCTTCGTGTCGTAGCTGATGATGAGCGTGTCGCGATCGAACATCGCGCTCTGGAAGCGCGCGTACGGGCACATGTATTTGCAGACCTGCTCGCGCATGTAGCCCGCGTTGCCGTACGTTGCCAGGCTGTAGAACAGGATCCAGAATGTCTCCCACGGGCCGAGTCCCAGGTGCAGCACTTCGTCGAGCAGCGCGTGCGACGGCGTGAAGTAGGCGACGAACGTGAAGCCGGTCCACAGGCCGATCGCGAGCCACACGGCCTGCTTGGCGCCGCGCTTGCGCAACTTGACGAACGACCAGGGCGCGACGTCGAGCTTCATGCGCGCCTGCCGGTCGCCCTCGAAGCGGCGCTCGATCCACATGAAGATCTCGGTGTAGACCGTTTGCGGGCAGGCGAAGCCGCACCAGACGCGGCCGGCCACGGCGGTGAACAGGAACAGCGAGTACGCCGAGATGACGAGCAGGCCTGCCAGGAAGATCACGTCCTGCGGATGCAGGACCATGTCGAAGATGTAGAAGCGGCGCGCCGTGAGATCGAACAGCACCGCCTGGCGCCCGTTCCAGGGGAGCCAGGGCAGCCCGTAGAAGAGGAGCTGCGTCAGCCAGACCAGGGCCCAGCGCCAGGTCGCGAACCAGCCGTGCACCGTGCGCGGCTGGATCTTCTCCTCGCTGACGTAGAGCGGGATGACCCTCCGCGCGACGGTCACTTCGCCGCCGTCAGCTGCGGCTGCGAGAGGTTCCACACGTAGGCCGCGAGCAGGTGGATCTGCTCGGGCGCAAGGCGCCCGCCCTGGGCGGGCATGACGTTGGTCTTGCCGTTGACGACCATGCTGGTGATCGCCGCCTCGCCCCAGCCGTGCAGCCAGACCTTGTCGGCGAGGTTGGGCGCGCCGATCGCCTGGTTGCCCTTGCCGTCGGCGCCGTGGCAGGCCGCGCAGGCGACGAACTTCTTCTTGCCCGCGCTCGCGGCCATCGCGTCGTGCGGGTCGCCCGACAGGCTCATCACGTACTGGGCGACGTCGTGCACGTCGGCCGGCGTGCCCACGGCCGCGGCCATCGGCGGCATCATCCCGGTGCGGCCGAGGGTGATCGTCTCCTCGATCTTCTCCGGGCTGCCGCCGTGCAGCCAGTCGTTGTCGGTCAGGTTCGGGAAGCCCTTGCTGCCGCGCGCGTCCGAGCCGTGGCAGCCCGAGCAGTTGTTGATGAACAGCCGCTCGCCGATCGCCATCGCCTTCGCATCCCGCGCGAGCGCTTCGACCGGCTTGCCGGCGAAGGCGGCGTAGACGGTCGCCGCCCGGGCCTTCACGCTCGCCTGGTCGGCGGCCAGCTCGCCCGCGCTGCTCCAGCCGAGAGAGCCGGGCAAGCTGCCGAGCGCGGGGAACACGTAGACGTAGACGAAGGAGAACAGCACTGTCAGGACGAACAGGACGATCCACCAGAGGGGTAGCGGGTTGTTCATCTCGACCAGGTCGTCGTCGAAGACGTGGCCGGTGCTGTTGTCGTCGGACATCTTGACCCGACGGCTGGCGATCGCCAGCAGGGCCAGGCAGGCCGCGAGGCTGGCGATGGTCGCGACGGCGATGAAGATCGACCAGCCGCTGCCGAGGAAGTCGCTCATGACGTCACGTCTCCGGCCTCGGGCGCGAACGGCAGCTGCGCCGCCTCGTCGAAGCGCGCGCGGTTGCGGCGCGACCAGGCCCAGACGACCAGGCCCATGAAGGCCAGGAACGAGAACAGGGTCACCCCCGCGCGAAGCTGATCGATGACGTCCACACCGTCTCCTATTTCACCGAGGTGCCGAGCACCTGAAGATACGCGACGAGGGCGTCGATCTCGTCCTTGCCGCGCACGGCTTCGGCCGATGCGGCGATCTCGGCGTCGCTGTACGGCACGCCGACCTTGCGCAGGCCGCTCATATGCGCGGCGATTGTCCCGTCGTCGACCTTGGTCGTGAACAGCCACGGGTACGCCGGCATGTTCGACTCGGGCACCAGGTCGCGCGGGTTGTTCAGGTGCAGGCGATGCCACTCGTCGCTGTACTTGCCGCCGACCCGGTGCAGGTCGGGGCCGGTGCGCTTGCTGCCCCACTGGAACGGATGGTCGTAGACGAACTCGCTGGCCATCGAGTAGTGGCCGTAGCGCAGCGTCTCGGCCTGCAGCGATCGGATCATCTGCGAGTGGCAGTTGTAGCAACCCTCGCGGGTGTAGATGTCGCGCCCCGCGAGCTGCAGCGCGGTGTAGGGCTTCAGTCCCGGCGCAGGCTCGGTCGTCGAGCGCTGGAAGAAGAGCGGCACGATCTCGACGATGCCGCCGACGGCGACCACCAGCAGGATCAGGACGATCATCAGGAAGTTGTTGGTCTCGATCTTCTCGTGACCGGTGGGCGTGCGGACGTTGCTCATCTTGGTTTCCTGACGGTCAGCGGGCGACCGCCGAGATCGGCGATGCGGCGATGGCCGTCGGCACCGGCCGGCCCGAGCGCGCCGTCATGACGACGTTCCAGGCCATGAGCAGCATCCCGCCGAGATAGATCAGGCCGCCGAGGAGGCGCACGATGTAGAACGGATAGGTCGCCTTGACGCTCTCGACGAAGCTGTAGACGAGCGTGCCGTCGGCGTTGACGTCGCGCCACATCAGGCCCTGCATCACGCCGGCCATCCACATCGCCGCGATGTAGAGGACGATGCCGAGCGTCGCGATCCAGAAGTGCAGCTCGATCGCCGGCACGCTGTGCATCTTCGTGCGGCCGAACATGCGCGGCACGAGGAAGTAGAGCGTGCCCATCGAGACCAGGCCGACCCAGCCGAGCGCGCCGGAGTGCACGTGGCCGATCGTCCAGTCGGTGTAGTGCGAGAGCGCGTTCACCGTCTTGATCGACATCATCGGTCCCTCGAAGGTGCTCATGCCGTAGAACGACAGGCTCACGATCAGGAACTTCAGGATCGGGTCCTCGCGCAGCTTGTGCCACGCGCCCGAGAGCGTCATCATCCCGTTGATCATTCCGCCCCAGCTCGGCGCGAGCAGGACGAGCGAGAAGACCATGCCGATCGACTGCGCCCAGTCGGGCAGAGCTGTGTAGTGCAGGTGGTGCGGGCCCGCCCACATGTAGGTGAAGATCAGCGCCCAGAAGTGGACGATCGACAGCCGGTACGAGTAGATCGGGCGCTCGGCCTGCTTCGGGATGAAGTAGTACATCATCCCCAGGAAGCCCGCGGTCAGGAAGAAGCCGACCGCGTTGTGGCCGTACCACCACTGGATCATCGCGTCCTGCACGCCGGCATAGGCCGAATAGCTCTTCATCGGCCCGACCGGGATCGCCGCGCTGTTGACGATGTGCAGCAGCGCGACGGTGATGATGAAGGCGCCGAAGAACCAGTTGGCGACGTAGATGTGGCGCACCTTTCGGATGCCGATCGTGCCGAAGAAGACGAT
>JBBRZP010000133.1:0-11101 GCA_038236565.1 Burkholderiales bacterium | reverse complement strand
TCGGGCACCTTCCTGAACTTGCAGTCGGTGAGGTACTCGATCTCGTCGTAGTCGTAGAACACGACCTTGCCGTGGCGCGTGACGCCGAAATTCTTCCAGAGCATGTCGCCGGGGAAGATGTTGGCGCGCACCAGGTCCTTGATGGCGTTGCCGTACTCGATCACCGCCGCCTCGATCTGCTCGGGCGTCGCGTCCTGCAGGTAGATGTTGAGCGGGATCATGCGCCGCTCGATGTAGACGTGGCGCAGCACGAGCGCCTCGCCGTCCTCCTCGAGCAGGCTCGGGCAGAAGTGGCGCAACTCGGCGACGAGCTCGTCGTCGAAACGCGAGAGCGGGAAGGCGACGTTCGAGTACTCGAGCGTGTCGGCCATGCGGCCGACGCGGTCGTGCTGCTTGACGAGCAGGTACTTGCCCTTGATCTGCTCGCGCGTCGTCTCCTTCTGCGCCGGGTAGAAGTCCTTGATCACCTTGAACACGTAGGGAAAGCTCGGCAGATCGAACACCAGCATCACCATGCCCTTGATGCCGGGCGCGATGCGAAAGGTGTCGGACGAGTGCCGCATGTGCATCAGCAGGTCGCGGTAGAAGAGGCTCTTGCCCTGCTTCTGCAGGCCGAGTGCGCTGTAGATCTCGGAGCGGGGCTTGCGCGGCATCAGCGAGCGCAGGAACTGCACGTAGGCCGACGGCACTTCCATCGCGACCATGAAGTAGGCGCGGGCGAAGCTGAAGATGAGCTGCAGGTCGTCCTCGCCGAAGAGGGCGGCATCGATCACGAGGTCGCCGGCCGGGCCGTGCACGATCGGCAGCGCGAACGGCGTCTCGCCGAAGCCGTTGATGATCTTGCCGACGACGTAGGCGCCCTTGTTGCGATAGAAGAGCGACGACAGCACCTGGATCTGGAAGTTGGCGCGCATCCGGAACTCGCCGAGCTGCCGGTCGACGGCCGCGACAACGCTGGCGACGTCGCGGTCGAGGTCCTCGAACTCGCGCTCGAGCTGGAAGTTGGTGACGATCCGGTGCCAGGTCTCGACCGGCGTGTCCCTGGCCGGGTAGTAGGCGCGGTAGGTCGGCAGTGCCGCCGGCTCGTCGTTCTCGAGGTGGTCGGTCGAGACCGCCGAGCGCACGAAGATGAAGTCGTTGTGGAAGTAGCTGCGGTGCAGGATCTTGGTCGTCACCGAATTGAAGAAGGTCTCGGCGAGTTCGGGCTGGTAGTGGTTGATCAGGAGCCCGATGTAGTGGAGCTTGACCTGCTGCCACACCTCCATCGGCAGCGACGCCGCGGCGAACTCGTTCTGCAGGCGCTCGGTCGCCTCGGCGACGCGCGTGTCGTAGTACTCGATGCGCAGCGCCTGGGCGCGCTGCTGGCCGTGCCAGTCTGACTTCTCGAAGCGCGCCTTGGCCTCGGCGCTCGCCTGGCGAAAGAGCCGGTAGTGGCGATCGAAGCCGTCGAGCATCGCGCGCGCGATCGCGAACGCGCGCGCGTCGGTGAGCGCCGCCGGAAACGCCGGAGCCGCCGTCATTTCGAGCGCGCCTTGAGCAGGCGCCGCGTCGCGGCCTCGTGCGCGACGACCTCATCGAGCGTCGACTGCAAATCGGCCAGACGCGACTCGAGCGCGGCGCGCTGGCGCGCCAGCACGTCGACGAAGCGGCGCAGCTGGCTCTCGCTGTCGCGCTGCGTCTCGTACATGTCGACGAGCTCCTTGACGTCCGCGAGCTTCAGGCCGAGGCGCTTGCCGCGCAGGGTGAGCGTGAGCCGGGCGCGGTCGCGCGAGGTGTAGACGCGGTGGCTGCCGGAGCGTTGCGGAGCGAGCAACCCGCAGTCCTCGTAGAAGCGGATGGCGCGCGTGGTCAGGCCGAACTCGCGCGCCAGCTCGCCGATCGTGAACGTCGCCGGCGGCGGCCCGACGCTCGCCGGGCGGGTGCGCAAGAGGCGTGAGGCAGCAGCGCCGGACATCGCGATCTACACTCCGAGTTGACGTTTACGTAAAGTGCGGAAAGTGTAGAGGACATGCGGTCCGGAAAGAAGCCCCGACGATGAATGCGCTCGAAGCCCAGCTCGACTACTGCCTCGGCCAGGAGACCCCTGAGCCCGGCGAGACGATCGACGTCGCGCCCGGCGTGAAGTGGGCGCGCATGCAGCTGCCCTTCGCCCTCAACCACATCAACGTCTGGCTGCTGCGCGACGAGATCGCCGGCAACGGCGGCGAGTCGCCGCGCCAGGGCTGGACCATCGTCGACTGCGGCATCGGCAACGACGCGACGCACGCGTCGTGGGAGCGGATCTTCGCGAACGACCTCGGCGGGCTGCCGGTACTGCGCGTCGTCGTCACGCACATGCATCCCGACCACATCGGCTCAGCCCACTGGCTGTGCGAGCGCTGGGGCGTGCGCCTGTGGATCAGCGCCACCGACTTCGGCATCGCCCGCATGGCGAGCCGCGCCGACGCCGGCTTCGGCGGCCCGCTCTCGGCAGCGTTCATGGCCCGCCACGGCATGGCCGCCGACCCAGAATCAGTCGGCAAGGTCGCCGGCCGCGGCAACTACTACCGCAGCCTCGTGCCCGACGTGCCCGAGAGCTACCGGCGCCTCATCGGCGGCATGACGCTCGACATCGGCAGCAGCGCGGAACGATCCGCATGGACCGCGCACGCCGGCTACGGTCATGCACCCGAGCACATGGCGCTGCATGGCGAGCGCGCCGGCGTCCTCATCAGCGGCGACATGGTGCTGCCGCGGATCTCGACCAACGTCAGCGTCATCGAGGTCGAGCCCGAGGCCGACTCGCTCAGGCTCTACCTCGACTCGATCGAGCGGATGCGGTCGATCGATCCCGGAACGCTCGTGCTGCCGTCGCACGGCTTGCCGTTCAAGGGCCTGCACACGCGCATCGACCAACTCCAGGCGCACCACGCCGAGCGTTTCGTCGAGGTGCTCGAAGCCTGCGCCGCCCGCGGACCGCTGTCGGCGTTCGAGCTCGTGCCGGTGATCTTCAAGCGTCCGCTCGATCTGCACCAGATGACGTTCGCGATGGGCGAGTCGATCGCGCATTGCCATGCGCTCTGGTATGCGGGCAAGCTCGAGCGACGCATCGACGGCGTCATCCGCTTCTCGCTCGCCTGACCGGCGCGGGGCTCAGCCGAGCTTCGGATCGAGAGCGTCGCGCAAGGCATCGCCGACGACGCTCAGGCTGTAGATCAGCAGGAACATCGCGACGACTGTGCCGAAGAGCGGCCACCAGATGTCGTTGGCGAGGTCTTGCGCCGCACCCGAGATGAGCAGGCCCCAGCTGGCGCCGTCCTGCACGCCGAGGCCCAGGTAGGTGAGGATCACTTCGCCCTTGACGGCGGCGATGAGCACGAGCGAGGCGACGACGATGACGACATGCAGGACGTTCGGCAGGACGTCGCGGAACACGATGTGGAGGTCGTCCGCGCCAAAGGCACGCGCCGCCATGACGTAATCGCGAGCGCGGTGCCTAAGCATTTCTGCACGCGCGAGCCGCATGATGCCGACCCAGCTCGTCGCCGCGAGCGCAACGCACACCGAGCCGATGCCGCGCCCGAGCGCGTAGGAAATTGCGGTGATAAGCAGGATGTCCGGGATCGAGACGACGACCGAGTAGAGCCACATGACGACGGCGTCGACCCAGCCGCCGAACCATCCGGCGACGAGGCCGAGAACCGTGCCGACCGGAACCGCCAGGGCCATCGTCGCGACGCCGATCGTCACCGCCGTCTGCGCGCCTGCGAGGATGCGAAAGAGCACCGAGCGGCCGAGGACGTCGGTGCCGAGCAAGGTCGCCCAATGCAGGCTCGGCGTGCCGAGCGACGCTCCGACCTCGGCCTGGGGGTCGGGAAGGAGGCCGGCGTAGCCGCCTGCGGCGATGACGACGAAGGCGCCGAGAACGACCAGACACCACCGCGACCGTGGTTGCCGCCACAGCGCGCACAGCGCGCCGGCGCCAGATGGGGCAGCGCGACCCTCGGGTCGAAGCGTCGACACCCGCGCCGGCCTCAGCGCAGGCTGACGCGCGGGTCGGCCCACGCGTAGAGGAGGTCGCTCAGCAGGTTGAACGCGACCAGCGCCAGCGCACCCAGCACGGTCACGGCCTTCAGGATCGGCAGGTCGCCCCGGTTCAAGGCGTCGATCGTCAGGCTGCCGACGCCGGGGATCGAGAAGAACCGCTCCATCAGGAAAGAGCCGAGGATGAGGAATGGGATGTTGGTGACGGTGTTCGTGATGATGGGCATCCAGGCGTTGGCGAGGACGTGGCGGCCGTAGACCGCGGTTTCGGTCGCACCCTTGGCGCGGGCGGTGCGGACGTAGTCGGACTTGGCCTCGTCGAGGAAGATCGTGCGGTAGAGGCGGATGTCGGGGCCCATTGCGATGAGAAGCAGGATCAGCCAGGGGAGCCCGAGGTAGGCGACAGCCGAGAGCCCGCCCGAGTAGCCGGAGATCGGGAACCAGCCGAGCTTGAACGCCAGCACATACTGCAGGACAAGCACGTATACAAGCGCTGAGACACTCATCGCCGCGACGAAGATCGCGCGCGCCACGCGGTCCACCACACCGTCGCGGTGGCGCGTGATGAAGAGCGCGATGACGATGTTGAGGGCGATGCCGAAGACAAAGGGCGGCACCGTGACGGCCAGACTGACGAGCGCCCCCGACTTCAGCTGGGCGCCGAGATCCTCGCCGGTGACGAACGAACGCCCATAGTCGAAGGTGACGATCTGGCGCAGGAAGTCGACGAACTGCGCCGTCGTCGACTGGTCGAGTCCCCACTGATGACGGAGACTGGCGAGAGCGGCCGCCGACGCGTGCTGGCCGAGCGCCGTGCGCGCCGGGTCGCTGCCGAAGCCGCGAAAAAGCAGGAAGGTCAGGAGCGCCACGCCAAGCACGGTCGGCGCCGCTTGCAGCAGGCGACGGGCGACGTAGGCCAGCATCACAGGCCCTTTTTCTTGCGCGCCATGTCGATGTCGAGGTACGGCAGCTCCGACGCGAGCAGGTTGCGCTTGAAGTTGCTCAGCCACTTCTGCGTCATGCCGAAGCGCAGGCTGTTGCGCGAGACGACGATCGGAACCTCCTCCTTCACGATCTCGTTCATGATCTTGAACTGGCGCAGCCGTTCCGGCCCGTCGACCATGAAGCGCGAGGCCTCGTACGCCTTGTCGTAAGCGGCGTTCGAGAACGACGACAGGTTCGGCCCGGGCGCGGAGTTCTTGCTGTAGAGCAACTGGTAGAAATCCTCGGCGTCGGGATAGTCGGCCAGCCAGCTGTACTCCGCGAGCATGAAGTTGCTCGCCTCCACGTTCTTCACGAAGGTCGGGCCGTCGGTGAGATCTGGCTTCAACTGCACGCCGGCGGCGGCGAACCGGGCCCGCATGAAGTCGAACTGCTCGCGGCGGTCGGCGCCGGTCGACGGGTAGCGCATGACGACTGGCGGCAGTCCCTTTCCGTTCGGATAGCCGGCTTCGGCGAGCAGCTTCTTGCCGAGCGCGAGGTCATAGTCGAGGTAGGTCGCCCCGGTCTCGCGCTCGTTGCCGCGCAGGTCGAGCGGAACGAGGCTCTGCAGCTTCTTGCCGCGACCATTCAGAAGCACGTCGATCAGCCCGCGCGTGTCGAAGAGATGGGCGAACGCCTGGCGCAGCTTCTTGTTCTGCCCGAACAACGGGTCCTTCAGGTTGAAGACGAAATAGTAGAGATCGATGCCGGGCGTCGTGTAGAGGTCGAACTTCGGCGCGAATTCGTCGGCGAGCCGGAAGCTTCCGTCCGGGCTTCGCACCACGAGGCGGCCGAAATTGGCCCGATCGATGCCGCGCCAGTCGAGTTCGCCGCTCAGGAACTTCAGGGCCGCCGGCTGGGGCTCCTCGATCAGCGGCATGTCGATGATGTCGACGAGCGGAAGCTTCCTGCCCGCGGCCTTGAGCAGGCCCTTCTCGCTGTCTCCGGAGGCACCGAGGCTCGGGTACACACCGTAAAAGTTCGGGTTCTTTAGGAAGCGAAGCACACCTTTGCGCTCCGCCGGTCCGACGAGCGAGAACGGGCCGGTCCCCACCGGGTTGACGTCGAACCGGTCGCCGTAGGTCCGAACCGCTTCCATCGGCACGATGGCCGTCGAGTTCAGCGCCATGGCATAGAGGAACAGCGGGTTCTCGTGCGTCAGGCGGATCGTCAGCGTGTAGCGGTCGAGCTTGCGCAGCCCGGCGACCTCGACCATGGCGTGATCGGGGCTCTTGCCGGCCTTTTCGGTCTCGGCGCGAAACGCATCGAGACCGACGACGGCGCCCTCCATGACGAACCAGCTCTTGTGGTTGATGTTCGCGTCGGCATAGCGCTTCAGCGAATAGAGCACGTCGTCGGCCGTCAGCTCGCGACCTTTGCCTCCCTCGAAGCACTTGTTGTCCTGGAAGACGACGCCTTTTTTGAGCGTGAGCGTGTAGGTCACCTTGTCGGCAGCCAGCTCGGGCATCTTCGCGAGCAGCTCCGGCACGAGCTTGTAGGGACGCTCGAGATAGGAGTAGCTGAGCAACGTGCCGTAGAGGATGAGCGTCAGATCGCTCGCCGTCTCCTCGAACTGCGCCGCTGGATCGAGCGATGTGAAGGGGGCGTCGCGCGACTTCGTCAGCACTTTGAGCTCTTCGGCCGCGGCGGCGCTGTCGAGCGGCGCGGACAGCCACAACGCCAGGAACGCCCAGGCTGCGAATCGAGTGAAGGGCTTGGCCATGAAATCTCCGCTCAGGGTCATTCGAACGTCGAGAGGGCTTGCTGCCTCAGGGCGACGCGCTGGACGTTGTACTCGGGCAGCACCTCCTGCACGACGTCCCAGAAGCGACGACTGTGGTTCATCTCGCGCAAATGCGCCAGTTCGTGGACGACGACGTAGTCGATGGTCGCCAGCGGATAGTGGACGAGGCGCCAGTGCAATCGCACCGCGCCGTTGGCGTTGGCGCTGCCCCAGCGCGTCTCGGCCGACGAAAGCGACAAGCGCGTGACCCGCACGCCCAGGCGCTCGGCGAAGTGGGCCGCGCGTTCGGCGAAGACGCGGCGCGCCTCGCGCTGCAGCCAGCTTTGCACCGCGTCGCGGATGCGGTCTTCGCCCGCGTCTCGCGGCAGGCCGATGAGGAGACGTCGCACAGCGGATGAGCCATCGTCGTCGCGCAGGACCGCCTCGCCTTCCGCGAGCCCCCCCTGCGCGTCGAGCGCGATCGTCACGGCGGCGCCGAGATAGGCGACGCTCGCGCCGTCGCGCCAGACCATGCGCGCGGCGCGCGCCTTCGCCGTCCGCCCGCCCTGCTCGACGAGCTCGGCGACGATCCACGCGCCTTTCTCGCTCACGGCGGCGTCGACGTCGCGCAGCGTCACCCACTTCGGCGCGCGCACGCTCAGGCCTTCGGCGCCGACGAGAAATCCGATGCTGCGCCGGCGCGAGCGAGCGAACAGGAATGCGATGCGGCGACCGTCGACGAGGAGCTCGCGGTTGGCGCGCGGATGGCGCAACAGCTCGACGGCGGCGGGTCCGGGATCTGGCGCCGGCACCGGCGCGGGCGGCAGCAGCGCCACCGGCTCGGCCTCGTCGAACAGCCCGCGCTGCAGCGTGTCGACGAAACGCCGCAGCCCGCGCGCGAACGGCCCTGCCATCTACCGATACGCCTCCGGATCGAGCCGGCGCATCTCGCCCTCGATCCATGCTTCGACCTCGCGCATCAGCTCGTCAGACTGGCGGCCGGTGGAGTCGATCGGCTTGCCGATCGAGACGTCGATGATGCCGGGCCGGAGCAGGAAACTCTTCCTCGGCCAGCAGCGCGCCGACGTGACCGCGATCGGGACCACGGGCCGGCCGGTCTCGACCGCGAGCCGCGTGCCGCCGCCCTTGTACTGACCCTTGCCGCCGCGCGGCGCGCGGGTGCCTTCGGGAAACATGATCACCCAGTTGCCCTGCGCCAGGTAGCGCCGGCCCTGCTCGACGACCTTGGCCCAGGCCTCGCTGCGCTTGCTGCGGTCGATGTGGATCAGGTCCATGCGCGCCATCGCCCAGCCGAAAAACGGGATGTAGAGCAGCTCGCGCTTGAAGACGTAGCAGAGCGGCTTGGGCATCAGCATCGGGAAGGCGAAGGTCTCCCAGGTCGACTGGTGCTTGGGCAGCAGGATCACCGCCGTGTCGGGCAGGTTCTCGCGCCCGGTCACGCGCCAGCGCACGCCGCAGATGAAGCGCGCCGCCCGGATCGACAGGCTCAGCCAGCCCGCGAAGAACCAGTACACCGGCGCGCCGCGCACGAAGATCGAGAAGACGAGGCCGGCCAGCGCCCACGGCACGACCGTGATCGCCAGGAACAGCACGAAGAGCGCCGAGCGCACGGTCGAGAGGGCGCGACTCATGCGTCGAGCTTCGAGAAGGAGGAGTCGGATTCGTCGGGCTCGCCGCGCGCGGCGCGCTCGCGCTGGATCAGCTGCTGCGCGAACGCTGCCAGGTCGGCATGGACGACGGCGTGCGGCAGCTCCGCTTCGAGCGCGGCCAGTGCGGCGGCGTCGAGCCTGGCGCCCTTGCCGGTGCGCACCAGGTGCGTCGCGCAGCCGACGGCGGCGCCAGCCCGCAGATCGCCGGGAGTGTCGCCAACGACGTAGGCCTCGCCCAGGTCGACGCCGTAGCGCTCGCCGATCAACGCAAAGAGGCCCGGCCGGGGCTTCCTGCAGGTGCAGCCGTCGTCGGGCCCGTGCGGGCAGAAGAACACCGCGTCGATGCGGCCGCCGACCTCGGCGAGCTCGCGGTTCATGCGCTGGTGGATGGCGTTCAGCGTCGCCATGTCGAAGAGGCCCCGAGCCAGCCCCGACTGGTTGGTGGCGATCACCGTGTGCCAGCCGGCATGGTTGAGGCGGGCGATCGCCTCGAGCGCGCCGGGCAACGGCACCCACTCGTCGGGCGACTTGACGTAGTCGTCGCGGTCTTCGTTGATCGTGCCGTCGCGATCGAGGATGACGAGCTTCATCGGCGCTTCGTGGCTCGACTTCATCCAGCCAGGCGCGACAGGTCGGCGACCCGGTTCATCGCTGCATGCAGGCGCGCCAGCAGGGCGAGCCGGTTGGCGCGCAGGGCAGGATCGTCGGCGTTGACCATGACAGTGTCGAAGAACGCATCGACCGGCTCGCGCAAGGCGGCCAGGCTGCGCAGGGAGCCAGCATAGTCTTCCGCCGCGAAGCGGGCGTCGGCGTCCGGCGCGATCGTCGCGAGGGCGCGGTCGAGGGCGATCTCGGCCGGCTCCTTCAGGAGCGCCGGATCGACGTCGCGCGCATCTGCAACGTCGCTCTTCTTCAGGATGTTGCCGACGCGCTTGTTCGCAGCCGCGAGCGCCTCGGCGGCGTCGAGCGACTGGAAGTCGCGCACCGCTTCGAGCCGCGCCACGACCTGTTGCAACGGCGGGCGCGGGGCGAGTACGGCCGCGACCGCCTTCGCGTCGAAGGTCGCCGCAAGCTGATTCGCGTAGCGCTCGTAGACAAAGACCTCCACCTCGGCGACGACGCCGTCGGCGAGCGGCGTCGCCGCGCCGAAGCTCGCGCGCGCGGTCTCGAGCAGCGCGCGCAGGTCGAGGCGCGCCGCCGCTGCGCCGAGCGACGAGAACGCCTGGATCACCGTGAGCGCATGGCGGCGCAGCGCGAACGGATCCTTCTCGCCGGTGGGCTTCCCGCCGATGCCCCAGATGCCGACGAGTGTCTCGACGCGGTCGGCGAGCAGGAGCGCGGTGCCAACCGGCGAGCCGGCCTGCGCGTCGCCGGCGCCGCGCCGGTTCAGGTACTGCCCGGCGATCGCCTGCACGACGTCGTCCGGTTCGCCGTCGTCGCGCGCGTAGTAGCCGCCCATGATCCCCTGAAGCTCGGGAAACTCGCCGACCATGTCGGTGAGCAGGTCGGCCTTGGCGAGCGTCGCGGCGCGCTCGGCCTGCTCGACGTCGGCGCCGATGCGCTCGGCGACCCACGCGGCGATCGTGCGCAGACGCGCGACGCGCGCGCCCTGCGAGCCGAGCCTGGCGTGATAGACGACCTTGTCGAGGCCGGGCACGCGCGAGGCGAGCGTCTTCCTGCGGTCCTGGTCGAAGAAGAACTTGGCGTCGGCCAGGCGTGGCCGCACGACGCGCTCGTTGCCCTCGACGATGCGCGACGGGTCGGCCGGCGAGATGTTGCTGACGACGAGGAAGCGGTTCGTGAGCCGTCCTTCGGCATCGACCAGCGGGAAATACTTCTGGTTGGCCTTCATCGTCAGCACGAGGCACTCGGGAGGCACGTCGAGGAACGCGCGCTCGAACTCGCAGGCGAGCACGTTGGGCCGCTCGACCAGGCCGGTGACCTCGTCGAGCAGCGCATCGTCGTCGACCGGCGCGAGGCCCGCCGCGGCGGCGCCGGCCTGGAGCTGGCGCAGCGTCTCGGCGCGGCGCTCGGCGAAGCTCGCGATCACGGCGCCCTCGTCGCGCAGCTGGGTCGCGTAGGTCGTGGCAGAGCGCAGCGCGATCCGCGCGACCGTCGCCTCGAAGCGATGGCCGAGCGTCGTCCGGCCAGCATCGAGGCCGAGAGCGCGCACTGCGACAACCTCGTCGCCATGCAGCGAGACGAGTCCGTGCGCCGGGCGGACGAATGACACGCTGGTCCAGCCGTCGGCGAGCTGGTACTGCATCACCTTGGGAATCGGCAGCTGCGCGAGGGCGCTGTCGAGCGCGCGCTGCAGGCCGGCCGCAAGCGTGGCGCCGTCGACGACCGCGTCGAGGAACAGGGTCTCGCTCTTGCCGTCGAGGCGGCGCTGCAGGCGCGGCAGCGCGCCCGCGTCGGCGCCGAGCGCGGCGAGCTTCTTGAGCAGCGCCGGCGACGCCTCGCCGTTGGCCGCGAAACCGACGCTCACCGGCATCAGCTTGTGCGAGACCGAACGATCGGCGGCGCGTCCCGCAACGGCGTCGATCAGCACCGCGAGCCGTCGCGGCGTCGCGTACGACGTGACCGCCGCCCCGTCCTTCAGCAGCCCCTCGGCGCGCAGGCCGGCGGCAATGCCGTCGGAGAACGCGGCACCGAGCCTGCCCAGCGCCTTCGGCGGAAGCTCCTCGACGAGCAGCTCGACGAG
>JBBRZP010000132.1:0-11104 GCA_038236565.1 Burkholderiales bacterium | reverse complement strand
GAAGCCACGCTGCTACTACGACCTCGTCGTCGAGGTCGCGATCGTGCGGCCCGGGCCGATCCAGGGCGGCATGGTCCATCCGTATCTCAACAACCGCACGCTGCCCGACAGCGAGATCGACTGCCCCGAAGAGCTCAAGCCCGCCCTGGCGCGAACCAAGGGCGTGCCGATCTTCCAGGAGCAGGTGATGCAGATCGCGATGCTCGCCGCCGACTTCACCGCCGGCGAGGCCGACGCATTGCGTCGCGCGATGGCGGCATGGAAGCGGCGCGGCGGCTTGAGCCCGTTCCACAAGCGCCTCGTCGGCCGGATGATCGAGAAAGGCTACACGCTCGAGTACGCCGAGCGCATCTTCAAGCAGATCCAGGGCTTCGGCGAGTACGGCTTCCCCGAGAGCCACGCGGCCGGCTTCGCCTTGCTCGCCTACGTGAGCAGCTGGATCAAGTGCCACCACCCGGACGCCTTTCTCTGCGGCCTCCTCAACGCCTGGCCGATGGGCTTCTACGCGCCCGCCCAGCTCGTGCGCGACGCGCGCGAGCACGGCGTCGAGGTGCGCGCGGTCGACGTCCAGGTGAGCGCGTGGGAGTGCACGCTCGAAGGCGAGGGCCGGCCGGGCGCGCGAACGCGCGTGCATGGCGACGGCACGCAGGGCGGCGGCACGGTCGAGGTCCAGGGCACGTTCATGCAGGCGGTGCGGCTCGGCCTCAACCGCGTCAAGAGCCTGTCGGAGGACGCGGCCCGGCGCATCGTCGATGCACGTGCCGAGGCGCGCTTCGCCAGTGTCGAGGACCTGGTGCGCCGCGCCCGCCTCGACGCCCACGCGCTCGCCGCGCTCGCCGAGGCTGACGCGCTGCTGAGCCTCACCGGCCACCGCCACCAGGCGGCGTGGGCGGTCGCCGGCATCGACACGCGGCCGACCGAGATGCTGCGCGCGACCCGCGTGCACGAGGCGCCGGTCGTGCTCGCCGCGCCGGACGAAGGCGAGCAGACGCTGGCCGACTACCGCGCCCTCGGCCTGACGCTGAACCGCCATCCGCTGGCCCTGCTGCGCGCCCGGCTGGCCGAGTTCAAGGTCGAGACGGCGGCGACGCTGCGCACGTTCCCGAACGGCCGCCTGGCGCGCGCCAGCGGCCTGGTCACGCACCGCCAGAGGCCCGAGACCGCCAAGGGCACGGTCTTCGTCACGCTCGAGGACGAGACCGGCGCCGTCAACGTCATCGTCTGGCCGAAGATCGCCGACGCGCAGCGACAACCGCTGCTCGGCGCGACGCTCCTCACGGTCTACGGCCAGTGGCAGAGGCAGGGCGAGGGCGACCAGGCGGTGATGCACCTGCTCGCGTCGCGCATGATCGACCACACGCCGCTGCTCCAGGGGCTGGTGAGCCGCAGCCGGGATTTCCGCTAGCGCGCAGCGCGGCGTTTTCGCCGTTGCGGCGAGGGCGGCAGCCGGGCGTCCGGCAAAATCGGTGCGTGAGCGCACAGCTGATCACCACCGACCTCCGGCGCTGGATCGTCGCCCAGGTCGCGGCCGGACACCCGCCAGACATCATCGTCGACGCGATGAAGGAGAGCGGCTGGGACGGTCCCACCGCGCTCGACGCGCTCAAGACCACGATGCGCGACCAGCACCGCATCGCCGCCGGCGAGAGCATCGAGGACGAGCCGGCGCGGCCGGTGCCGGGCGGGCACATCCATGCCGGCTCGCCGCTCGTCGACGCCGGCGACCGCGAGGTGCGCGTCCTGATGGCGCTGTCGCTGCCGCGCGTCGTCGTCTTCGGCGACCTGATCTCGGGCGAGGAGTGCACGGAGCTCATCGCCCTTGCGCGCTCGCGGCTGGCGCGCTCGGAGACGGTCGAGACGACGACCGGCGCGAGTGCCGTCAACGAGGCGCGCACCAGCGACGGGATGTTCTTCGAGCCGGGCGAGTTCCCGGTCTGCGCCCGTCTCGAGCAGCGCATCGCGACGCTCGTCGGATGGCCGCTCGAGAACGGCGAGGGCCTGCAGATCCTGCGCTACGGACCGGGCGCCGAATACAAGCCCCACTACGACTACTTCGATCCCGACGAGCCCGGAACGCCGGCGATCCTCGAGCGCGGCGGCCAGCGCGTCGCCTCGATCGTCTGCTACCTCAACACGCCCGAGGCGGGCGGCGCGACGGCGTTTCCAGACGCCGGCCTCGACGTCGCTCCGGTCGCGGGCAACGCCGTCTTCTTCAGCTACGACCGGCCGAGCCCGGCGACGCGCACCTTGCACGGCGGCTCGCCGGTGAGCGCGGGCGAGAAGTGGGTCGCGACGAAGTGGATGCGTGAACGACGCTTCGAATGACGGGCGTTCGTGTCAACGGGCGCAGGGAACGCCGCGTTGTCACACCCGAGCACAGGCTCCTACGCAACCTACACAAGGACATTCCATGAAGACCCTCATCGCCGCCGTCATCGTATCGGCCGTCAGCTTCGGCGCTTTCGCGCAAACCGCCGCGACCCCGATGGCTGCCCCGATGGCCACCCCGATGGCCAAGACGGACGCCGCCGCCAAGTCGACGGACGCCGGTGCGAGCAAGATGGCGCACAAGACCGCGAAGAAGCACGCGGCCAAGAAGAGCAAGAAGAAGGCTGCCCCCGCCGCCTGAGCGTTCGCGCTCGAACGAAGCCCGGTCCCGACCGGGCTTTTTTTCGTCAGGCGTGGGCGCTGCGGGCGTGGCCGAACGGGCGGCTGCGCTCGATCCGGTGGAGCTTTCGCTCATCCCAGGTCTCGGGCCCTTCCACCGGCCAGCGTGCGACCGACGCCGCCAGCTCTTCGCGCGCCAGGCGCCGGAAGGCGCGGCTGGCGCCGTCGCCGCGCCATGCGGAGTAGCGCAGCCTCCAGGGCAGGCCCGCCGCATGCGCCGAGACCCAGTGGACGCATTGCCGTTCGCGCCAGAACGCGTGGCGCTCGAAGTTGACGCGGCCGGCGAAGCCGGTGTCCGGCTCGAAGAGGGCATAGCCGTCGTCACCGGCGAGCTCGACGACGCAGCGCTCGATGTCGCCCGGGTTGTCGCCGCGGCCGCGGTAGACGAAGAGCACCCGCGCGATGCGATCGGACGGCAGCCGGTCGACCACGATCTCGTCGCGCAGGACGACGATGTCGTGCTGCTGCCAGAGGGTGCGCCAGGTCGGTTTCATCGTCTCCTCCGCCGCTTGTCGATCCGGGGTGTCCGGGGTCGACCGAGGATAGGGCCGGCGGAGCTCGCCGACCTGTGACGATCGGCAAGCGTCGTTACCGCCGCGAAGCGCCGTGTGCGGGCGGGCGCGGCTCAGTAGACGACGACCGAGCGGATCGACTCGCCGCTCTTCATCAGCTCGAAGCCGCGGTTGATGTCCTCGAGGGCGAGGCGATGGGTGATGAGCTCGTCGATCGCGATCTTGCCGTTCATGTACCAGTCGACGATCTTCGGCACGTCGGTGCGGCCGCGTGCGCCGCCGAACGCCGAGCCCTTCCACTGCCGGCCCGTGACGAGCTGGAACGGCCGCGTCGCGATCTCCGCGCCCGCCGGCGCGACGCCGATGATGATCGACGTGCCCCAGCCCTTGTGGCAGCACTCGAGCGCCTGGCGCATCGTCGTCGTGTTGCCGATGCACTCGAAGCTGTAGTCGGCGCCGCCGTCGGTGGCCTGGACGATGGCGTCGACGACGTTGTCGACGTCCTTCGGGTTGATGAAGTCCGTCATGCCGAACTTGCGCGCCATCGCTTCGCGCGCCGGATTGGTGTCGACGCCGATGATCCTGTCGGCGCCGACCATCCTCGCGCCCTGGATCACGTTCAGGCCGATGCCGCCGAGGCCGAACACGACGACGTTGGCGCCGGCCTCGACCTTGGCCGTGAACAGCACCGCGCCGACACCGGTCGTGACGCCGCAGCCGATGTAGCAGACGACGTCGAAGGGCGCGTCCTCGCGGATCTTCGCGAGCGCGATCTCGGGCACGACGATGTGGTTGGCGAATGTCGACGTGCCCATGTAGTGGAGCAGCGGCTGGCCGTCGATCGAGAAGCGGCTCGTGCCGTCGGGCATCAGGCCCTTGCCCTGCGTCGCGCGGATGCGCTGGCACAAGTTGGTCTTGCGCGACAGGCAGAACTTGCACTCGCGGCACTCGGGCGTGTAGAGCGGGATGACGTGGTCGCCCTTCTTCAGCGTCGTCACGCCGGCGCCGACATCGACGACCACGCCCGCGCCCTCGTGACCGAGGATCGCCGGGAAAAGACCCTCCGGGTCCGCGCCCGAGAGCGTGAACCAGTCGGTGTGGCAGATGCCGGTCGCCTTCACTTCGACCAGCACCTCGCCGGCGCGCGGCCCTGCGAGGTCGACGGTCTCGATCGTCAGCGGCGCTCCCGCCTTCCAGGCGACTGCGGCTCGGGTCTTCATCTCGCGGCTCTCTCTTTGCTCTTCGACTGCAGGGATTCGAACAGGTGGACGTCGGGGATCGTCATGTCGGTCAGGACACGTCCGTGCGCGCGCGCCGCGGCCTTGATCATGTCCGCGGCCTTCTCGGCGATCATGATCGTCGGCGCGTTGGTGTTGCCGCTCACGATCTGCGGCATCACCGACGCGTCGACGACGCGCAGGCACTCGACGCCGCGTACGCGCAACTCGGCGTCGACGACGTCGAGCGGGCCATTGCCCATGCGGCAGGTGCCGACCGGGTGATAGATGGTGTCGGCGTGCCCGCGGATGAAGGCCTCGATTTCGGCGTCGCTCTTGGCATCGGCCGACGCCGCGAGTTCGCGCGCACCGTGCGCCGCCAGCGCAGGCTGCGCCAGGACGCGGCGCATCGCCTTGAAGCCGCGCACGAGGCGAACGACGTCGTCGCGCTCGGCGAGGAAACGAGGGTCAATGACAGGCGGCGCGAACGGATCGGCGCTCGCCAGCGTGAGGCTGCCGCGGCTCGTCGGCCGGAGCAGGCAGACGTGGCACGAGTAGCCGTGGCCGAAGACGGTCTTCCTGCCGTGGTCGACGAGCTTGCCGACGACGAAGTGGAACTGGAGGTCGGGCCGGTCGACGCCGTCGTCGCTGCGCACGAACCCGCCGGCCTCGGCGAAGTTCGTCGTCAGCAGACCCTTCCTCTCGCGGCGCCAGTCGAGCACGCCGCGCAGCAGGTTCATCGCGCCGCGCAGCGACAGGCCGAACAGGTCGCTCAGGTGCGGCGCGTCGAGCACGGCGACGACGTCGACGTGATCGTGCAGGTGCTGGCCGACGCCGGGCAGCTCGCGCTGCACCTCGATGCCGAGCGCGCGCAGCGGGCCGCTCGGGCCGATGCCGGAGAGCATCAGCAGCTGCGGCGACTGCAGCGCGCCTGCGGCGAGCAGTACCTCGCGGCGCGCGTGCACGGTCTTCGTCGCGCCACCGATGCGGACCTCGACGCCGGTCGCGCGGCCGTCGAGGACGACGATGCGCGTCGTCTGCGCGCCCGTCACGACGCGCAGGTTCGGCCGGCCGAGGTTCGGCGTGAGATAGGCCTTGGCGGCGCTGAAGCGCTCGCCGTTCCTGTGCGTCACCTGGTAGAGGCCGACGCCTTCCTGCTGCACGCCGTTGAAGTCGCGGTTGACCGGGTAGCCGGCCTGCTGCCCGGCCTCGACGAAGATGGGGCCGAAGCGATGCGGGCTACGCAGGTCCATCACGTTGAGCGGACCGCCAGTGCCGTGGAGCGCGTCGCCGCCACGCTCGTTGTGCTCGGCCTTCTTGAAATAGGGCAGGACGTCGTCCCAGCCCCAGCCCGCGTTGCCTTCGGCAGCCCAGGCGTCGTAGTCCTCGGGCTGGCCGCGGACGTAGATCATCGCGTTGATCGAGCTGGATCCGCCGAGGACCTTGCCGCGCGGCTGGTAGCCGCGCCGGCCGCCGAGCCCCGGCTGCGGCACGGTCTGGAAGCCCCAGTTGAAGGCGCGGTTCTTGGCCAGCAGCGCGAGGCCGGCGGGGCAGTGCAGGAGCACGCTCGCATCGGCCGGGCCGGCTTCGAGCAGGCAGACCGTCGTGTGCCGATCCTCGCTCAGCCGGGCCGCGAGGACACAGCCCGCCGAGCCGCCGCCGACGATGACGTAATCGAACTCGTCGTCGGCGCCGCTCATGTGCCGAGCGCCTTGTGCGAGCCGTCCTCGAACACCTCGTCGTCGCGCACGACCTTCGGGTTCACGTGCTCGCCGTTCAGTTCGCAGCTCTCGACCGCGGGCGCGGGAGGGGCGAGGGCCGCCAGCGGGGCGGCGAACGCGATCGGAGCAAGGGCGGCGCGAGGCATCAGATGATTGTGCCGCGCGCATGCGCGTCGGCTTGAGGTGCAGCGTCTAAAGCAGCTTCTCCGGAACGAACCAGCCGAGCAGCATGTTGTGCACGCGCAGCCAGAAGCTCGACTCCGGCTCGACGCCGAGGATCGTCTCCTGGTCGTCCTCGATCGTCAGCCACTGCAGGCGGCTGCGGCTGTCGGGCGCGAGACGAAGGCGGTAGGCGCTCTCCAGCTTGCTGATGTTGATCACCCGCAGCAGCTCCTTGGCGAGGGGCCCGCTCTCGATGAACATGCCGAACTCGGTGTTCGTGCTGGCCGAGCGCGGATCCAGGTTCATCGAGCCGATGAAGATCTTCTTCTTGTCGATCACCGCCGTCTTCGCGTGGAGTCGGCCGAGCGACGAGCCGAACATGCCCAGGCGCTTGGTGTGCTGGGTGCGGGTCGGGCTGAGCTCGTAGAGGTCGACGCCGGACCGCAGCATCGGCACGCGGTAGCGCGCATAGCCGGTGTGGACGAGCGGCTCGTCGGTCGCGGCGAGCGAGTTGGTGATCACCGTGACTTTCACCTTGCCCTTCTCGAGCAGTTCGAACGACTTCATGCCCGACTCGCCCGGGATCATGTACGGCGATGTGAGCACGAGGTCGGTCTTGGCCTGCCAGACCTGCATCATCACGTCGTTGGTGACGCTCATCTCGAAGGCGATCTTGGGTGTCATCGCGAGCAGCTTCTCCGGAGGATCGGCGAAGGCGCGGGCGATGCCCCACTCCAGGCCGACCTGGCCGGCGTCGAACTCCTCCGAGAGCGGGCCGTAGCCGAGCAGATCGGTCGTGGGCGGGTCGGGTTGCGGCGAGGGCGGCAGCGCCGCCAGCGAGTTGTCGAAGGCCTTGGCGCGTGCCGGCCTGTCGCCGAGCTTCTCGCCGACCTCCTCGATCGGATAGACGACCTCGCTGTTCCAGTAGCGGTCGAAGATGCTCGACATCTGGCTTACCACGGCGCCCGTCACGAACGCGTCCATGTCGACGAAGTTGGCGTCCTGCGCGCGCAGGAAGTATTCGTCGGCGATGTTGCGTCCGCCGGCGACGGCCATCACGCCGTCGGCGATGAAGAGCTTGTTGTGCATCCGGTGGTTGAGCCGGCCGAAGTCGAAGATCGACGCCGCGTAGCGACCGCCGACGCCGCCGGAGCGGTTGCAGCAGAACGGATTGAAGAGGCGGACCTCGATGTTCGGGAACGACGCCAGGCCGCGCAGAAGGAAGTCCGAATGCTGGGTGTAGAGATCGTCGACGAGCAGGCGCACGCGCACGCCGCGCTGGCTCGCGTCGCGCAGCGCCTTCATGAGAAGGCGGCCGGTCGGATCGTTCTCGAGGACGTAGTACTGGACGTCGAGCGAGCGCATCGCGCGCTGGGCGAGCTGGAGCCGCGTGTCGAGCGAGTACGCGCCGAGCGGCAGCAGGCGCACGCCGGACAGCTCCGGCGACGGCGTCGAGTTGCGCGCGATCTTGACGAGCGGGCTCTCGGGGTCGGGCGGCAGCGCGCTCGAGTCGGTCTTGCCGACGTTGACCGGCAGCGAGCCGCAGCCGGCGAAAAGGGCGGATGCGGCGAGGACGACCCCTGCGGCGACGCGCAGCCAACCCGCAGGGCGGCGCCCATTCTCGTAAGATGAAGAGTGCAGCCGCGACAAACCGGAGTTCGTCATGCAGAAGTTTCTCGCGTTCATCGTGCTGTTGGTCTCGCTGACGACATCCTCCTACGCAGCACTCGATGTCGGAGATGCAGCGCCAAACTTTACAGCCTCCGCCGCGCTCGGCGGCAAGGTGTTCAAGTTCAACCTCGCCGATTCGCTCGCCAAGGGCCCGGTCGTCCTCTACTTCTTCCCGGCCGCGTTCTCGGTCGGCTGCTCGATCGAGGCGCATGAGTTCGCCGAGTCGATCACGAAGTTCGAGGCCCTGGGCGCCACCGTGATCGGCGTCTCGTCGGACGACATCGCGACGCTCGGCAAGTTCTCGGTGCAGGCCTGCCAGGGCAAGTTCCCGGTCGCCTCCGACGACACCCAGTCGGTGATGAAGTCGTACGACGCCGTGATGGCCCTCAAGCCCGACTACGCCAACCGCGTCTCCTACGTCATCGCGCCGAACGGCAAGGTGGTCTACAACTACCAGAGCCTGAACCCGAGCCGGCACGTCGAGAAGACGCTGGCTGCGCTGAAGGACTGGTCGCAGACCAAGGCGAAGTAGCGCATGGCTGGCACTCGACTCACCGTCGGATCGTTCGGCCTCGCCTGGCTCGCGGCTCTCGCCGCGATGCTCGTCCTCGACGGCATCTGGCTCGGCCTCGTCGCCAAGGGCCTCTACCAGCGCGAGATGGGATCGCTGATGGCCGATCAGGTGCGGATCGTGCCGGCCGTCGCGTTCTACCTGATCTTCACCGGGGCGCTCGTCTACCTCACGCTCCTCAACGCGCCGTCGGGCTGGGGCGAGGCGATCGTGCGCGGTGCCGTACTCGGGCTGGCCGCTTACGGTGCCTACGACCTGACCAATCTCGCCGTCGTCCGCGACTGGCCGATCCTGCTCAGCATGATCGACTGGGCCTGGGGCGCCGTCATCTGCGCGGCTGCGTCAGCCGCGGGCTATGCGGCGACCTGGGCGCGCGCCTGACGGCGCGACCCGCTCCGACAAAGCCTATCGCCCGGCCGCGGTCACGCGCCAGATCACGTTGCCGACGTCGTCGGCGACCAGCAGCGCGCCGGTCTTGTCGATCGCCACGCCCACCGGGCGGCCCTTGGCGTCGCCGTCGGCATTGACGAAGCCGGTGAGCACGTCGATCGCTTCGCCCGCCGGCTTGCCGTCCTTGAACGGGATGAACACGACCTTGTAGCCGCTCAGCGGCCGGCGGTTCCACGAACCGTGCTGGCCGACGAACATGCCGTTGGCGAACGGCGCCGGCAGCGTCGCGCCGGCCGACGAGACCAGGCCGAGCGACGCGGTGTGCGGGCCGAGCGCGTAGTCGGGCGCGACCGCCTTGGCGACGAGCTCGGGCCGTTGCGGCTGGACGCGCTCGTCGACGTTCTGGCCGTAGTAGCTGTACGGCCAGCCGTAGAAGGCGCCGTCGTGCACCGAGGTGAGGTAGTCGGGGACGAGGTCGCTGCCGAGTTCGTCGCGCTCGTTGGCGACGGTCCAGAGCGTGCCGTCGTCGGTCCACGCCATGCCGTTCGGATTGCGCAGGCCGCTCGCGAAGATGCGCGACGCGCCGGTCTGCCGTTCGATCTCCCAGATCGCGGCGCGGCCTTCCTCGGCGGCGATGCCGTTCTCGGCGACGTTGCTGTTCGAGCCGACCGTCGCGTAGAGCTTCGAGCCGTCGGTGCTCGCGATCACGTTCTTGGTCCAGTGGTGGTTGATCGGGCCGGCAGGCAGCGCCACGACCGTCGTTGCCGCCGCGTCGATCCGGGTCACGCCCGGCGTGTAGGGGAACCGCACCACGCCGTCGGAGTTGGCGACGTAGAAGTCGCCGCCGACGAGCGCCATGCCGAACGGGGAGTACAGGTGCTCGAGAAACGTGGCCTTCGTCGCGGCGCTGCCGTCCGCCGCGAGACCGCGCAGCAGCGTGATGCGATCGGCGCTCGGCGTGCCGGCGCCGGCGCGGGCCATCACCTTCTTCATGATCCAGCCCTTGATGCCCTTGCCGTCCTCCGGCTTGGGCGGGGCGTTGGTCTCGGCGACGAGCACGTCGCCGTTCGGCAGCACGCTGAGCCAGCGCGGGTGGTCGAGGCCGGTCGCGTACGCGGTCACGACGAGGCCCGCGGCGGCGACCGGCTTGTCGCCTTTGCTCCAGCCCTTGGCGGGCGCGATGTTGACGGTGGTGATCAGGTCCTTGCGCGGCGCCGGCAGCTGCGGTCTCGGGCCCATCCCGGCCCCGACCGGAAGCGTTGCGGTGTCTCCGCAGGCCGCGAGCAGCGCGGCGATGGCAAGGGTCAGGCAGGTGCGGGAGGGAGTCATGGACGAGGGCGCGCTGAGAGTGGAGCGACGACTCTCGCAGGGCGATCGGTGCGGGGCTGTAGGGCGTCATCGGGTCCGTGTGTCGGGCGCGCGCGATGCTTTCGGGTCCTACCGATCCCGCACGGCGCCAACACTGCACGTTTTCGAGGCCGGGCCTCGCGTGCGCCGCGTGGCACCCGCCACCGCGGCTGTCACACTGGCCGCATCCAGGAGGAGTCGCGATGTCGAACAAGGCGCCTGCCGGTCTCGCCCGGCCCCTGAAGCTCTACGCCACCGGGCACGCCTCGCTGCTCGTTGGCGCCTGGGCCATGCACGCGACCGGCTCGATGCTGCCGATGGCCCTCGCCGCATCGGCCTGCCTGATGCTGACGGTGCCGCTCGTCCGTCACTTCATGAAGCCGACGCCCGCCAGGCGCTGAGCCAGGCCGCTTCGCGGCGCGCGAGCGCCGCCATGTAGGAGCCCGCCCACGACTCGTCCGCACGCGCGACGACTCCGCCAGGCGGCGGCTTCCGCTTCGAGGCGCACAGCGCCGGTTTCATGCTTCGTCCCGTGGTTTCAACCAACAGGAGTGACGCAATGAACACCAATGCACCGATGCTGACCGGCCTCTTTCGCGATCGCGACAGTGCCGAGCGCGCCTACCAGTCGATCTCCGATCGCGGCTACAGCCGCGACGACGTCAACGTCGTCATGTCCGACGACACCCGCACGCGCCACTTCAGCGGCACCGCGGCCGGGCGCGAGACCGAGCTCGGCTCGAAGGCGGCCGAAGGCGCAGGCATCGGCGGCGCGATCGGCGGCAGCGTGGGCGCGATCGCCGCGGCCATCGCGGCCGTCGGCACCACGATCGCATTGCCGGGACT
>JBBRZP010000131.1:0-11147 GCA_038236565.1 Burkholderiales bacterium | reverse complement strand
TGCGCCAGGCGCGCGATCAGCTCCTCGATCTTCTTGCCGACGACCATCATCAGGTCGGCGAGCTCGTCGATGACGACGACGATGAAGGGCAAGCGCTCGAGCGGCTCGGGCGACTCCGGCGTGAGGCTGAACGGGTTGCCGATCGACTCGCCCTTCTCCTTCGCCTCGGCGATCTTCTTGTTGTAGCTGGCAAGATTTCTCACGCCCATCTTGCTCATCAGCTTGTAGCGCCGTTCCATCTCGCCCACGCCCCAGTTGAGCGCGTTGGCGGCCTGCTTCATGTCGGTGACGACCGGGCAGAGCAGGTGCGGGATGCCTTCGTAGACGCTCATCTCGAGCATCTTCGGATCGATCAGGATCAGGCGCACGTCGCGCGCCTCGGCCTTGTAGAGCAGCGACAGGATCATCGCGTTGATGCCGACCGACTTGCCCGCACCGGTCGTGCCCGCGACGAGGCAATGCGGCATCTTCTGAAGGTCGGCGACGATGGGGTTGCCGACGATGTCCTTGCCCAGGCCGATCGTGAGCTGAGAGCCCGAGTCGGCATACGCCTGCGAGCCCAGCACTTCCGAGAGTCGGATCGTCTGGCGCTTGGCGTTCGGCAGCTCGAGCGCCATCGTCGTCTTGCCGGGGATCGTCTCGACGACGCGGATCGAGACGAGGCTGAGCGAGCGCGCCAGGTCCTTGGCGAGGCTGACAACCTGCGCGCCCTTCACGCCGACCGCCGGCTCGATCTCGTAGCGCGTGATCACCGGTCCCGGCGAGGCCGCGACGACTCGCACTTCGACGCCGAAGTCCTTGAGGCGCTTTTCGATCAGGCGCGAGGTCATCTCGAGCGAATCGGCGCTCACCGACTCGACGCGCTGCGGCGCCGAGTCGAGCAGGTCGACCTGCGGCAGCTTGGTGTCGACGAGCTCGCTGAAGAGCGGCTTCTGCCGTTCCTTGACGACGCGCGTGCTCTTCGGTACGTCGACCAGCGTCGGCTCGATCACGAGCGGCAAGTGCTGCTCCTGAAGCTCGTGCTCGACCTCGAGGACCTCGTCGCGCTCGCGCATCGCTTCGGCGCCGAGGCGGGCATCCTCGGCACGCTCGATGCGCTCGACCCGGCGCGTCCGCAGCTGCTCGATCGCCGCACCGAGGCTGTCGGCGACGCGCAGCCACGAGAAGCGAAAGGCGAGCGAGAGGCCGGCGACGAGGGCGGCGATCCAGAGCACGCCCGAGCCGGCGAAACCGAGCAGGCTCTGGCTCGACTTGCCGAGAAGGAGGCCGACGATGCCGCCCGCGTTGCCGCCGGCGACCTGCGCTTCCCATTGGTAGAGGCGCGTCCACTCGAGCGACGCGCTCGCGGCGAGCAGGAGGACGAGGCCCAGCCCCATCGTCCAGGCCGGCAGCGCAGGCTCCGCGCCATCGGCGGACGAGCCTCCCGCCGCGCGCAGCGAGCGCGCGAGCCCGCCGAGCCAGGCCCGGGCGCCGACGAGCAACACCCACCACACCGAGTAGCCCGCGACAAAAAAGGCGAGATCCGAGAACCACGCGCCGAAGACGCCCGCGCCGTTCCTGATCGGACTCGCATTGCCGGACGTGGAGAACCCGGGGTCGCCGGCGCTGTGGGTGGACAGCGCGAGCACCGCGAGGAGCCAGGCGACGGCGCCGACGAGCAGCACGGCCTGAACGCGCCAGCCCGTCGCGGAGGCCGGCGAGTCGCGCCGGTTAGGCGCCGCATCCGCGCCGTCGGCGCGCAGCGAACCGAGAGGAAAAGTCATCCGCACATTGTCGATGCTGGCGACGCGTCAGGAAAGCGGGCCCATCTGCCCCGGCCCCTCCCGCCCGACGGGAGGGGAGCGCAGCGGGGACGGTGCAGCCCTGATGCGGAGCAGTTGACCGGCCTCAGCCGGTCAACTGCTCCTTGATGATCACCCAACCGTTTTCCTGGGTCTGGACCATGCCGCGGCCTTCGAGGTCCTTCATGACCCGGCTGACCATCTCGCGCGACGCGCCGACGACCTTGGCCAGGTCCTGGCGCGAGACCTTGTTTCGGATGATCTTCACTTCGCCTTCCATCTCCGACATGTCGAGCAGCGTGCGCGCGACGCGTCCGTAGACGTCGAGGAGGGCGAGCGACTCGATCTGCCGGTCGGCACTGCGCAGGCGCTGGACGAGGCCGCGCATGATCGCGTACGAGAGGCTCGAGTTCTCGGGAAGGCAGCGCGCGAACTCGGCGCGGCCGAGGATCAGCATGTCGGTCTGGACCTCGGCACGCACGGTCGCGGAATGCGGCTCGTTGTCGATCAGGCTCATCTCTCCGACGTAGTCGCCTGACTGCAGCACCGCCAGGATCACCTCGCGCCCGCGCGCGTCGGCAGTGAGGACGCGAGCCCGGCCGGTCAGGAGGATGAAGAGCGCATTCGACTTCTTGTTGTGCTCGACGACGATCTCGCCGCGGCGAAAGCGCCGCTTGACGACGCTGTCCGCGATGCCTTGTGCCTGTTCGTTCGTCAGCAGGGAGAACAGCGGCACGCGCCGGATGAGATCGAGGTTCGAGAGCATCGCCATCGGAGGAGCCTTTCTGGTTGCGGGCGCAGGCGCCGCGCGAAAGTGCCAAATCTCACGCCGCACGGAGTGGGGCTATTGTCACCCTTACAAGCGTTGACGCCATCCGGATTCGGCCCCATGTCAGACTTGCGGCGCCACGGCCACACCTCCCTTCCCTTCGCGTTCATTTGATGCCATGCCACTGCCCTCACACCACGCCCGCGTCCTGATCCTCGGCTCGGGCCCGGCCGGCTACACGGCGGCGATCTACGCGGCGCGCGCCAACCTGAAGCCGATGCTGGTCACCGGCATCGCCCAGGGCGGCCAGCTCATGACCACGACCGACGTCGACAACTGGCCGGCCGACGTCGACGGCGTCATGGGCCCCGACCTCATGCAGCGCTTCCTGAAGCACGCCGAGCGCTTCGACACCAAAATCGTCTTCGACCACATCAACGAGGTCGACCTCGCTCGCCGGCCGTTCACCCTGCGCGGCGACTCGGGCGAATACACCTGCGACGCGCTCGTCATCGCTACCGGCGCGTCGGCCAAGTACCTCGGGCTGCCGTCGGAAGAGGCCTTCATGGGCCGCGGCGTCAGCGGCTGCGCCACCTGCGACGGCTTCTTCTACCGCGGCCAGGAGGTATGCGTCGTAGGCGGCGGCAACACGGCCGTCGAGGAAGCGCTCTACCTCTCGAACATCGCCTCGAAGGTGCATGTGATCCACCGGCGCGACAAGTTCCGCGCCGAGGCGATCCTGGTCGACAAGATGATGGCCAAGGTCGCCGACGGCAAGATGCAGCTGCACCTGTGGTCGACGATCGACGAAGTCCTCGGCGACGCCAAGGGAGTCAATGGCGTGCGCCTGCGCAGCACGAACGACGCAACGACCTCGGAGCTCGCCGTGACCGGCTGCTTCATCGCCATCGGCCACCAGCCGAACACCGACATCTTCAAGGGACACCTGGAGATGCGCGAAGGCTACATCCTGAGCAAGAGCGGCCTCGACGGAATGGCGACGATGACCAGCGTGCCCGGCGTGTTCGCTGCTGGCGATGTCCAGGACCACGTCTACCGGCAGGCGATCACCAGCGCCGGCACCGGCTGCATGGCCGCGCTCGACGCCCAGCGGTTTCTCGAGCAGTCCTAGGCTTTCGCCACCGCCGCGTCCGGCCGGGTGCGCCGCCAATACGGGGCGATGAACCGGCCCCGGTGCCAGGCCATGACGAGCAGCGTCGTCCCGAGCGCGATGCCGAGGATGACGGCGACGATCGACGCCTCGACGCCGAAGACGCCGCCGGAGAGCCACTCCGGTCCGCTCAGCGTCCCGTCGAGCAGGCCGCCCGACGGCTGGCCCGAGACCGAGACGCCGAAGATGCCGCCCTGGGTGAAATTCCAGCCGGCGTGGATGCCGATCGGCAGCCAGAGACGCCGCGTCAGCAGGTAGGCCGCGGCGAGCATCACGCCGGCTTCGAACACGATCGCGACCGCGCCTTGCAGCGTCGCGTGCGGGTTGACGAGGTGGAGCAGGCCGAAGATCGCCGACGAGAGGATCAGCGCGATCCAGGTGCCGAGCGCGCCCTCGACGATGCGAAAGACGATGCCGCGAAAGACGATCTCCTCGATGAACGCCGTGCCGATCGCCGCCACCAGGGGAATCGCCACGATCGAGAGCTCGTGTCGCCCGTCGACACGGTAGTTGCCGAGCAGCGCCAGCGTGCCGATGGCGATGGCGAACAGCGCCGCGCCCAGCACGACGCCGCTGCCGAGCTCCTGGCCCGCGCCGGGCAGCGCGAGCTCGACGACCGGCCGGCGCTCGATCCGGCGAACGTAGGCAACGTAGGCCGCGACGCCCAGGCCGCAGGCCACGAGTGAGGACAGCAGCGCTCCGAGCAGCGTCCCGTTGGTGCGGGTGAGCCGGGGGATCGCCAGGGAGAGGATGAACACCGGCATGACGAACCCCAGGGCGATGGGGAAACGCAGGCCTGCCGACTCGAACCGTGCAGCTTTCATGGGCCGGATTCTGGGGCTCGGGCAGTCACTGCCCACCGCGGGCTATAATTTTGGGTTTTGCGGGCTGCGCTCACCAGCGCGGGCTGCAGTTTCACTTCGGAGGAAGCGTCATGGCACGCGTCTGTCAGGTCACGGGCAAGCGCCCGATGGTGGGGAACAACGTCTCCCACGCCAACAACAAAACGAAGCGCCGCTTCCTGCCCAACCTGCACTATCGCCGGTTCTGGGTCGAAGGCGAGAACCGCTGGGTGCGGATGCGCATCAGCAATGCCGGGCTCAGGATGATCGACAAGGTCGGCATCGAGCAGGTCGTCGCCGACCTGCGCACGCGCGGCGAAATCTAAAGAATTCGGAAAGAGAGATCAGCCATGGCCAAGGGTGGACGCGAGAAGATCAAGCTCGAATCGAGCGCCGGGACCGGTCACTTCTACACGACCGACAAGAACAAGAAGACGACGCCGGAGAAGATCGAGTTGATGAAGTTCGATCCGGTGGCGCGCAAGCACGTCAGCTACAAGGAAACGAAGCTGAAATAGCCGCCCGGAGCGGATCCAAACAAAAAAAGGGGTCGCATCGCGACCCTTTTTGTATTTGGCTGACCGACAAGGGGTTCGCGAAGCGAGCCCCTTGAATTCAGCGAAGCGTCCAGTTACGCGTGGGCGGCACGCAGGCGCAGGGCGAATTCCTGGAGGGCGGCGATCCCGCTTTCTTCGGCCTTGCGGAGCCACGCCTGCAGGTCGACGACGAGTTGCTCGGCCGAGACGTTGGTGCGCGTCCAGAGGAGCCGGAGCTCTTCGCGCATCGCGACCAGCTTGGCGAGGTAGGGGCTCGACGCCAGCGCGCCGGCCACCTGTGCCTTCACGGCGTGGGGGATCTTATCGTCGTCGCGATGGAGCCAGCGGCGCGCCATGCGCATCTCGTCGAGACGATCGGCGTTTCCGCCCTCGCCCTTCACACGCTGCACCTCGGCCCGGCTGGCACGACGCAGGCTGCGCGCGTAGTTCGCCATCACCTCGTAGCGGTTCGCGATGATCGCCTCGAGCGTCTTGTCGTCGGCCACGGGCTTGACAGCGCCGAGCTTGAGCTGCGGCGCGGTCTTGCGCACGGTGGCCAGGCCGAGCATCTCGAGGCCGCGGATGTAGGCCCAGCCGATGTCGAACTCGTACGGCTTGACCGACAGCTTGGCCGACGTCGGATAGGTGTGGTGGTTGTTGTGCAGCTCCTCGCCGCCGATCACGATGCCCCACGGCAGGACGTTGCGGCTGGCGTCGGACGCCTCGAAGTTGCGGTAGCCCCACCAATGGCCGATGCCGTTGACGATGCCGGCTGCCGTGATCGGGATCCAGACCATCTGGATCGCCCAGACCGTCGCGCCGATCGCGCCGAACAGCAGCAGGTTCAGGATCAGCATCAGGCCGACGCCTTCCCAGCTGTAGCGCGAATAGAGGTTGCGCTCGAGCCAGTCGTCGGGCGTGCCGCGGCCGTACTTGGAGAGCGTCTCCTGGTTCTTGGCTTCGGTGCGATAGAGCTCGCTGCCTTGCAGGAGCACGGTCTTGATGCCGCGCGTCTGCGGGCTGTGCGGATCGTCGACCGTCTCGCACTTCGCGTGGTGCTTGCGGTGGATCGCCACCCATTCCTTGGTCACCATGCCCGAGCCGAGCCAGAGCCAGAAGCGGAAGAAGTGCGACGGAATGCCGTGCAGGTCGAGCGCGCGATGCGCCTGCGCGCGGTGCAGGAAGATGGTGACCGCGGCGATCGTGATGTGCGTGGTGACCAGCGTGTAGGCGACGATCTCCCAGCCGTTGAAGCCGGAAAAGCCGTGCGCGAGCCAGTCGATCACGGCATTGAAGACAGCGCTGATCACTTCCATCCAGGTCTTTCGCACTCGCGTTGAAGGAGATCGATTCTATTCGACCGGTCCGCGAGGATGCCCCTTCGAAGCGACGGGAAATCGCGGCCCTATTCGGCATCTGGCGCCGGATTGACGAAAGTCAACGTCTTTCCCAGATCGCCGCGAAGAAGCAGTCGGTCTGGTGGCGCTGCGTCCAGAGGCGCAGATCGTCGCCGGCGACCAGGCTCTCGACCTGCGCCACCTGCGTGCGCTGCAGGCACTCGCTGGCGGAGCGCCGCGCGAATCGGGCACCGTGCGCCGCGTCGAACGCGCTCGCCACCGCTTCGTTCTCGGCGTCGAGCACGCTGCACGTCGCGTAGACCAGCCGGCCGCCCGGCTTCACGAGCGTCGACGCCGCGGCGAGGATGTCGCGCTGCTGCGGCGCCAGCGTGGCGAGCGTCTCGGGCGACTGCCGCCACTTCAGGTCGGGATGTCGGCGCAGCGTCCCCGAGCCCGTGCACGGCGCATCGACGAGGACGCGATCGACCTTGCCCGCGAGGCGCTTGACGCGCTCGTCGCGCTCGTGCGCGATCTGCGCCGGATGAACGTTGCCGAGGCCGCTGCGCTGCAGGCGCGGCCCGAGCGCCGCGAGCCGATGGCCCGAGACGTCGAAGGCATAGAGACGGCCGGTGTTGCGCATCTGCGCGCCGAGCGCGAGCGTCTTGCCGCCGGCGCCGGCGCAGAAGTCGACGACCATCTCGCTGCGCTTCGCGCCGACCGCAAGCGCGAGCAGCTGGCTGCCCTCGTCCTGGATCTCGACGAGGCCTTGCTCGAACAGCGCGAGCTTCTGCAGCGCGGGCTTGCCCTCGACGCGGATGCCGAGCGGCGAGTAAGGCGTCGCGGCCGCGACGATGCCCGCGCCCGCGAGCTGCGCCAGGACCTCGTCGCGATCGGCTTTCAGCGCATTGACGCGCAGGTCGAGCGGCGCCGGCAGCTCGGTCGCGGCGACCCACGCCCAGAACTCCTCGCCCAGGCGTGCTTCGAGCGGCTCGGCGAGCCACTCCGGCAGGTTGTGGCGCAGACGTGCCGGCAACGCATCGCGATCGAACGCGCTGCAGCGCTCGGCCCACTCGCGCTCGCGCTCGTCGAGGGCGGCGCGCAGGACGCCGTCGTTGCCTTGCCAGGCGAGGATCGCCAGGCGCCGCTCGATCTCGCCCTTGCCGCCGTTGGCCGAGCTCGCGAGATGGCGGTAGTAGGGCAGCCGCCGCATCAGCTCGTACGCGCCGTCGGCGAGGGTCTTGCGGTCGCGCGCGCCGAGCGCATGCTGCTCGCGGAAGAAGTCGGCCACGATGCGGTCGGCCGGATGCTCGAAGCGCAGCACGCGGTGCACGAGCTCGGTGTCGGCCTCGAGCAGGGCGGTCGGGTGCATCGCTGCGATTATCCTAGCGAGGCTCGTGGCGGCCTTGCTGGTGTCGTCAGCGAGCGACTCCGTGGCCCGCAGCACTCCCGCCTCTCCTCCCTCCAGGCCTCCCGGCCACATGCTCGCGCATCGCCGCCTGCTGGTGTGAGCGGCCGTCGGCGTGCTCGCCGGCGCTGCGTGGCCGGCCGACTTGTCGCCGCTCGCGCGCGCCCTCCTCGGCTGGAACGTGCTGAGCTGGATCTACCTGGTCTGGGTCACGATCGCGCTGCTGCACGCCGACTCCGGCCACATCAAGCGGCTGGCGCTGGCGCAGGCCGAGAGCGCGTCGATCGTGCTGTCGATCGTCGTCCTCGCGTCGGTCATGAGCCTCGTCGCGATCGTGTTCGAGCTCATGGCGGCCAAGGCTGCGGGCCCGACCCACATGCTGACGCCGCTGCTGTTCGCGTTCGTCACCGTGGTCGGCTCGTGGCTGCTGCTGCCGACGCTCTTCGGCCTGACCTACGCCGCCGCGTACTACGGCGCCGAGCCCGACAACGGGCTCACGTTCCCGGGCTCGAGCAAGACCTTCGAGCCGGACCACACCGACTTCCTGTACTTCTCGTTCACGATCGCCGTCACGGCGCAGACCTCCGACGTCGGCATCACGACGCGCGAGATGCGCCGCCTCGTGCTGTTCCAGTCGGTGCTGTCGTTCGTCTTCAACACGACGATCCTGGCGTTCTCGATCAACGCCGCGGCCGGGTTCTTCAGCGGCTAGCCCGGGGCGGCGGGGTCGAAGGCCAGAAGCTGCGACGTGCCGTCGCGATGGCGCACGACGCCGTCGCGCACGTCGAGCCGGCCATCGACGAGCCAGCGCAGCGCCAGCGGATAGAGGCGATGCTCCTGCGCCAGCACGCGCGCCGACAGCGCGTCTTCGTCGTCGTCGCGCAGCACGGGCACGATCGCCTGCGCGACGATCGGACCGTGGTCGAGGTCGGCCGTGACCAAATGGACGCTCGCGCCCGCGACCTTGCAGCCGGCCTCGATCGCGCGCCGGTGCGTGTGGAGCCCCGGGAACGCCGGCAGCAGCGACGGATGGATGTTGACGAGCCGCCCGGCGAAGCGCTGCACGAAAGCCGGGCCGAGGATGCGCATGAAGCCCGCGAGCGCGACGGCGTCGGGCGCATGCGCATCGACCTCGGCCGCGAGCGCGGCGTCGAAGTCGGCGCGCGCGGCGAAGGCGCGGTGGTCGACGACGGCCGTCGCGATCCTGCGATCCCTGGCGAACGAGAGCCCGGCGGCGTCGTCGCGGTTGCTGATCACGGCGGCGATGCGCGCATTCCAGCGCTCGCTCGCGCAGGCGCGCACGATCGCTTCCATGTTCGAGCCGCGCCCGGAGAGGAGGATGACGATCTGCTTCATCGGCGGCGACGAGTGTATCGGCGGCCTCGGGGCGAAACCTACAATCGACGCCTTTCGGCCGACCCCTCCAGATGAGCGATCAACCCGTCTCGACGAGCGACAACACAGCGCGCCGCCGCGTCCTCTCGGGCATGCGCCCGACCGGCGCGATGCACCTCGGCCATTGGCACGGTGCGCTCAAGAACTGGGTGCGCCTGCAGGACGAGTACGAGTGCTTCTTCTTCGCCGCCGACTGGCACGCGCTGACGACGCACTACGAAGAGCGCGAGGTGATCGAGACCTCGGTCTACGAGATGGTCACCGACTGGCTCGCGGCCGGCCTCGACCCCGACAAGGTCACGCTCTTCATCCAGAGCCGCCTGCCGGAGCACGCCGAGCTCTTCACGCTGCTGGCGATGGGCACGCCGCTCGGCTGGCTCGAGCGCATGCCGACCTACAAGGACCAGATGGAGCGCCTGAAGGACCGCGACCTCGCGACCTACGGCTTCCTCGGCTACCCGCTGCTGCAGGCCGCCGACATCCTGATCTACAAGGCCGCGTTCGTGCCCGTCGGCATCGACCAGGCGCCACACGTCGAGATCACGCGCGAGGTCGCGCGCCGCTTCAACCACCTCTACGGCCGCGAGCCCAATTTCGACGAGCTCGTCAAGGCGGCCGTGAAGAAGATGGGCAAGGATCGGGCGAAGGCGTTCGAGGCCGCGCGCCACGCCTACCGCGAAGGCGGCGACGTCGCCGCGCTCGAGCTCGGCCGCTTGATCATCGCCGCGAGCGGATCTCTCTCGAGCGACGACCGCGAGCGCCTCGACGGCCACCTCCGCGGCACCGGCAGGACGATCCTGGTCGAGCCCGACGTGCTGCTCACCGAGAACTCGAAGCTCATCGGCCTCGACGGCACGAAGATGAGCAAGAGCTACGGCAACTCGATCGCGATGCGCGAGGAGCCGGCCGAGGTCACGAAGAAGATCCGCAAGATGCCGACCGACCCGGCGCGCGTCCATCGCAACGATCCGGGCGACCCGGAGAAGTGCCCGGTGTGGCAGTTCCACCAGGTCTATTCGAGCGACGCGACGAAGGCCTGGGTCGTCCATGGCTGCACGACGGCGGCGATCGGCTGCCTCGACTGCAAGCAGCCGGTGATCGAGTCGATCATCCGCGAGCAGGCGCCCTGGCGCGAGCGCGCCGAGACCTATCTCGCCAATCCGAAGCAGGTGCACTGGATCGTCGAGGTCGGCACCGAGCGGGCGCGCACGGTGGCGCGCGAGACGATGCGCGAGGTGCGCGACGCGATGGGCCTCAGCTACTGACGAAGCGCCCGTTCAGCGCCGTGCCGCGCGCCGCGTCTTCGAAAGCGCAGGCCGCGCCGGCGCGTCGCTCTTGCCGAGCTTGCTCTCGGTCCCGGCGAGCAGGCGCTTGATGTTGGCGCTGTGGCGCCAGAGCAGCAGCAGTCCCATCACCATGACCGCCGCCGCGATCGGGTCGGGGCCTTGCGTGAGCAGCTGCCAGAACGGCGCGAACACGGCGGCGACGATCGAGGCCAGCGACGAGTAGCGGAAGAACGCGGCGATGATCAGCCACGTCGCGATCGTCGCCGCGCCGAGCAGCGGATCGATGCCGAGCAGCGCGCCGGCCGCCGTCGCCACGCCCTTGCCGCCCTTGAAGCGGAAGAACACCGGCCAGAGATGACCGAGGAAAGCCGCCAGCGCAACCAGCGCGACCGTGCCGTCGCCGAGGCCCCAGCGCGGGCCGAAGTGCACGGCGAGCGCGGCCGGCACATATCCCTTGAGCGCGTCGAGCACGAGCGTCAGGACGGCGGCGACCTTGCTGCCCGAGCGCAGCACGTTGGTCGCGCCCGGATTGCCCGAGCCGTAGGTGCGCGGGTCGCTCAGGCCCATCGCCCTGCTGACGATGACCGCGAACGAGAGCGAGCCGACGAGATAGGCGGCGAGCGCG
>JBBRZP010000130.1:0-11161 GCA_038236565.1 Burkholderiales bacterium | reverse complement strand
GGAGGCGGGGGAGACCCAGGACGGCCTGCACGTGTGGGAGGACCACTTCCTGCCCGAGGTGGTCGATCCGGTGACGCTCGAGGTGCTGCCCGACGGCGAGGAGGGCGAGCTCGTCTTCACGACGCTGACCAAGGAAGCGCTGCCGCTCGTGCGCTACCGCACGCGCGACCTGACGCGCCTGTTGCCGCCGACCGCGCGGGCGATGCGTCGCATGGGCAAGATCGTCGGCCGCAGCGACGACATGCTCATCATCCGCGGCGTCAACCTCTTCCCGACCCAGGTCGAGGAGATCGTCCTCGGCCACGGCCAGCTCTCGGGCCAGTACCAGCTCGTCGTCACGCGCGACGGCAACCTCGACGCGGTTGAGGTGCGTTGCGAGATGCTGCCGGCGCACGCCGCGGCCGATCGCGCGGCAGTCGCCAAGTGGCTGCGGCATCGGATCAAGACCATCATCGGGATCACGACGACGGTCGATGTCGGCCTACCGGATTCGCTCGAGCGAACACTCGTCGGCAAGGCCAGGCGCGTCGTCGATCAGCGCGGCAAATAGCTTTCGAAGGAACACCATGTACACGCAAGCGATGGACACCATGGGCAAGGACCGGCTCGACACGCCGAAGCCGGTGCGCTCGGCCGACGAGATCGCGCGCCAGGCGACGTTCGACGCACGCATCGATGCCGGCGACTTCATCGAGGCCAAGGACTGGATGCCCGACCACTACAGGAAGACGCTGGTGCGCCAGATCAGCCAGCACGCGCACTCGGAGATCGTCGGCATGCTGCCCGAGGGCAACTGGATCACGCGCGCGCCGACCTTGAAGAGGAAGGCCATCCTGCTCGCCAAGGTGCAGGACGAAGCCGGCCACGGCCTCTATCTCTACGCCGCCGCCGAGACCCTCGGCACCTCGCGCGACCAGCTCTACGACGCGCTCCACTCCGGCAAGGCGAAGTACAGCTCGATCTTCAACTACCCGACGCTCAGCTGGGCCGACATGGGCACGATCGGCTGGCTCGTCGATGGCGCGGCGATCATGAACCAGGTGCCGCTCTGCCGCTGCTCGTACGCGCCGTACGCGCGGGCGATGGTGCGCATCTGCCGCGAGGAGTCGTTCCACCAGCGCCAGGGCTTCGAGTCGCTGCTGACGATGATGACGCACGGCACCGATGCGCAGAAGGCGATGGTGCAGGAGTCGGTCGACCGCTGGTGGTGGCCGAGCATCATGATGTTCGGTCCGCCCGACACCGAGTCGCCGAACTCCGAGCAGTCGATGAAGTGGGGCATCAAGCGGATCAGCAACGACGACCTGCGTCAGAAGTTCATCGACGCCACCGCCGATCAGGCGAAGATTCTCGGCGTCACCTTGCCCGACCCCGATCTGCGCTGGAACGCAGAGCGCGAGCACTACGACTTCGGCGCGATCGACTGGAACGAGTTCTGGCAGGTCGTCGGCGGCGACGGGCCGTGCAACCGCGAGCGCCTGGCCGCGCGCGTGTCGGCGTGGGACGACGGCGAATGGGTGCGCGAGGCGGCGCTCGTCCACGCCGCGAAGCAGACCGCGCTCGCGGAGGCCGCATGAGCCCGGCCGTCACGCCCGGGGCGATCCCCGGCCCGCCGGCCGAGCCGATGAAGAAAGGCACGCAGAAGGCCGAATGGCCGCTCTGGGAAGTCTTCGTGCGAAGCAAGGCCGGCCTCGATCACAAGCACTGCGGCAGCCTGCACGCGGCCGATCCGCAGATGGCGATCCAGCTCGCACGCGACGTCTACACGCGGCGCCAGGAAGGCACGAGCGTGTGGGTCGTGCGCTCCGACCAGATCGTCGCCAGCGACCCCGGCGACAAGGCGGCGTTCTTCGATCCGATGGCCGATAAGGTCTATCGCCATCCGACCTTCTACGAGCTGCCGAAGTCGCTCGATCACATGTGAGCACTCGATGAGCTCAACCACGACGAGCGCGTCGATCCGCGTCTCGTCCGACCCGACGGTGCAGTACCTGCTGCGCATCGGCGACACCTGCCTGGTGATGGCGCAGCGGCTCGCCGAGTGGTCGGGCCGGGCGCCGACGATCGAGGAGGACATCGCGCTGTCGAACACCGCCCTCGACCTGCTCGGCCAGGCGCGTGGCGTGCTCACGCGTGCCGGCCAGATCGAGGCCGAGCGGGGCGGCGACGCGCACGACGAGGACCAGCTCGCGTTCCTGCGCGACGAGCACGACTACAAGAACGTCACGCTCGTCGAGCTGCCGCGCGGCGACTTCGCCGTCACCGTGCTGCGCAACTTCCTGATGGCGACGTTCCTGAAGCATCTCTGGCATCGCCTCCTGGCATCGAGCGACGGCGAGCTCGCCGGCGTCGCCGCCAAGGCGGTGAAGGAAGCGACCTATCACCAGGAGCACGCGGCCGACTGGGTCGTGCGCCTCGGCGACGGAACGGGCGAGTCGACGGCGCGCGCGAAGGCTGCGCTCGACCTGCTCTGGCCCTACATCGCCGAGATCTTCGAGCTCGACGCCGTCGACGAGGCTGCCGCCGCGTCGAAGCTCGGGCCGCGCTGGGACGACCTGCGCGACGCCTGGCGCGCGGAGGTCGACGCGGTGCTCGCCGAAGCGGGGCTTGCGCCGCCGAAGGAGCGCGCCTTCCGCAGCACCGGCAAGGCCGGCCGCCACAGCGAGCACTTCGGTTACATCTTGGCCGAGATGCAGCATCTGCAGCGCACGTTCCCGGAAGGGACCTGGTGAGCGCCGAGGTCGCGCTCTCGCGCGTCGATCGCGCCTGGCAGGTGCTCGACGGCGTCCTCGACCCGGAAGTGCCCGTGGTCTCGGTGCGCGACCTCGGCATCGTCCGCGACGTCGTCGATCTCGAAGGCGCGGGCCTCGAGGTCGTCGTCACGCCGACGTATTCCGGCTGCCCCGCGACCGAGGTGATCGAGCAGAGCATCGTCGACGCGCTCGTCGCCGACGGCCTCGGCCCGGTGCGCGTGCGCATGCAGCGCGCGCCGGCGTGGACCACCGACTGGATGAGCGAAGCCGGGCGCGCGAAGCTGCGCGCCTACGGGATCGCGCCGCCGCGGCACCTGGCCGCAGGCGACGCCGTGCCGATGCGCTTCGTGCCCCGTCGACATGTCGAGGCGCTCGCCTGCCCGCGCTGCGAAAGCGTCGACACCGAGCGCATCGCCGCTTTCGGCGCGACCGCCTGCAAGGCGCTCTGGCGCTGCCGCGCCTGCGGCGAACCGTTCGAGCACTTCAAGGCGATCTGATGGCGAGCCTGCATTTCCATCCGCTCACGGTGAAGAGCGTGCGGCCCGAGACCGAGGAGGCCGTCGTCGTCTGCTTCGACGTGCCCGGCGATCTCGCCGAGGCGTTCCGCTTCACCCAGGGCCAGCACCTGACGCTGCGCAGCACGATCGGAGGCAGCGACGAGCGCCGCTCGTACTCGATCTGCGCCGGCATCGACGACGGCGACCTGCGCGTCGGCGTGCGCAAGGTGCCGGGCGGTCGTTTCTCGACCTGGATCAACGAGCACCTCCGGCCGGGCGACACGATCCAGGTGATGGCGCCCGAAGGCCGCTTCTTCGTGCCGCTCGATGCCAGCGCATCGCGCCACTACCTCGGCATCGCCGGCGGCAGCGGCATCACGCCGATCCTGTCGATCATGAAGACGGTGCTCGCGGCCGAGCCGCAGTCGCGCTTCACGCTGATCTACGGCAACAGGAAGCTGCGCTCCTCGATGTTCATGGAGGAGATCGAGGACCTGAAGAACCGCTACCTGTCGCGCCTCACGCTGCATCTGCTGTTTTCGCAGGAAGCTACCGACCTGCCGCTCAACAGCGGCCGGCTCGACCGCGCGAAGATCGCCGAGTTCTTCGCCGGCGGCACGCTCGTCGACGCGAGCCGGATCGATCACGCATTCGTCTGCGGGCCGCATGGCGTCAACGACGAGGCGGAGGCCGCGCTCGTCGCGGCCGGCGTCCCCGCCGAGCGCATCCAC
This sequence comes from Burkholderiales bacterium, assembly GCA_038236565.1. GTDB lineage: Bacteria > Pseudomonadota > Gammaproteobacteria > Burkholderiales > Burkholderiaceae_C > Schlegelella_A. The sequence continues at coordinate 7,180 of JBBRZP010000130.1, read as the reverse complement.
ATCGAGCGCTTCGGCGTGCCCGACGAATCGGGCGCCGCACGTGCCGCGCTGCAGGCGCCGCGCGCGGGCGACGTCGCCGATGCGCGGGTCACGATCATCCGCGACGGCGTCAGCCGCGAGATCGACTTCCATGCCGCGCAGGGCAACATCCTCGAAGCCGCCGCCGCGGCCGGGCTCGAGGTGCCGTTCTCGTGCAAGTCGGGCGTGTGCTGCACCTGCCGCGCCAAGCTGCTCGAAGGCGAGGTGCGCATGGAGCGCAACTTCGCGCTCGAGAAGCACGAGGTCGCAGCCGGCTTCGTGCTCACCTGCCAGTCGCATCCGCTCAGCGATCGGGTCGTGCTGAGCTTCGACGATCGTTGAGCGCGCACCTGGACATCCGGACCTGACATGCCGCGCGGACGAGCCCCCGGCTACGAGCTGCAGCGCGAGACCATCCTCGCGCGCGCCGCCGAGCTGTTCGCGCGCCGCGGCTACACCGCGACGTCGATGAACGAAGTAGCCGAGGCCTGCGGCATCTCGAAACCGTCGCTCTACCACTACGTGCGCGACAAGCACCAGCTGCTGGCCGAGATCGCCGAAGCGCATGTCGCGCGCCTGCTCGCGCTGGTCGCGGAGGTCGACGCGGCCGGACTCGCGCCCGAGCCGCGCCTGCGCCGGCTGATCGCCGCCTTCCTCGCCGTCTACGCCGGCTCGCAGGCCGAGCACCGCGTGCTCACCGACGATGTCCGCTTCCTGAACGCGCCGGAGCGCGACCGCATCCTCGGCGCCGAGCGGCGCGTCGTCGCCGCCTTCGCCGGTGCGATCGTCGCGACCCGGCCGGAGCTGCGCGCCGCGAAGCTCGAGAAGCCGCTCGCGATGCTTCTCTTCGGCATGATGAACTGGATGTTCACCTGGCTGCAGCCAGACGGCGCGCTGAGCCACGACGACCTCGCTCCAGTCGTCGCCGACCTGTTCTTCGGCGGCATCGGCGCGGTGCGCGCGCCGGTTCGCAAGCGCATTCCTTCCCCTCTCGACAACAACGGAGACTCCCCATGTCCTTCGCCAGGTCCTTCCCCAGACAGGCCCTCGTCGTCCTCGGCCTCGCCGCGACGTCCTCGATCGCGCTTGCCGACATCAACGTCGGCGTGACCGTCTCGGCCACCGGTCCGGCCGCCTCGCTCGGCATCCCGGAAAAGAACACGATCGCCCTGATGCCGCAGACGATCGGCGGCCAGAAGGTGAACTACATCGTCCTCGACGACGCGTCCGACACGACGACGGCGGTCGCCAACGCGAGAAAGCTGATCACGGAGAGCAAGGTCGACGTCCTGCTCGGCTCGACGACGACGCCGAACTCGCTGGCGATGATCGACGTCGCGGCCGAGTCCCAGACACCGATGATCTCGATGGCCGCGTCGGCGTCGATCGTCGAGCCCGTCGACGCGAAGAGGAAGTGGGTCTTCAAGACGCCGCAGAACGACATCATGATGTCGCTCGCGATCGCCACGCACATGGCCGCGGCCGGCGTGAAGACGGTCGGCTTCATCGGCTTCGCCGACGCGTACGGCGAAGGCTGGTTTCGCGAGTTCTCGAAGATCGCGCCGCTGAAGGGCCTGACGGTCGTCGCCAGCGAGCGTTATGCCCGAACTGACACCTCGGTGACGGGCCAGGCGCTGAAGATCATCGCCGCCAAGCCCGATGCCATCCTCATCGCCGGCTCGGGCACGCCGGCCGTGCTGCCGCAGCGCACGCTCAAGGAGCGCGGCTACGCCGGCAAGTACTACCAGACGCACGGCGTCGCCAACAACGACTTCCTGCGCGTCGGCGGCAAGGACGTCGACGGCACGTTCCTGCCTGCCGGCCCGGTGCTCGTCGCCTCGCAGCTGCCGCCCGGCAATCCGGTCCGCATCAGTGCGCTCGACTACGTCGCGCGCTACGAGGCGGCCTACGGCAAGGGCTCGGTCTCGACCTTCGGTGCGCACGCCTGGGACGCGGGTCGGCTGATGACCGTGGCCGCGACGCAGGCGCTCAAGAAGGCGCAGCCCGGTACACCCGAGTTCCGCGCCGCCTTGCGCGACGCCCTCGAGTCTGCGCGCGAGGTGCACGGCGCGCACGGCATCTTCAACATGTCTCCCACCGACCATCTCGGCCTCGACCAGCGCGCTCGCGTGATGGTCAAGATCGAGAACGGCGCATGGCACTACCAGCCCTGATCGCGTCATGTCGATCCTGCAAAGCCTGATCGCCGACCGCTGGATCGGCACGCGCGCCGGCGCATCGCTGGCGAGCGCCATCGACGGCTCGGCGATTCACCACGCGCACGCCGACGAGATCGATTTCGCCGAGGCGCTCGCGTTCGCGCGCCGAACCGGCGGCCCGGCGCTGCTGGCGCTCGACTTCCAGCAGCGCGCGGCGCGGCTGAAGGCGATCGCGGCCTATGTGAACGAGAGGAAGGAAGAGCTCTACGCGGTCTCGCGCCACACCGGCGCGACCCGCAACGACGGCTGGGTCGACATCGAGGGAGGTACCGGCACGCTCTACGCATACGCGTCGATGGCGGGCAACGAGTTGCCGTCCGGCAATCTGCTCCACGAAGGCCCGCCGGTGATGCTCGGCAAGACAGGGCGCTTCGCCGGCACGCACATCCTGGTGCCGCGCGGCGGCGTCGCCGTGCACATCAATGCCTTCAACTTCCCGGTCTGGGGCCTGCTCGAGAAATTCGCGCCGACCTTTCTCGCCGGCATGCCGTGCATCGCCAAGCCTGCCACGGCGACGAGCTATCTCACCGAGGCGCTGGTGCGGATGATGATGGGCTCGGGGCTGCTGCCGGCGGGAAGCCTGCAGCTCGTCATCGGCTCGACCGGCGACCTGCTCGAGCGGCTCGAATCGAGCGACGTCGTCACCTTCACCGGCTCGGCCGACACAGCGCTGAAGCTGCGCGGCAACCGGAACCTGCTCTCGCGCTCGATCCCGTTCAACGCCGAGGCCGATTCGCTCAACGCCGCGATCCTCGGCCCCGATGTCACGCCCGACGACGAGGAGTTCGATCTCTTCGTCAAGGAGGTCGCGCGCGAGATGACCGCCAAGGCCGGGCAGAAGTGCACCGCGATCCGGCGCGCCATCGTGCCGGCGCAGCACCTCGATGCCGTCGCCACCCGGCTGCGCGAGCGGCTGGCGAAGATCAGCGTCGGCGATCCGGCGGTCGACGGCGTGAAGATGGGCGCGCTCGCCTCGAAGGCGCAGCAGAGCGACGTCGGCGAGCGGCTCGCGCTGCTGTCGGCCGGCAACGAGATCGTGTTCGGCGCGCGCGACGGCTTTGCGCCGATCGGCGAAGGCGTCGCCGGCGGCGCCTTCTTCGCGCCGACGCTCGTCCTCTGCCGCGATGCCATGAGCAACGACGCGGTCCACGACGTGGAGGCCTTCGGTCCGGTGTCGACGCTGATGCCGTACCGCGATTTCGATGAGGCGCTCGCGCTCGCCGCGCGCGGCAAGGGCAGCCTGGTCGCGACGCTCGTGACGCACGACCCGAAGGTCGCCGCGCAGGCGATCCCCCGGATGGCAGCCTGGCACGGGCGACTGCTCGTGCTCGACCGCGTCGCCGCTGCCGAATCGACCGGCCACGGCTCGCCGCTGCCGATGCTCAAGCACGGCGGTCCCGGGCGTGCGGGCGGCGGCGAGGAGCTCGGCGGCATCCGTGCCGTCAAGCACTTCCTGCAGCGCGCTGCGTTGCAGGGCTCGCCGACGATGCTCACCGCCGTCACCGGCGAATACGTGCGCGGCGCGACGCTGCACGAAGGCGACGTCCATCCGTTCCGCAAGCACTTCGAGGAGCTCGCGATCGGCGACTCGCTGCTCACGCACCGGCGCACCGTGGGCGAGGCCGACATCGTCGCCTTCGGCGGCATCTCGGGCGACTTCTTCTACATGCACTTCGACGAGATCGCGGCCAGGGAGTCGGCGTTCGGCCGGCGCATCGCGCACGGCTACTTCGTGCTCTCGGCGGCGGCGGGCCTCTTCGTCTCGCCCGCGCCCGGACCGGTGCTCGCCAACTACGGGCTCGACACGCTGCGCTTCGTCAAGCCGGTCGCCATCGGCGACACCATCCGGGCACGGCTCACCTGCAAGAGGAAGATCGACCGCAACCGCAAGGACGCGCAGGGACGCGGACAGGGAGTCGTCGCGTGGGACGTCGAGGTCACGAACCAGGACGGCGAGATCGTCGCCAGCTACGACATCCTCACCCTCGTCGCCAAGGTCGCCGCACCGGCAGCGTGAAGCGGCGGGGGGATGCTGCGGGGAAAACCCTCCGCCCGGCGCGCACGCCACTTCTAGAATTCATCGTGTTCACACGCCGGAGATGGCATGGCCCAGAGTCGTCGAGCTGCAAAGGCGCCCTCCGAGGAGCCCGCCGCGAAGGGGCTGCGCATCCTCAAGAAGTACCCGAACCGGCGTCTCTACGACACCGAGATCTCGAGCTACATCACGCTCGCCGAGGTCAAGGCGATGGTGCTCTCGGGCACCGCGTTCGAGGTGCGCGATGCCAAGTCGGGCGAGGAGCTGACGCGCAGCATCCTGCTGCAGATCATCCTCGAGGAGGAGACCGGCGGCGTGCCGATGTTCTCGGCGCCGATGCTGGCCCAGATCATCCGCTTCTACGGCCACGCGATGCAGGGAATGATGGGCTCGTACCTCGAGAAGAACCTGCAGACCTTCACCGACGTGCAGGCACGGCTGGCCGAGCAGTCGAGCGGGCTGCTCGATCCGCGCCTGCAGAGCCCCGAGATGTGGGCCAAGCTCGTCAGCGGCCAGGCGCCGATGGTGCAGAACCTGATGGGCACCTACCTCGAGCAGTCGCGCCACGTGTTCACGCAGATGCAGGAGCAGCTCAACAAGCAGGCCGAGGCGATCTTTCCGCTCGCCGGCGGCCGCGCCGCGCCGAAGCGATGACGGGCGTGGCACGGGCCGCGACCTGGTCGGCGCTGGCGCTGGTCGCGGCGACATGCTCCGCGCTGGCGGTCGCGGCGGGTTCCGACGCCAAGGCGAGCGCCGCGGCATCCGCGGGAAAGAGAGCCGCGCCGGCCGCATCGTCTGCATCCGCCACCGCATCGACGCCCGCCGGGCCGGTCGAGTTCACCGGCAAGCTCGAGGCCGGCAACACCTATGTCGCCGAGGTCGCGTTCGACAACAACGCGCTGCACATCTGGCGCCCGGCCAAGGACGTGCAGGTGCCGCGCCAGCACGCGTGGACGATCGACTGGACGAACCTGGCCGCGTTCCCGGCGCTGAAGACGCAGGCCACGCGCGCCAGGCCGCAGCGCTTCCAGTTCAAGGTGAACGGCGTCGACGTCTCGTCGGGCTCGCCGCTGGTTCCCTGGACCACCATCTATCGCTGCGAGGTGCTCGCCGTCGAGGGCGTCGCGGGGCCTTCGGCCTCGACGGCCAGGCGAAAGTAGGAGATCGGCGAAAATCCGTCGATGACCGAAGCCGCGCTGGACCGCCCTCCGATCGCCAGCACCGCGCCGAAGATCGGCTTCGTGTCGCTCGGCTGCCCGAAGGCGCTCACCGATTCCGAACTGATCCTGACGCGACTCAGCGCCGAAGGCTACGCCACGTCGAAGAGCTTCGAGGGCGCCGACCTCGTCATCGTCAACACCTGCGGCTTCATCGACGATGCAGTCCGGGAAAGCCTCGACACGATCGGCGAGGCCCTGGCAGCGAACGGCCGTGTCGTCGTCACCGGCTGCCTCGGCGCCAAGGCAGGCCAGGGCGGCGGCAACCTGGTCCGGCAGATGCATCCGAGCGTGCTCGCCGTCACCGGGCCGCACGCCACGGAAGAGGTCATGGACGCGGTGCACGCGCACGTGCCCAAGCCGCACGATCCGTTTCTCGATCTCGTGCCTGCGCCGCCGTCGTTCGGCATCAAGCTGACGCCGAAGCACTACGCCTATCTCAAGATCAGCGAGGGCTGCAACCACCGCTGCACGTTCTGCATCATCCCGAGCCTGCGCGGCGATCTGGTGTCACGGCCGGTCGGCGACGTGCTCTCGGAAGCGGCGGCGCTGTTCGAGTCTGGCGTGAAGGAGCTGCTCGTCATCAGCCAGGACACGAGCGCCTACGGCGTCGACGTGCGCTATCGCACCGGCTTCTGGGACGGCCGGCCGGTGAAGACGCAGCTGCTGTCTCTCTGCGAGCGCCTGGCCGAGATCGCCGCGCCGCACGGCGCGTGGGTGCGGCTGCATTACGTCTATCCGTATCCGCACGTCGACGCGGTGCTGCCGCTGATGGCAACGGGCGGGGTCTTGCCTTACCTGGACGTGCCGTTCCAGCACTCGCATCCCGATGTGCTCCGACGCATGAAGCGACCGGCGAGCGGCGAGAAGAACCTCGAGCGGCTCGAGCGCTGGCGCGAGATCTGCCCCGAGCTCGTCGTGCGCAGCACCTTCATCGCGGGCTTCCCGGGCGAGACCGACGCGGAGTTCGGGCACCTGCTCGACTTCGTCCGCGAGGCGCGCATCGATCGCGCGGGCTGCTTCGCCTATTCGCCGGTTGACGGCGCGGTCGCGAACGACATCCCCGGCATGGTGCCCGCAGAGCTGCGCGAGGAGCGGCGCGCGCGCTTCATGCAGGTCGCAGAGGACGTGTCGATCGCCAAGCTGCGCGAGCGCGTGGGCGCGACGATGCAGGTGCTCGTCGACTCGGCGCCCGGTCTCGGCAGGAAGGGCGGCTGGGGCCGCACCTACGCCGATGCGCCCGAGATCGACGGCCGCGTCCGCCTGCTGCCGCCCGACAAGGCGTCGAAGACGATGAAGAGCGGCGAGTTCACGCGCGCCCGCATCGTCGCCGCCGAAGGCCACGACCTGATCGGCATGCCGATCTGAGCCAGCGCGTTCGTCGCGCACATCCTCCATGAAGAAGTACCTGACCCGCAGCACCGAGCTGATCGCCCATCCCTACCGACCGCCGGCGGGGTTCGTCTCCGTGCAGCCGGCCGTGCACCGGGCCTCGACCATCGTCTTCAAGGACGTCGCGGCGATGCGCGCGAGGAAGTGGAAGGACAAGGCCGGCTACACCTACGGCCTGCACGGCACGCCGACGACCTTCACGCTCGAGGAGCGGATCGCCACGCTCGAAGGCGGCCTGCAGACGCTGCTGGTGCCGAGCGGTCTTGCGTCGATCACGCTCGTCGACATGGCGCTGCTCT
>JBBRZP010000129.1:0-11210 GCA_038236565.1 Burkholderiales bacterium | reverse complement strand
GGACGTACTGGCCGTCGATGTAGCCGACGCGCGCGGCGCCGATCGGGCCGTTGAACGGAATGCCCGACAGTGCCAGCGCGGCGCTCGCGCCGATCAGCGACGGGATGTCGGCGGCGATCTCGGGATTGAGCGAGAGCACATGGATGACGACCTGGACTTCGTTGTAGAAGCCTTCCGGGAAGAGCGGCCGCAGCGGCCGGTCGATCAGCCGCGAGGTCAGCGTCTCGAGTTCGCTCGGGCGGCCTTCGCGCTTGAAGAAGCTGCCGGGGATCTTGCCGGCGGCGTAGGTCTTCTCGATGTAGTCGACGGTCAGCGGGAAGAAGTCCTGGCCGGGCTTGGCGTCCTTCCTGGCGACGACGGTCGCGAGGACGACGGTGTCGGCGATGTTGACGATGACCGCACCGCCCGACTGGCGGGCGATCTCGCCGGTCTCGAGGGTGACGGTCTGCTGTCCCCACTGGAACGACTTCGTGACCTTGTTGAAGATGCTCATGTCTGGTTCTCCGTTTCGTGACGGGCGCCTTTCGGGCGGCGCCTACACCCCGGAACTAGAAGCGAGGGCGTAATGCCATTCCAAGGGTGCTCGCGGACGACGCCGCGCGAACAACGGTGGAATGACACAGCGACGCCGTGAAGCCGCTCGTTCCCAAGTGCCCGCATGCCACCGGTCGAATCCAGTCGGCAGCGGGCGACGTTTCTTCGCCTACTTGCGCAGGCCGAGTTTCTGGATCAGCGCCGCGTAGCGCGTGACGTCGGTGTTCTTCAGATAGGCGAGCAGGCTCTTGCGCCGATTCACCATCTTCAGGAGGCCGCGGCGGCCGTGGTGATCCTTCAGGTGGGTCTTGAAGTGCGGCGTGAGCTCGTTGATCCGGTCGGTGAGCAAGGCGACTTGCACCTCGGTCGATCCGGTGTCGCTGGCCGAACGTGCGTTCGCCTTGACGATCTCGGCCTTGTGTTCTGCGGTGGCGGGCATCTCGTTTCCTCGTGTGAAACCGAGCGCCGACAGCGAAGCGGGGCTACGGTTTCGGGGCTGGACTTGCGATCGCCGGTGAAACCGACCGGCGTCGTGCAGGATCCGCTGCGTGAGCAACGAAGCCAGAAATTATAGCCCGACGGCGGACCGTCTCCGGGCACATGCCCGTCAGGCGGCGACGAGCGGCCAGCGCGGGCGAACGTCGAACGCATGTCCGATGCTCGGCTCGGCAAGGCCGCGTTGCCATCGCATAGCAGCGACGAGAGCGATCATGGCGCCGTTGTCGGTGCACAGGGCGAGCTCCGGGAAGTGCACCCCGACGTCGCGGCGGGCGCACTCCCGGCGCAGGCGCTCACGCAACGCCGTGTTGGCGCCGACGCCGCCTGCCACCACCATCCGTCGCAGCCCGGTCGCATCGAGCGCGGCCATCGATTTGCGGACGAGCACGTCGACGATGGCCTCCTGCGTCGAGGCGGCGAGATCGGCGCGCGCCTGCTCGCACGTCGAGCCGAGCCGCGCCGCACGGATGCGCACAGCGGTCTTCAGTCCGGCGAACGAGAAGTCGAGATTCGGACGGTTGAGGAGCGGCCGCGGCAGAGAAAACGCGGACGGATCGCCGAACTCTGCCAGCCGGGCCAGCGCCGGGCCACCCGGATAGCCGAGGCCGAGCAGTTGCGCCGTCTTGTCGAACGCCTCGCCGGCGGCGTCGTCGATGGTGTCGCCGAGAAGCTCGTATCGACCGACGTCCGTCACCTTCAACAGCTGGGTATGTCCGCCGGAGACGAGCAATGCGAGGAATGGAAACGATGGGGGATCTGCCGACAGGAAAGGCGACAGAAGGTGGCCTTCCAGGTGATGGATGCCAAGGGCCGGGCGGCCGAGAGCCGCCGCCAACGAGCACGCGACGCCCGCCCCGACCAAGAGAGCGCCCGCGAGTCCCGGGCCGCGCGTGTAGGCGACGACGTCGACGTCCGTCGTGACCACGCCCGCCTGGCCGAGGACCTCGCGGACCAATGGCAGAACCCGACGAATATGGTCGCGCGATGCGAGTTCGGGGACGACGCCCCCGTAGGCGGCGTGCATCTCGACTTGACTGTGCAGCCCCTGCGAAAGAAGCCTCGGTGTCGCGGCACGGTCGATGTCGACCAACGCGATGCCGGTCTCGTCACAAGAAGTCTCGAAGCCCAGAACGTGCATGTCGCTCGCGACGACCGCGCAAGAAGTCTTGTCGGCAGTGGCGATGGTTGCTCAATGTTGAGCAATTGTGGCCGCGCAAGTCGCGAAGGGTTCGAGCAGGTTGGTGCAACCCCGCGACTTCGGGTCGAGTCGGCGACGGCGCAGGAGTCACCAACGCGAGAACCGGCCCCGAGGCCGGAGAGCGAGCGAATGAGCGGCCGGACCTACCAGCCTTGCGTCGGCCCTCGGTCCAAGTCCGCAAGACCCCAGCCGCCCGTCGGACCATAGCTGCCACCGACCACCGACTGAAGTTGCAGATCGTCGAGCTCGACGACGGGACAATCCGAGACCGCCCCGAGCGTGTCACGACAAGCTTGATCCGATTGAGACTCGTTCATCAAATGCTCCTTCGACGATGGTTGTGCCTTTCGGCCCATCGTTATTGGAGCAGCTGACGACTCGGGAGGTAACTGTCAAGTCTTACAGTGGGCAGTTGGTCACGAACGTGCCTAGTACGAGAGGCGCATCCGCTCTTGAACCCGCCCGTCAGCGGATGAGACCCAGTCGGAGCGCCTTCAGGACCGCTTGGTGCTTGTTGACGCAATCGAGCTTGTGGGTCGCGTTATTGACGTGGAGCACAGCTGTGCGCTCTGTGATCCCCAGGAGATTGCCGACCTCCCAGGCTGTCTTTCCTTCCATCGTCCACCGCAACGCCTCCAGTTCCCGCGGAGTCAGGGACGGAGCGTTTGACGACACCGGCGCGGGCGTCAATATCCTCATCGCCGCATCCTGCGCGTGCACGGCAAACAGCTGGAGGTCGGCCACGAGCCGCGTCAGTTCACCGGCGTCGGGAGGCACGGGCTGGTCACGATCGACCGCGAAAAAGAAGTGCCGGCCCTCGGGCATGTGAAGGGCCATGGCAATGCCGTTTCGATAACCGAACCTGGCCTGGTGTTCCCACATGTCGCCCAGACCTTGGGTGGCGTAAGTGGATTGATCCCAGATGATCGGCATGCTCTGGCGCTTGCAATGCTGCGCCACCGGGTCCCGCCGCCAGTTGTCGCGGTTCTGAAAGGCCTCCAAGTAAGCCCGAGGCGTGTTGTCGACCGTGATGAACTCGGCTTCTCCGAGCAAATGGTCGATGACCACCGTCGCCGAAACCGTCTCGAAGCCGAGACGCTTCGTGAACGCGACGACCTGGGTCTGCAGCTCGTCGCGATTGCGCGCCGCAAGCACCGACGTGAACCCGCTGTCAAGCATCCGGTGAGCGCCTGGTTACTGCCATCACGCGACGGCCTGGAATCTCTTGCATCACCCTGACAACTCTGACAGATGGCAAAGCCCCGCAGTCTCGCGACACTGGCAGGCCTCGAAGACCAACAAGGAATCCACCATCGACTCCAATATAACGATGACCCCCGCCTGGATCGTTTGCGCGTGGCCCCCTCTATTGTGGCAGGCCAGCCGCGCGCCCCAGTTGCTCCTCACGCACCTCGGGACCCGAGTGTTGAACAACGGCGACAACGACTCCCCGTGCTCGGGCCAGACTCTCTGGGGCGACGAACGGGAATCCCGGTCTGCAGGCGTCGCCTGGGACTGGGTGCAGCTGCAACAAGGCGTCGTCGCGATGGCCGATCCGCTCGGTCTCGTCACGAACCTGAAGCTGCTCGACGACGAGGGCGAGGCGCTGACGAACTTCGAGGTGGCCTTGCGGCTGCACCAGCTCGTCCACGCCCTGCCCTGGCAGAGCGAGGTGCAACGCGCGTTGCATCAGGCGACGGTCTAGGCCCGAGCCGCTCGGGGCGTCGGGTGTGACAACCGTTGCAAATATCACGAAGCCCTTGCAATCAATCCTTTCCGCTGCGGCGCAGCACAGGTAGGCTCGGGTCCCGATGCCGCATCGCAACTCGCGATTGCCCTCTGTCCGCGATGAAAGAGTACCGACTTCTCGCCTGGCCCGAACTGACGGCCGACTACCAGCGCACCGCCCATCGGCGCGCGCTGAGCGAGATGTCGCAGCGGTACGTGAGCCTGGCCAAGCTGGTCGAGATCAGCGGCCTCAAGAAAGGCGAAGCCCGCGCCCTGATCGAGATGCTCGACGGCCGGGCCGTCCTCGCCGAGCGTGACACGACGGCACCTGACTCGTTCCTCGATTCGATCAGCCCGCTCGGTTGGCTGCGTCGAGCGATGAACGCGAATCACGAGCGTCGCTAGCGGCTGTTTCGTGGCTCCGCGGGCAAACGCGCCGAGCGGTCAGTGCTTTTCCTTGGCGTGGTTGATCGAGTACTTCGGGATCTCGACCGTCACGTCCTGACGCGCGACGATCGCCTGACACGACAGCCGCGACGTCGGCTCCAGACCCCAGGCGCGATCGAGCAGATCCTCCTCGCTCTCATCAGGCTCTCCCAGCGACGCGAAGCCTTCGCGGACCACGACGTGGCAGGTGGTGCACGCGCAGCTCATCTCGCAGGCATGCTCGATGGCGACACCGTTCTCCAGCATGGCCTCGCAGATCGACACGCCCGGTGAGACCTCGATCTCGCGACCCTCGGGGCAATACCCCGGATGCGGCAGGATCCTGATCACCGGCACTGTCAGATCTCCTCGATCCGGCGACCCGCGAGCGCACGGCGGATGCCGCGGTTCATGCGCTCGGCCGCGAAGGCTTCGGTCGCGTCTGACAGCACCTTGAGCGCGACGTCGATCGCGCCGCGCTCCTCTGCGGCCCGCGCCTCGCGGAGCCGATCGGAGGCGACAGCGATCGCTTCGCGCTCCGCCGCCGGGAGCAGATCGCCGTCGACAGCGAGTGCCGACGCGATCGCTGCCAGCAGCCGGTCGGCGTCGACCTGCGCCTCCCGCAGGGAACGCGCCGCCATGTCGTCCTCGGCGTGACCGAAGCTCTCTCCCAGCATTCGCGCCACCTCGTCGTCGCTGAGCCCGTAGCTCGGCTTGACGACGACCGACGCTTCCACGCCAGCCGTCTCTTCCCGCGCGGCGACGCTCAGCAGGCCGTCGGCGTCGACGGTGAAGGTGACCCGGATCCGCGCCGCGCCGGCGACCAGCGGCGGCAGGCCGCACAGTTCGAAGCGGGCCAGCGAGCGGCAATCGGCGACAAGCTCGCGCTCGCCCTGCACGACATGGATTGCCATCGCGGTCTGGCCGTCCTGGAAGGTCGTGAAGTCCTGGGCCCGTGCCGTCGGAATCGGGCTGTTGCGATCGATGATCCGCTCGACGAGCCCGCCCATGGTCTCGAGCCCGAGCGACAACGGGATCACGTCCAGGAGCAGCAGTCCGTCGGAGCCTTGGTGCCCCGCGAGCGCCTCGGCCTGCAACGCGGCGCCGAGCGCGACGACCTGGTCGGGATCGAGGTTGACGAGCGGCTCGCGGCCGAAGAAATCGTGTACTGCGCGCCGCACGAGCGGCATGCGCGTCGCGCCGCCGACGAGCACGACGCCGTCGATCTCCGGCTTGGCGACCTTGGCGTCGCGGACGACCTGCCGCGTGACCGCGATCGTGCGATCGACGAAGGGCCTGGCGACCGCCTCCAGATCGGAGCGATCGACCGCGAGCGACAACGGCACTCCTGCGACGACGCAGGCGAACGTGGCCCGCCCCGTCGCCGAGAGCGCTTCCTTCGTCGCGCGCGCCGCGACCGCGGCGGCGCGCCGATCGCCGGCGCTCGATGCCTCGACGCCGAGCCGCGACAGCGCCCACTCCGCGAGCGCCGCGTCGATGTCGTCGCCGCCCAGCGCCGAGTCGCCGCCGGTGGCGACCACCTCGAAAACGCCCCTTGTCATGCGCAAGATCGACAGGTCGAAGGTGCCGCCGCCGAGGTCGTACACGGCGTACAGGCCTTCGCTCGCGTTGTCGAGCCCGTAGGCGATGGCCGCGGCCGTCGGCTCGCTGATGAGGCGCAGCACGTGAATGCCGGCGAGCTCCGCCGCGTCCTTGGTCGCCTGGCGCTGAGAGTCGTCGAAATAGGCTGGCACGGTGATCACTGCGCCGAAGAGCTCGTCGTCGAACGTGTCTTCCGCGCGCTGGCGCAGGGTCGCGAGGATCTCGGCCGAGACCTCGACCGGCGACTTCACGCCGGCCGCGGTCCGCAGGCGAACCATGCCGCCCGCGCCTTCGACGAAGTCGTACGCCGACCGGGCGCCGCCCGCGACGTCGTCCAGCCCGCGTCCCATGAAGCGCTTCACCGACACGATGGTGTTGTGCGGATCGCTCACCGACCCGTCGAGCGCCGCGCTGCCGATCCGCGTCGTGCCGTCGGCGAGGTAGCGCACCGCCGACGGCAGCAGGACCTGTCCGTCCCGATCGGGCAGGCACTCGGCGACGCCGCTGCGGACGGCGGCGACGAGCGAGTGCGTCGTGCCCAGGTCGATGCCGACCGCGTGGCGCCGCGTGTGCGGGTCGGGCGACGCGCCCGGCTCGGAGATCTGGAGCAGCGCCATGTCAGCGCTCGAGGGCGGCGAGGCGGTCACCGACGTCGCCGGCGAATCGCTCGACGAACATCAGCGCCCTCACCTGCCGGACCGCCTCGTCGATCTCGCGTGGTCCGTCGAGCGACTGCGCGAGGCGCGCGTGCGCCGCCTGGCGCTCGCGCGCGACGACCTGTTCGATGGCCTCGAGGTCACCCTGCGACGTCGCGTCGTCGAGTGCCTCGCGCCAGGTCATCTGCCGGTCGAGGAAGTCGACGGGCATCGCGGTGTTGTCCTCGGCGCCGATCGGCGCACCGGCGAGCTCGCACAGGTAGGCGGCGCGCTTGAGCGGATCCTTGAGCCGCTCGTAGGCCTCGTTCACGCGCACGGCCGACTGCATCGCCGCGCGTCGCGCGGCAGCGTCGGCGCCAGCGAAGCGATCGGGATGCACCTCGGCCTGCAAGGCGCGACGGCGGGCACCGAGATCGGCCCGGTCGAGCGCGAAGCGGCGCGGCAGGCCGAACAGCGCGAAATCATCGATGGCGAGGTTCATAGAAGACAAAGAGAAGGCCCGCACAGCGGGCCCGTCGGATTCCGGCGACGCGGTCCGCTACACCCGAAACGACTCTCCGCAGCCGCACCGGTCCTTCTCGCGCGGGTTGTGGAACTTGAAGCCTTCGTTCAAGCCTTCGCGCACGAAGTCGAGTTGGGTGCCGTCGATGTACGGCAGACTCTTCGGATCGACGATGACCTTGACGCCGTGGTCCTCGAAGACGTGGTCCTCGGCCGCGAAGTCATCGGCGTACTCGAGCTTGTAGGCCAAGCCGGAGCAGCCCGTCGTCTTCACGCCGAGGCGAACGCCGACTCCCTTCCCCCGCTTTCCGAGGTAGCGCGAGACGTGGCGCGCGGCCGCTTCAGTGAGGGTGACGGACATCTCAGCTAGTCGCTTCCGCCGTGACAGACGCCGCGGCCGCGGCCGAATGCTTGGCGCGGTAGTCGTTGACCGCCGCCTTGATCGCGTCCTCGGCCAGGATCGAACAGTGGATCTTCACCGGCGGCAAGGCCAGCTCGGTCGCGATGTGCGTGTTCTTGATCGTCAGCGCTTCGTCGAGCGACTTCCCCTTCACCCATTCGGTGACGAGCGAGCTCGACGCGATCGCCGAGCCGCAGCCGTAGGTCTTGAACTTGGCGTCCTCGATCAGGCCGGTCTCGCCGTTGACGCGGATCTGCAGCTTCATGACGTCGCCGCACGCCGGCGCGCCGACCATGCCGGTACCGACCGCGTCGTCGCCCTTGTCGAAGGAGCCGACGTTGCGCGGGTTCTCGTAGTGCTCGACGACCTTTTCGCTGTATGCCATCTTGTTCTCCTGGATGCAGGCTGCCTAATGCGCCGCCCACTGAATGGTGCTGATGTCGATGCCTTCCTGGAACATGTCCCAGAGCGGCGAGAGCTCGCGCAGCTTGGCGACGCGCTCCTTCAGGGTCGACACCACGTAGTCGATCTCTTCCTCGGTCGTGAAGCGGCCGATCGTCATGCGCAGGCTGGAGTGAGCGAGCTCGTCGCTCCGGCCGAGGGCGCGCAGCACGTAGCTCGGCTCCAGGCTGGCCGACGTGCAGGCCGATCCCGAAGAGACGGCGATCCCCTTGATGCCCATGATCAGCGACTCGCCCTCGACGTAGTTGAACGACATGTTGACGTTGTGCGGCACGCGCTGCGTCGGATGGCCGTTCAGGAACGTCTGCTCGATTCCCGAGAGGCCGTCGATCAGCTTCTTGTGGAGCATGCGGATGCGTTCGATCTCGGTGCCCATCTCCAGGCGTGCCAGGCGGAAGGCCTCGGCCATGCCGATGATCTGGTGCGTCGGCAGCGTTCCCGAGCGCATGCCGCGCTCGTGACCGCCGCCGTGCATCTGCGCCTCGATCCGGACGCGCGGCTTGCGCCGCACGTAAAGCGCGCCGATGCCCTTCGGGCCGTAGGTCTTGTGCGACGCCAGGCTCATCAAGTCGACCGGCAACGTGCGCAGGTCGATCGTCACCTTGCCGGTCGCCTGGGCGGCGTCGACGTGGAAGATGATGCCGCGCTCTCGGCACATCGCGCCGATGGTGGCGATGTCCTGGATGACGCCGATCTCGTTGTTGACGAACATCACCGAGACCAGGATCGTGTCCTTGCGCAGGACCGATTGCAGCTTGTCGAGATCGATGAGACCGTCTTCCTGGACGTCGAGATAGGTCACCTCGAAGCCCTGCCGCTCGAGCTCGCGCATCGTGTCGAGCACCGCCTTGTGCTCGGTCTTCACGGTCACGAGATGCTTGCCGCGCGTCTTGTAGAACTGGGCCGCACCCTTGATCGCCAGGTTGTCGGATTCGGTTGCTCCCGACGTCCAGACGATCTCGCGCGGATCCGCGCCGATCAGTTCGGCGACTTCGCCGCGCGCCTTCTCGACCGCCGCTTCCGCTTCCCAGCCCCAAGCATGGCTGCGCGACGCCGGATTGCCGAAGTGCTCGCGCAGCCAGGGGATCATCGCGTCGACGACGCGCTGATCCACCGGATTCGTGGCGCCGTAGTCCATGTAGATCGGGAAGTGCGGGGTCATGTCCATGGTAGAGGTGCGGATTACTTGGCGAACGCGGCCCCGAGAGCGAACACCGAATTCGGCGCCGTGATCTTGATCGGCTTGACGACGGGCTGAGTCGAGATCGCTCGCTTCACCGGGTGCTCCTCGATCGAGACGCCCTTGGCGATCTGCTCGTCGACCAGCTTCTTGAGCGACACAGAGTCGAGGAACTCGATCATCTTGGAGTTCAGGCTCGCCCACAGGTCGTGCGTCATGCAGCGGCCGGCGTCGTCGCCCATGCAGTTCTCCTTGCCGGCGCAGCCGGTCGCGTCGATCGGCTCGTCGACCGCGACGATGATGTCGGCCACGGTAATCTCCTCGGACTTGCGGCCGAGCGAATAGCCGCCGCCGGGGCCACGCGTGCTCTCGACGAGCTCGTGGCGGCGGAGCTTGCCGAACAGCTGCTCCAGGTAGGACAGGGAGATCTGCTGCCGGCTGCTGATGGCAGCGAGCGCCACCGGTCCCGAATGCTCGCGCAAGGCGAGATCGATCATGGCGGTGACGGCGAAACGGCCCTTGGTGGTCAAACGCATGCGAAACTCCTCAAACCGGTGACGAAACGCTGTTGCCAGCGACGTACCGACGAACTGGCAATCACCAGGCCATCGACTGCTTCCCCTACCGAGCAATCTCTATCCCGACTGATTCACTCAAGTATAGCGGAAGCCGAGTAATTCGGTCGAGATTGCGCCGATTAGTTCCGCTTCAAGAGCGAGAGGTCGCACCGGGCGCCAATGGCGAGGGCGAGCCCGGCGGCAGGACGACGACGTTGTCGGGCACCGCGGCGCCGAAGGCCTGCTCGCGAAGGAGGGCCAGCTGGTCGCGCACCCGCGCCGCCTTTTCGAACTCGAGGTTCTTGGCGTGCTCGAGCATCTGCCGCTCGAGCAGCTTGATCCGCTTTCCGAGGTCCTTCTCGCTCAAGGCCTCGGCCGCGACCGAGTCGCGCGCCGCCTTCAGGTCGTCCTTTGCGCTCTTGTCGCTGTAGACGCCGTCGATCATTTCCTTGATCCGCTTGATCACGCTCGTCGGCGTGATGCCCTCGGCCAGGTTGTGCGCCGTCTGCTTCGCGCGGCGCCGGTTGGTCTCGTCGATCGCCAGCTTCATCGACTCGGTGACCTTGTCGGCGTAGAGGATCGCCTTGCCGTTCAGATTGCGAGCCGCCCGGCCGATCGTCTGGATCAGGCTGCGCTCCGAGCGCAGGAATCCTTCCTTGTCGGCGTCGAGGATGGCGACCAGCGACACCTCGGGAATGTCGAGGCCTTCACGCAGCAGGTTGATGCCGACCAGCACGTCGAAGGTGCCCAGGCGCAGGTCGCGCAGGATCTCGACCCGCTCGACCGTCTCGATGTCGCTGTGCAGGTAGCGCACCTTGACGCCGTTGTCGGCGAGGTAGTCGGTGAGCTGCTCGGCCATGCGCTTGGTGAGCGTCGTGATCAGGACACGCTCGTTGATCTCGACCCGGTCGCGGATCTCCTGCAGCACGTCGTCGACCTGGCGCGTCGCCGGCCGCACCTCGACCACCGGATCGATCAGCCCGGTCGGCCGGACGAGCTGCTCGACGACCTGCCCCGCGTGCTCCTTCTCGTAGGTCGCCGGCGTCGCCGAGACGAACACGACCTGGCGCATCTTGGCCTCGAACTCCTCGAACTTGAGCGGCCGGTTGTCGAGGGCGGACGGCAGGCGAAAGCCGTAGTCGACCAGCGTCGTCTTGCGCGCCCGGTCGCCGTTGTACATGCCGCCGAGCTGGCCGATCATGACGTGGCTTTCGTCGAGGAACATGAGCGCGTCCTTGGGCAGGTAGTCGACCATCGTCGCCGGCGGCGAGCCGGGCGGCGCGCCCGACAGATGGCGCGTGTAGTTCTCGATCCCCTTGCAGTGGCCGATCTCCTGGAGCATCTCGAGGTCGAAGCGCGTGCGCTGCTCGAGCCGCTGTGCCTCGACCAGCTTGCCGGCGGCGACCAGCTCCTTCAGCCGATCGTCGAGCTCGAGCTTGATCGAATCGACCGCCGACAGCACCTTGTC
>JBBRZP010000128.1:0-11223 GCA_038236565.1 Burkholderiales bacterium | reverse complement strand
GAGGTCGGCGTCGCGATGAACGAGGCGCACCTGTGCTGCGGCTCGGCGGGCACGTACTCGGTGCTGCAGCCCGAGCTCGCGACGGCCTTGCGCGACAGGAAGCTCGTCAACCTGAAGGAGCTCGCGCCCGAGGTCATCGTCTCGGCCAACATCGGCTGCATCCAGCATCTGCAGGACGGCACGACGACGCCGGTGCGGCACTGGATCGAAGTCGTCGACGAGGCGCTCGCGCGCTGAATTCTTTTTTCCGCCGGTGCATCCGGCGGAGCGACTCGGGACCAGCACGTGGCGTTGGCTCGTCCGTCGTCAAGGCCAACCCGGCGATGGGCTCCGGCGCGATGACCAGCGTCACCTACATCCAGCGCGGCGCGACCCAGGGCGGCGTCGCTCCCGGCTCGGCCTGCAACGGCAGCAGCGTCGGCAAGAAGGAGATCGTCAAGTACCAGCCCGACTACATCTTCTGGAAAGCGGCCTGACGACGACGGCGCAGCGTCGGCTAGAGTGAGTCTCAGCTCACGCCGACCCTCGCCGCCGATGCCGAATCGCTCGACCCCGTTCGACTACGAGAGCGCGGTGCTCGCTTGCGCGCGCGGCGAGCGCTTCGCCTTGCAGGCGCTGTACGAGTGCGAGGCGACGTGGCTGCTCGGCGTCGCGATGCGCATCGTGCGCAGCCGGGAACTCGCCGAGGACGTCTTGCACGACGCGTTCGTCTACGTCGGCCGCACCGGGCAGCTGTGACGTCGCGCTACGAGGAGTTCGCACCGGAGGACGCCATCGCGTCGCACGTTCATCGGCTGTGGCTATTCGAAGGCACGGAAGCCGGCGCGGAGCAGGCCGTGCCGCCCGACGGTCGCTGCGAGCTGATCGCGCACGTCGGCGAGCCGTACGAGGAACGCGGCGACAACGGCACGTGGCGCACGCAGCCACGGCTGCTCTTCGCGGGACAGCTGACGCGGCCGCTCGTGCTGCGCGCGCATGGCGCGGTCGCGGTGGTCGCGGTGCGCTTCAAGCCGGCCGGCGCGTGGGCGTTCGCGGGGCGGCCGCTCTCGTCGTGCACCGACCGCCGCGTCGATCTCGCCGAGCTCGACGACGCGACGTCCGTGCGCGCGCTGCGCGTTGCGCTGGGCCGCGCGTCGGATCCTGCCGCGCGCCTCGCCGTGCTCTCGGCCTACGTCGCGCGACGCATCGCCGACCACGCGGACCGGCGCGACATCGCCGTCGAGCGATGCGTCGATCGCCTCCTCGCGAGCGACGGCCGGGTCACGCTCGCCGAGCTGGTCGCGCTCTCGGACCTTGGCGAGCGCCAGCTGCAGCGACGCTTCGCCGACGTCGTCGGCATCTCGCCGCGCATGCTCGCCAGCGTCGTGCGGCTGCGCCGCGTGTTCGATGCCCTGCGCGACGCGCCGCTCTCGACCTGGTCCGAGCGCGCCCAAGCTGCGGGCTTCTTCGACCATCCGCAGATGGCGCGCGACTTCCGGCGCCTGCTCGGCCTCGCGCCGCGCCAGTGGGCGTCGGCGCCGCGCGGTCTGGCGACGAGCCTGGCGGCGTCGAACGGCTAGCGCTGTCGCAAAGCTACAAGCGACCGCGATCCACGCTGGCTATGCTGGCCAGCCTCAGCTCCCGCCCGATCGCCATGAGAACGCTCGCCTTCGTCCTTCTGCTCGCATCGACGACGGTGCTCCGCGCCACGCCGACGGTCGACCTGTCGTGGCTCGCCGGCGACTGGCGCCGCTGCCAGGACGGCGAGATCGTCGAGGAGCGCTGGCTCGGGCCGCGCGGCGATCTGATGGTCGGCGCGAACCTGACCTCGTCGCCGCGCGGACGAACCGGCTTCGAGCACATGCGCATCGCTCGCGTCGACGGCGCGTGGACGTTCTGGGCCGAGCCCAACGGGCGCGCGGCGACGCCGTTCGTGCTCGCCGAGAGCGGCGCTCGACGCGCGGTCTTCGCGAACCCGGAGCACGTCTTTCCGGCGCGCGTCGTCTACTGGCGCGACGGCGCCGACCTGATGGCGCGCATCGAAGGCACGATCAAGGACCAGCCGGCGGCGGTCGAGTGGCGCTTCTCGGCGGGCACGGCCGCCGACTGCCCACGATCGCCGTAGCGCGCCGCGCGGCAGCGCCGCATACGCTGCTCGCGCTCTTCATCGCCATCGAGGCGAGGGTCGCGCACCCGCTGATGCCGCTGCGCCTGTTCCGCTCGACGACGCTCAACGCGGCCAACGCGATCGGCGTCCTGTGGTCGGCGGCGATGTTCGCATGGTTCTTTCTCTCGGCGCTCTATCTGCAGCGCGTGCTCGGCTACAGCGCGATGAAGGTCGGCCTCGCCTTCCTGCCATCGAACATCATCATGGCGGTGTGCTCGCTCGGCCTGTCGGCGAGGATCGTCATGCGCTTCGACCTGCGCTGGCCGCTCGCCGGCGGGCTGCTGTGCGCGGCGATCGGACTCGCGCTCTTCGCGCGCGCGCCGCTCGAGGGCAACCTGCTCGTCGACGTGATGCCCGGGATGCTGCTGCTCGGCCTCGCCGTGCTCGCGAGCCTCGCGGCGGCCCGCACCGGCACGGCCGGCGACGGTGCCGGCCTCCTCGCCGGCTACCAGCTCGCGTTCGGCATCGGCGCGGCGTGCGCGATGCTCGCAGCGGCGCTTGGCGCGACGTTGCTGCCGGCGCGCGCGGCGACGCCCTCGGATGCCGGCGTCGACGAGGTCGCGAAGCAAGCCGGCTGAGCACGCGACGCACCGGGCCGGCACGCGCGTCGCCGGCCATTCAGCGGATCGAACATTCAGCCCGTTGAACGTCGTGCGATCGCCCGGATTTCGCAGTCTTGAAATCACCGCGGTCCAGAGCGAAAACGCTCGTGCCAAGCGCGCCGATTTCTCGTCTCATCTCATCTGCGCCGAGCCACCGCCGTCAAGGCGATCGTCACGCGCGCGGCGATCGGGTCGGCATCGACCCGCACCGACCCGCCCAACTCGTTTCGATTTTGAGGAGACACCCATGGAATCCAGATCCGGTCTTATCGCGGCCCGTGCCGCAAGCGCGCTCGTCGTCAGCGCCGGCCTGCTGAGCGCCTGCGGTGGCGGCGACGACAACATCGCCGCCGTGGCCGCGCCAGCCGCCGTCAAGCCGCTGACCGTCACGGTCTATCCCGCGACCACGACGTCGAGCGGCTCGACCGCGGCGACGCAGGATCTGCTCACCGGCGGCCTCGGCAGGACCGGCCTCGGCAGCGGCGTGGCGCCAGCCTATGCCGACCCGCTCAACCCGACCGCGGCGGAGCTGCGTCGCAACGCCCTCCACGGCAACTACCGCGCGCTGATCGACGCCTCGGCCGGTGGCGGCTACGGATCGCTCTACGGCCCGAACGTCGACATCCTGGGAACAGCGACGGCGAGCGAGGGCCTGATCCCCGGCCGCGAGTACGTCGGCGTCCTCGACGACGGCAGCGGCAAGAAGAACGTCACGGTCGCGGTGCAGATCCCCGACAGCTTCAGCGCCGCATCGCCGTGCGTCGTCCTCGGGCCGTCCTCGGGCTCGCGCGGCGTCTACGGCGCGCTCGGGACCGCCAGTGACTGGGGCCTGAAGCACGGCTGCGCCGTAGCGTTGACCGACGCGGGCAAGGGTGTCGGCCTGTACGACCTCACCGACGACACCGTCAACAGGATCGACGGCACCCGCGCCACGCGCGCAGCGGCAGGCACGCTGAGCCACTTCGCGGCCGACATCACCGACGCAGCGCGCGCCGCCTACAACGCGCTCTTCCCGAACCGGCTCTCGCTGAAGCAGGTCCACTCCCAGCTCAATCCCGAGAAGGACTGGGGGACCGATACGCTGGCGGCGGCGCGCTTCGCGTTCTATGCGCTCAACGACCGCTACGGCACGGCGGCCGCGCCGACGCCCTTCACGTCGGCGAACACGATCGTGATCGCGGGCTCGGCGTCGAACGGCGGCGCAGCCGTGATCCACGCGGCGGAGCAGGACACCGAGGGACTGATCGACGGGGTGGTCGCGGGCGAGCCCGTGACCGAGATGCCGACGAACGTCGGCTACGGCATCTCGGTCGGCGGCGTTGCCGTCACCGGCTACGGCAAGACGCTGGCCGACTACGTCACCTACGGCAATCTCTACCAGCCGTGCGCGGCGCTCGCGGCGCCGGCGGCGTTGGCCGAAGTGACGTTCTTCAATTACATCGGGCTCACCGGGCAGACCGCGCGGGCAACGGCGCGCTGCACCAGCCTTGCGGCCAAGGGCCTCGTCACCGGAGCCGACACCGCGGCGCGCTCGCTCGACGCGCTCAACAAGCTGCGCAACTTCGGCTGGGCGACGGTCAACGACCAGATGCACAACGCCCACTACGCCCTCGGCAACGCGCCGATCCTGTCGGCCATGTACCCGACGAGCTACGGTCGCTTCTCGGTCCTCGACAACGTCTGCAACAGCAGCTTCGCGCAGGTCGACGGCACCGGCGCGCCGGTAGCCGTGAGCGCGACCACGAAGGCACAGAGCTTCGCCGTCGCCAACGGAACGGGCAACGGCACACCGGCCGCCGTCGTCTACAACGACTCGGTCGGGGGCGCTCGCGTCTGGAACATCGCGACCTCGGTGTCGACCGGCGTCCAGGACTTCGGCCTCGACAACGCTCTCTGCCAGCGCGCGCTCGTCACCGGCCTCGACGAGACCGGCGCGGCGCTTACGGCGACGGCGAGCTCGACCCGGCCGACGACGCAGCAAAGCGCCGCGGTGAGGAAGGGCATCGGCGAGGTGATGCTGACTGGCAATCTGCGCGGCAAGCCGACGATCATCGTCACCGGCCGCAGCGACGCGCTCGTCCCGGTCAACCACAACGCCCGCGCCTACACGGCGTACAACAAGTTCATCGAGGGTGCGGCGAGCCCGATCCGCTACATCGAGGTGGAGAATGCGCAGCACTTCGACACATTCAATTCGCTGAGCGGCTGGGACACGCGCTTCGTGCCGCTGCACCCCTATTTCGTACGCGCGATGGACGCGATGTACGCCAACCTGAAGAGCGGCACGGCGCTGCCGCCGAGCCAGGTCGTGCGCACGACGCCGCGCGGCGGCGTGCCTGGTGCGGCGCCGGCGATCACGGCCGCGGCCGTGCCGCCGATCAGCGCGGCGCCGGCGGCGGCGAACCAGATCGTCTTCGCGGGCTCGACGCTGGCCGTGCCAAACTGAGATCCTGGCCAGGACGCGGACGCGGGCCGCTCGGCCCGCGTCCGCCGGTCGTTGCAGGCGCTACGCGGCGACCAGCGTCCGGTAGAGGATCAGCAGCGACGCGAGGACGATGACCGCGATCGTCAGCCTAGCTAGCCCCCATCTGGCGTTGGGGCATCGGGCCAAGCGAGCTGCCGAGGCCCCAGGCGCTGATCAAGCGCGCGAGGACCAGCACGCCGCCGAGCGGTCAATCCAGGTCACGCGCACGGTGAGCAAGGCGGCGAACAGGCCGAGGACAGCCGCGTAGATCGCGGACACGTGAGGGGCAAGGGCGGATGGAGCTTCCTTTCGCGTAGGGGCCCGTGGCCTGGTCACGGTTGACGTGCCAGGAGGGCCGCGATCGACCTTCGAAGGAAACGCTTCGCGAAAATGCGCTCGCGGCTTAGGCCGCGCGACGATGTCCGCGAAAGGATCAGTACCGCGAGGCCGACTGTGCGGCTGGACAGACCATGGGATGAGCGAACTCGACGCCCACGACGGCGCGCGCGTAGAGGTAGTTCGCGCGGGCGCGGTCGCTGAGCGAGTCGAGCTCGACGCGGCCCTGCTCGTCGCACGGGAAGCAGAGGCCATGGCCCCGGTACAGCGACTGGAATCGGATCTCGTGGGTCGGGTCCATGTGTCGGCGATCTCCCGCGGCGCCGTCGGTTCAAGGCGCGCACTGCAGTGTCGTTCCTGCGGCGCGCCGGCGCTGTCGGCTCGACTCCGGCTCGCGTGTCAGCGAAGTTCCGTCTCGCCTGTCAGCGTCGGGCCGCGAAGTGGCGCCGACTTCACGGCGCAGTGATTCTTGTCACGCCGTTTCGGGTCAGGACGAGGAGCGCGCCGTCGCCGGCGACGCGCAGGTCGACCGGCGAGCCGGTGAGATTCGCGAACGCGTACGCGGCGTTGCCGTTGGCGGCGTCGATCCGGCCGATGAACCGATTCACGAAGTCTGCGAAGTAGTACTGGCCGCGGTAGTCGGCCGGGAACGGGCCGGTGGCCGGATAGAACGCGCCGCCGGCGATCGCTGCGCCCTTGAAGAAGCCGCCCGGACCCGAGCCGACCGGTGCCGAGTCAGCGTGCTTGTAGGTGAAGAGCGGTACGACGATGTTGCCGGCGACGTTGTCAGGCCCTTCGGAGCCGGGCCAGCCGTAGTTGGCGCCGGCGCGGCCGACATCGATCTCTTCCCAGGTGACCTGGCCGACGTCGTTGACGTGGATCCGGCCGGTCACGGGCTCGACGGCGAAGGTGAACGGATTGCGCAGCCCGTAGGCCCACACCGCCCGCGCCACGCCGGACTGGTTCGTAAAGAAGGGGTTGTCGACGGGGATGCTGCCGTCGTCGTTGAAGCGCAGAAGCTTGCCGAAGGGCAGCGCCACGTTCTGCGCCTGCGCGCCGTTGGCGTTGTCGCCGACGCCGACGTAGAGCTTGCCGTCGCTGCCGAAGTGCATGCCGCCGCCGTTGTGGTTGGTCGCGCCCGAGAGGTCGGGCAGGTCGACGAGCGCGACCTCGCTGCCGGCGAGCGCGGTGTCGCCCGAGGCCGTGAAGCGGCTGATGCGGTTGTGCGATGCGCCGAGGGCCGCGCGCGTCGAATGGATGTAGACGAAGCCATTGGCGGCGAAGTCCGGATGGAGCGCGACGCCGATCAGGCCGCGCTCGCCGGCCGAATCGACGGCGACGGTCGCGAACGGCGTCGCGAGCAGCGCCGCGTTCTTGACGACGCGCAGCGTTCCGCCCTGCTCGGCGATGAAGAGCCGCCCGTCGGGCGCCTGGGCGAAGGCGGTGGCGTTCGTCAGGCCGGCGGTCCAGGTCTCGTTGCGCGTGAAGCCGCGCGGCTGAGCGACGCTGCCGCCGAGCTGCACCAGTGCCGTCGTCCACGCCGACACGTTGCCCGTCGCATCGCTGGCGCGCGCGCGCAGCACGTGCTGGCCTGAGGGATAGGCGGTCGCGTCGAGCGTCGTGCCGAAGGGCGCGCTCGTGTCGGCGACGCCGATCGCGACGCCGTCGATCTGGAACTCGACCGACGCGACGCCGACGTTGTCGCCGGCGGTGGCGCTGAGCGCGATCGAACCGGTGAGCCCGGCGGCGAGGTTCGCCGGCGCGGTGAGGGCGACCGTCGGCGCGGTGGTGTCCGCGCCGATCGGCGCCGTGCCGCTGTCGCCGCCGCCGCACGCGGCGAGGATCGCGATGCCGCTGGCGGCCAGGGCGTGGCGCAGGAGTCGGTGCTGATGCATGGAGTCGGCCTCGTGTCGCCGCGACGGACGCGCAGGCGAAGCCGAATCTTGCCGCCGCGCCGCGCGCCCCCGTCACAAGACGTAGCGTGCCGGCCTCAGCCTCGGAAGTGGCACGCCACGCGGTGGCCGTCGCTGCTCTCCTTCAGCTCCGGCACCTCGCTGCTGCAGCGCGGGAACTGGGCGATCGGGCAGCGCGTATGGAAGTGGCAGCCGGTGGGCGGATGGATCGGACTCGGCACGTCGCCGACGAGCGGGATGCGCTTTCGCTTGACGCGCGGATCGGGCACCGGCACGGCCGCGAGCAGCGCTTCGGTGTACGGATGCAGCGGCTCGGTGTAGAGCTTGCGGGCCGACGCGATCTCGACGATCCGGCCGAGGTACATCACCGCGACGCGGTCGCTGATGTGCTCGACCACCGACAGGTCGTGGGCGATGAAGATGTAGGTGAGGTTGAGCTGCTCCTGCAGGTCCTCGAGCAGGTTGATGACCTGCGCCTGGATCGAGACGTCGAGCGCCGACACCGCCTCGTCGCAGACGATCAGCTTCGGGCTCACGGCGAGCGCGCGGGCGATGCCGATGCGCTGGCGCTGGCCGCCCGAGAACTCGTGCGGGTAGCGGCGCATGTGGTCGGGCGAGAGGCCCACGGTGCGCAGCAGCTCGACGATGCGCACCTCGAACTCCGAGCGGCTCGACGTCAGCTTGTGGATGATCAACGCCTCGCCGACGATCGCCGCCACCGTCATGCGCGGATTGAGCGAGGCGTACGGGTCCTGGAAGATGATCTGCATGTCTCGCGCGAGCGCGCGCAGCTCCTCCTTGCCGGCGTGCGTGACGTCGCGGCCCTCGAAGCGCACCGTGCCCGAGGTCGGCTCGATCAGGCGCAGGATGCAGCGCCCGGTCGTGCTCTTGCCGCAGCCCGACTCGCCGACGACGCCGAGCGTCTCGCCGGCCACGAGGTCGAAGCTGACGCCGCTCACGGCGTGCACGTTGCCGACCTCGCGGCCGAGCCAGCCGCCGGTGATCGGGAAGCGCTTGACGAGGTCGCGCACCTCGAGCAGAGGCGCGCTCATGCGGACGCTCCCTGATCGACGATGTCGAAGATGCAGCGCACCGTGTGGCCAGGCACCGGCTCGCGCAGCGCCGGCGTGTCGACGACGCACTCCGGCGCGGCATGCGGGCAGCGCGGCGCGAAGCGGCAGCCGGGGGTCGGGTCGACGAGCTTGGGCACCGTGCCCGGAATCTGCGCCAGCCGCACCTTGTGCAGCGCTGCCGTGTCGATGCGCGGAATCGAGCGGATCAGCCCTTGCGTGTACGGATGACGCGGATGGGCGAAGAGCTCCTCGACGCTCGCCTCCTCGATCACCATGCCGGCATACATCACGACGACGCGCTGCGCGACCTCGGCGACGACGCCCATCGCATGCGTGATGAGCAGGATCGCCATGCCCAGGCGCTCCTTCAACTCGGCGAGCAGGTCGAGGATCTGCGCCTGGATCGTGACGTCGAGCGCCGTCGTCGGCTCGTCGGCGATCAGCAGCTTCGGGTTGCAGGCGAGCGCGAGCGCGATTATCACGCGCTGACGCATGCCGCCCGAGAACTGGTGCGGATAGTCGTTGACGCGGCGCTCGGGGGTCGGAATGCGCACGAGCGCCAGCATCTCGACCGCGCGCGCCAGCGCCGCCTTGCGCCCGAGCCCTTCGTGCAGGCGCAGCGACTCGGCGATCTGCTCGCCGACGCTGTAGACCGGATTGAGCGAGGTCATCGGCTCCTGGAAGATGATCGCGATCTCCTTGGCTCGCACGCGCCGCATCTCCTCGTTGGTCGCCGTGACGAGGTCGCGGCCCTGCCAGAGCACCTGCCCGGCGACGATGCGGCCGGGCGGCATCGGCACGAGCTTCAGGACCGTCATCGCGGTCACGGTCTTGCCGCAGCCCGACTCGCCGACGACGCACACCGTCTCGCCGCGGTCGACGGCGATGTCGACGCCGTCGACGGCGTGCAACCAGCCGTCGTCGGTCTTGAAGTGGGTCTTCAGCCCCTTGATGTCGAGGAGGGCCATGTCAGTGGGAGAAGATCCTGCTTGAGGACGCCGTCACAGCACCCGCCTCGGATCGAGCGCGTCGCGCAGGCCGTCGCCGACGAAGTTGATGCAGAGAACGGCGAGGAAGATCGCGGTGCCGGGGAAGAGTGCCCAGTGCGGCGCGATGTCGAGGTATTCCTTGCTGTCGTAGAGGATGCGGCCCCAGGTCGGGATGTCGGGCGGAAAGCCCAGGCCGAGGAACGACAGCGTCGACTCCGCGATGATCGCGGCGGCGACGTCGATCGTGCCGGCGACGATCACCGGACCGAGCGAGTTGGGCAGGATGTGGCGCACGACCTGGCGCGGCAGCGAGGCGCCGAGCGCACGCGCCGCCTCGACGAACTCCTTCTCGCGCAGCGAGAAGAACTGGGCCCGCACCAGGCGCGCGACCGGCATCCAGCGAAAGCCGCCGATGACGAGCACGATCAGGATGAAGACGCCGATCTCCGGGCCGAAGGCCTGCTTCAGCCCTTCGCGGAAGAGATAGATCAGGATCAGCAGCAGCGGCAGCTGCGGCAGCGAGAGGAACAGGTCGGTGACCCACATCAGCACCGAGTCGACGGCGCCGCGCGAGATGCCGGCGACGGCGCCGATGGTCACGCCGACGACCATCGCCATCAGCATCGCCGCCAGGCCGACGGCGAGCGAGATTCTTCCGCCGTAGAGCATGCGCGCGAAGATGTCCTGGCCGAGGTCGTCGGTGCCGAAGGGATGCGCGACGGTCGGCGTCTGCAGGCGCGCGGTGAAGTCGATGTCGTTGATCGACAGCTTCCAGACGAGCGGCCCGAACGCGACCATCAGAACCATCACGAGAAGCACGACCAGGCCCGCGACGGCCAGCTTGTGGCGGCGGAAGCGCCGCCACGCGTCGGTCGCCGGCGAGACGTGCGGACGGGGCGGCGCGGCCTGCGCCGCGACCGCCGCGCTATCGATAGCTGATGCGGGGGTCGAGCCAGCCATAGAGGAGGTCGGCGATCAGGTTGAAGAGGATGACGAGGCACGAGAGCACGAACGTGACGGCCATGATCACCGGCGTGTCGTTGCGCAGGATCGCGTCGATCAGCAGCGACCCGATGCCGGGGACGCGAAAGATCTGCTCGGTGACGATGGCGCCGCCGAAGACCTGCGGCATCGTGAGCGCAACCAGCGTCACGACCGGGATCAATGCGTTTCTGACGACGTGCTTCATGATCACCGCGCGCTCGGCGAGGCCCTTGCTGCGCGCCGTCGTCACGTAGTCGAGGCGGATCACGTCGAGCACGGCCGAGCGCACGTAGCGCGTCCAGCTCGCGCCCTGGAAGAGACCCAGCACCGCGACCGGCATGATCGCCTGCTTGATGTGCGCCCACAGCCATGGCCAGCCGCTGCCCGGGATGTCGGCGCGGTAGACGAAGGGCAGCCAGTCGAGCTTGATCGAGAACAGCAGGATCAGGAGCAGGCCGGTGAAGAAGGTCGGCAGCGAGAAGCCGACGAATGCGAGCGTGCTGGCGATGCGGTCGAACCACGAGTACGGCCGCGCCGCCGAGTAGATGCCGACCGGCAGCGCGATCGCCAGCGCGAGCAGCTGCGACGCGCCGATCACGGCGAGCGTGACCGGCACGCGCTGCCAGATCAGGGTGTCGACGTCGATCCGGCTGATGAAGGAGAACCCCCAGTCGCCCTGCACCATCGCGAACAGCCAGCGAAAGTAGCGCTGCCAG
>JBBRZP010000127.1:0-11392 GCA_038236565.1 Burkholderiales bacterium | reverse complement strand
GAATGCGCTGCTCGCCGGAGGCACCAACGTCAACACCAATGCGGCCTGGATCGCCTCGAACCCGGCGCGGTTGCCGGCCGGCGCGCTCGCCGTCTCGTACGACCTGAAGAGCGTGACGCGCAACGCGAGCAAGCAGCCGGTCATGGTTTTTCGGATCCTGCAGAACGGCGCGCGCAAGGACCTCAACGTCTTCGCCAGCGCCACCGTCAACCCGGCCGACGGGCAGAAGGAAATCTGGGACAACTTCATCGGCGCGCCGAGCGTCTACTTCGTCTACGCCTTGCCGCAGGACGGCATCGCCGCGCCTGCCGACTTCAACGCGACCGCGAACAGCTATCTGAGGAGCCTCTGGAACGGCACGGCGAGCGGCACCGGCGCCGGCACGCTCACCGGACCCGACGGCAGCGGCTACTACACAGCGACGCTGACCGGGGTGACGATCCCCGACACCGCGGTGATGCTCACCGGCGGGCTCGGCTACTCGTACAACAACAAGACGACCTTGCCGTTGACGCAGACCAATCTGCCCGCGTTTCCGACCGCCGCGGCGACGGGCAGCGGCCTCACCGCGGGCATGCCCAACATCACGGGCGGCCTCATCGTGATCGCGAACAACGCGCAGATGGTCGCGACAGGCTACACCGGCCGGCGTCCGATCGTCGAGGACGCGCGCTGCAATGCCTGCCACCAGCAGCTCGGCGCCTTCACCGAGGACGCGTTCCATGCCGGCCAGCGCAACGACGGCACCACGTGCTCGTGGTGCCACCGGCCGAACCAGACGAGCAGCGGCTGGTCGGCGGACTCGACCAGCTTCGTGCACTCGATCCACGCCGCGGCGAAGCGGACGGTGCCCTACAACTGGCACGCGACGACGGCGACCGACGGCTTCTACAAGGTCGGCTACCCGGGCGTGCTGAGCCAGTGCACGGCCTGCCACCTGCCGGGAACGTTCGACCTGAGCACCGCGACCTCGGTCGCAGCCCTCGACAGGCGACTGTTCCGGACCGTCGCGACCGGTACGTTGGCGGCGTCGTTCACGGTCTCGCCGTACGTCTCGCTCGGCCTGAACTACGGCAGCGGCTACAGCAGCACCGCGGCCGGCGTGCCGACCGACGCCGCCGCAACGACGCTGGTGACGTCGCCGACCACCGCGGCCTGCTTCGCCTGCCACGACAGCGCCGACGACATCTCGCACTTCAAGATCAACGGCGGCGCCGTCTACCAGCCGCGCAGCGTCGCCCTGACGGGCACCAACGAGACCTGCACGATCTGCCACGGCAGCGGCCGGATCGCCGACATCGCCGTCGTGCACAACAAGTAGACCCGTGGAGGCCACCACCCCGAGGGGCCGATCGGGATCGCAGCGTCGGCGCGCGGTCGCGTCGATGCTGCTTGTCGCGGGGCTCGCCGTCGCCGGCGGCGTCGATGCGGCGCCGCCGGCGTCTTCGAACCCGGCCGTGAACCTGCCGGCCCCGGAAGGACACGCATGGGCGGCGGCAAGGAAGAAGGCCGAGCCGGTCAAGCTCGTCGACATCAACAGCGCCAGTCGCGCCGAGCTGAAGACCTTGCCGGGCATCGGCGATGCCGAGGCCGAGCGAATCGTTGCCCACCGCCCCTACCTGACGAAGACCGAGCTCGCCAGCAAGAACGTCCTGCCGCTCGGGCCTTTCGTCTCGGTGCGCCATCGGGTCGTCGCACTGCAGGCGACGACGCCTGCGAGCCACCGGTAGCCGGGCCCGTGGGCGCGCGGTCCGAGCGACAATCGATGGGAGGCAGCGCCGGTCCGGTCGTGCGACTCGCCGTCGCGACGCTGCTCGCCCTCGCGGCCTTCGCCTGGCAAGGATCGGCCCGCGCCCAAGGCGGCACGGCGCCGGTCGCCGGCGCCGCCTCGGCTTCGGCGGCGGCTGCGTCGGCGCCGCCGACTGCCGCGTCGCTGCTCGGTCAATACACCGACAAAGGCGCCGACACCTGTCTCGAATGCCACGGTGAGAACGACGGCAACTACGCGGCCGCCGCGCTCTTCAAGGGCCGGCACGGCCACCGCGGCGACGCGCGCGCACCGTTCGGGCCGCGCGGGCTGCAGTGCGAGGCCTGCCACGGGCCCGGCGCGGCGCACGCGCGCAACAAGAAGGCGACGTCGATCAACACCTTCAAGGCCGACTCGTCGGTGCCGCTCGAGGCGCGCAACGCGACCTGCCTCTCCTGCCACCAGGGCGGCATGCGGACTGCCTGGCACGCCGGCGCGCACGACCGCAGTCGGCTGGCCTGCACCGACTGCCACAAGATGCACGTCGAGCGCGATGCGGTTCTGACCAAGACCGGCGAGCCCGAGGTCTGCTTCACCTGCCACAAGCAGCAGCGCGCCGACTTCCAGAAGACGTCGTCGCATCCGGTCCGCACCGGCCTGATGCGCTGCAGCGACTGCCACAACGCGCACGGCTCGTCGGTCGTCGCGATGCTGAAGAAGCCGACGGTGAACCAGACCTGCTACAGCTGCCACACCGACAAGCGCGGGCCGCTCCTCTGGGAGCACGCGCCGGTGGCCGAGGATTGCACCTTGTGCCACGTGAGCCACGGCGCGGTGCGGCCCGACCTGCTCAGCAAGTCGCCGCCGCTGCTGTGCCAGCAGTGCCACACCGCCGCCGGCCATCCCTCGGTCGCGCGCACCGGCGCTGCCTTGCCGAGCGCCGGCGGCATCGGCGCGATCTTCGTCGTCGCCGGCAGCTGCACGAACTGCCATTCGCAGGTGCACGGCTCGAACCATCCGGCCGGCGCGAAGTTGATGCGATGAGCCTGCGAGTTGCCATGAACGAAAGCGAACGATGAGAACCCTGGGCCCGCTGTCGCTGCTGGCCGCGCTCGGCGCGCTGTCGACGCTGGCGTCGAGCGCGCGTGCCGCCGACACGACGCAGTGGAAATGCGAGTCGTGCCCGTACGACAAGGCAGGCGCCAGCGGCAGCGTCGAGCTCGGCGCCGGCAACGTGTCTGGCGACTCGCGCCACTTCGGCGACTTCACCGGGCTCGCCGGCAAGAGCGCTTTCGTCATCGCGGGCGGCGACGTCCGCTATCGCGCCGAAGGCGGGCTCTTCGGCAACGCCTCGGCCGTCGATCTCGGCCTGCGCTCGCGTTCGCTCGCCGCCGAGCTCGGCCAGGAAGGCCTGTATTCGCTTCGCCTCGGCTACGACGAGATTCCCCACCGCCTCTACGACATCGCGTCGACGCCTTTCATCGGCCAGGGCCAGGCCGTGCAGACGCTGCCGGCCGGCTTTCCCGCGGCCAGCACCGCGCTGATGCCGCTCGCCGGCACGCTGCAATCGGCCTCGCTCGGCACGAACCGCACGCGCTACGACGTCGGCGCCAGCTGGAACACCGGCGAGCACTGGACGCAGCGTGTCAGCTACCGGCACCAGCGTCGCGAAGGCAGCGTCGCGATGGGCGGCTCGTTCTTCTCGACCGCGTCGCAGCTGGTCGCGCCGGTCGACCAGACGACCGACCAGATCGAGATCTCGACGTCGTACGCCGACCGCAGGATGCAGGCATCGATCGCCTACCAGGCCTCGCTGTTTCGCAACAGCGACGACTCGCTGACGTGGAGCAATCCCTTCACGCCGATCTTCCCCGGCGCGACCCGAGGCCAGCTGGCGCTGGCGCCGGACAACCAGTTCCACCAGATCGTCGCCAGCGGTGGCTACGAGATCCTGCCGCTCTGGCGCGCCAGCGGCGACATCGCCTTCGGCCGGATGACGCAGGACGCGGCGTTCCTCCCCGCGACGTTGAACCCTGCCTTGGCGGCGCTCGCGCCGGCCCTGCCGGCGAACTCATTGCAAGGGCGCGCGAACACCTTCAACTCGACGCTGAACATCTCCGGCAACCCGCTGCCGGCCCTGCGTGTGAACGGCAGCTGGGCACGCAACAACCGCGAGAACAAGACGCCGACGGGCAACTACCCGGCGCTGTCGACCGACGTCTTCCTCGGCGCCGACACTCGCTTCAGCCCGTCCTTCAGCTTCCGCCAGGACCGCTTCAAGCTGAACGCCGACTACCGCTGGCCGAAGGGCCTGACGGCCGCCGCGGGTGTCGAATGGGACGAGCGCGAGCGTTCCTACCAGGATGTCGTGAAGACGCACGAGGCGACCGTCTGGGCACGCGGGACGATGAAGCCGCGCGACAACCTCGAGCTGTCGCTCAAGCTCGCCCACGCCGATCGCAGCCACTCGACCTACGGCAGCGCGACCTGGGTCGAGCCGCCGCAGAACGCGCTCCTGCGCAAGTACAACCTCGCCGACCGCCGCCGCGACTCGGCGCGCCTGCGCGCCGACCTGGCGATCGGCGAGAAGATCAACGTCGGCCTGCACGTCGACGTCGCCAACGACGACTACACCGACGCGACGCTCGGCCTGCGCGACAGCCGCAGCATCGGCGTCGGCGCCGAAGTGGCCTACGCGATCTCCGAGCAGACGCATCTGCGCGCCTTCGCCGACGACGAGCGAGTCCGCTCGCGCCAGACCGGCAGCGAGGCGTTCGCCGGGCCCGACTGGAACGGCAACAACCATGACTCGGCGCGCATCCTCGGCGTCGGCATGACGCACGCGGCGTTGCAGGGCAAGCTCGAGATCCGGGCCGATCTGTCGCTCGCCCGATCGCGCAACGACATCGCCGTCGATACCGTCGCCGTCGCGTCGCAGTTCCCGGGCATCGTCTATTCGCGCGACAGCTTCAAGCTGAGCGCCACCTACCGGCTGCGCGACAACCTCTGGGTGACGGGACGCTACTGGTACGAGCGCCAGGTCGCGCAGGACTGGCATCTCGACGGCATCGCGCCCGACACCGTCGGCAACCTGCTCGCCCTCGGCGAGCAGCCGCCGCGGTACCGCGTCAACGTGCTCGGCGTCGCCGTCCGCTACAAGTTCTAGGCGCAAGCGCGCCCTGTTGATCCAACGCAAGTCACCGCAGCGCGCCCCGAGTTCTGATACGCGGCGATGAGGGCTGCCGCGGTCGGCGACCTCGCACCACAGCAACGAGGACCGGACGTGGCCGAGGCGATCGAATGAACCCGTACGTCGTCTTCCTGCTGTACCTGATGGCGATCCTCTCGTTCGTCGCCATCACCCTCGCACTCAACGCCGCGCTCGGCCCGAAGCCGGTCGCCTCGGCGCTCAAGCTGATGCCGTTCGAGTGCGGCGCGACGCCGGTCAGCACCGTCAACGTCAAGGCGGTGCCGATCAAGTACTACGCGGTCGCGGTCGTCTTCATCCTCTTCGACCTCGAGACCGTCTTCCTCTTCCTGCTCGCGCTCGGCGCGCAGCCGCTGACCGGCTTCATGCTGTCGACGTTCCTGTTCTTCCTCTTCCTGCTCGTGCTGCTGCTGCTCTACGTCTACAAGGCGCGGCTCCTCGAGGCGGTGACGCGCTAGCTGAATGCAAGCGCGCACCGTGCCGATCGTTCCGGTCGCCCGCCAGGGCACGAAGGACGCCGCCTTCGAGTACCTGACGACGAGGAAGGACGAGCTCGTCGGCTGGGCGCGCAAGTTCTCGCTCTTTCCCTACCCGTTCGTCACCGCCTGCTGCGCGATGGAGTTCATGGCCGTGAGCGCCTCGCCCTACGACACCGACCGCTTCGGCGCCGCCCTGCCGCGCTTCTCGCCGCGCCAGGCCGACCTGCTGATGGTCGTCGGCACCGTCACCCACAAGCAGGCGCCGGTGCTGCTCAAGGTGTACGAGCAGATGTGCGAGCCCAAGTGGGTGATGGCCTTCGGCGTCTGCGCGACGAGCGGCGGCTTCTACCAGAACTACGCCGCCCTGCCCGGCATCGACCGCGTGATCCCGGTCGACGTCTACATCCCCGGCTGCCCGCCGCGGCCCGAGATGGTGATCGACGGGATCATGCAGCTGCAGGACAAGATCGCGCGAGCCAGCCACCCCATCCTGACGCGGACCTTCTGACCGTGGCCGCGACCGACCTCGACACGCTGCGCGAGCGGCTCGTCCCCGCGGCAGGGCCGGCCACGGTCTCGCACGGCACGCTCGCCTTCCAGCTCGCCCCGGCCGAGCTCGTGCCGACGGTGCAGCGCCTGCGCGACGAGTTCGCGTTCGACATCTTCCTCGACGTCACCGCCGTCGACTGGCCCGCGGACGCTCTGCGCTTCGAGGTCGTGCACCACTTCTATTCGACCCGGCACAAGGCGCGCGTCCGCCTGAAGACGCGCGTCGCCGAAAGCGATGCGGTCGTCGGCTCGCTGGTCGGCCTGTTCGGCTCGGCGGCCTTCATGGAACGCGAGTGCCACGACATGTACGGCATCGGCTTTCGCGGCAACTTCGACCTGCGGCCGATCCTGCTCTACGAGGGCTTCGTCGGCCATCCGCTGCGCAAGGACTACCCCAAGCGCCGCGAGCAGCCGCTCGTTCCCTACCGCAACTGAGCCGCCGCGTGGACACCGCTTTTCCCAACCCGGTCCGCTCGATCTTCGAGCCGCCGCTGCACGACGATTCGGTCATCGTCAACATCGGCCCGTCGCATCCCGCCACCCACGGCACGGTGCAGATCATCGCCGAGCTCGATGGCGAGCGCGTGCTCCGAACCGATGTTCACGCCGGCTACCTGCACC
Source organism: Burkholderiales bacterium (assembly GCA_038236565.1). GTDB lineage: Bacteria > Pseudomonadota > Gammaproteobacteria > Burkholderiales > Burkholderiaceae_C > Schlegelella_A. Next base: position 4,788 of record JBBRZP010000127.1, on the reverse strand, counting down.
GCGGCTTCGAGAAGGAGTGCGAGGACCACACCTGGCACAACCTGATCCCGTACGTCGACCGGCTGAACTATGTCTCGGCGCTGGTCAACGACTTCGCCTACTGCGACGGCGTCGAGCGCCTGATGGGCATCGAGATCACGCCGCGCTGCCGCTATCTGCGCACGCTGCTCTCCGAGTACTCGCGCCTCGTCGACCATCTCACCTGCATCGCCGCCGGCCTGATGGAGATGGGCGCGATGACCGCGTTCCTCTACCTCGTGATGATCCGCGACTACATGTACGAGCACCTGGCCGCCCTCACCGGCGCCCGCGTGACCTACACCTACGGCCGGATCGGCGGCCTGGCGCGCGACCTGCCCGACGGCTGGCTCGTCCGGCTCGAGGAGATCCTGGTCCAGTACGAGGAGTTCGTCGGCCGCGTCCACGCGCTCGTCGACCGCAACCGGATCTTCATCGACCGGCTGCGCGGCGTCGGCACGATCTCGACCGCCGACGCCCTCAGCTTCGGCTGCACCGGCCCGATCCTGCGCTCGACCGGCGTGCCGCGCGACCTGAGGAAGGACACGCCCTATCTCGCCTACGCCGAGCTCGACTTCGACGTGCCGGTCGGCATCCAGGGCGACAACTACGACCGCTACTTCGTTCGCATGCGCGAGATGGACGAGTCGGTCTACATGATGCGCCAGCTCGCGCAGATGCTGCCCGCAGGTCCGATCAACGTCGACGACCGGCGCTGCACCTTTCCCGAGAAGCACCTCGTCTACAGCGAGATCGAGTCGCTGATCAACCACTTCAAGCTGGTGATGGACGGGCCGGCGGTGCCGCCGGGCGAGGTCTACTGCGCGCACGAGGCACCGAACGGCGAGCTCGGCTTCTACCTGGTGAGCACCGGTGGCGGCGTGCCCTACAAGGTGCACGTCCGCTCGCCGAGCTTCGTCCACATCGGCGCGGTGAGCCGCATGCTCGATGGCGGCCAGCTCGCAGACATCGTCCCGACCTTCGGCTCGATCAACATGATCGGCGGGGAGTGCGACCGGTGAAGCACCTCGTCGCCGAGTTCGAGACGATGCGCCGGCGCTTCCCCGAAGGCTTCTCGTCGTCGCTCGTGCTGCCGTGCCTGCGCCGCATCCAGGAGGATCGCGGCTGGGTCGCCGACGAGGACATCGACGGCCTCGCCGGGTACCTCGGCGTGGCGCGGATCCAGATCGAGGAGGTGCTCTCGTTCTACACCCAGTTCCGGCGCGCGCCGATCGGCCGCACCCACCTGCAGGTGTGCCGCAACCTGTCGTGCACGATGCGCGGCGCCGAACGCGTGATCGAGCATCTCGCCGATCGGCTCGGCATCGCCCCCGGCGAGACCAGCGCCGACGGCCGTTTCACGCTGTCGACGGTCGAGTGCCTGGGCTCGTGTGGCACGGCGCCGGTCGTCATGGTCGGCGAGGCGTATCACGAGGACATGACGCCGGCGCGCCTCGACTCGCTCCTCGCAGGGCTCGCCCGATGAGCGGGACGAAGCTGCTGATGACCTTCCCGGTCACCGCGAGCTCGCACGGCTTTGCCGACTACCGCGCCCGCGGCGGCTACGCGACGCTCGAGAAGGTCCTGCGCGGGATGCGACCCGACGAGGTGACGAAGGAAGTGGCGGCGTCGGGCATCCTCGGCCACGGCGGCGCGGCGTTCCCGGCCGGCCGCAAGTGGGGCGTCATCAAGCTCAACGACGAACAGCCGCACTTCCTCTGCGCCAACGCCGACGAGGGCGAGCCCGGCACCTTCAAGGACCGCTGGATCCTCGAGCACGCGCCGCATTTGCTGGTCGAGTCGATGGCGATCGCCGCCTACGCGCTGCAGGTTCGCCATGCCTTCGTCTACATCCGCGGCGAGTTCGACCTGCCCTACCGGCGCATCGCCGGCGCGGTCGAGGAGGCCTACGCCGCCGGCTGGCTTGGCGCGGCGATCGCCGACATGGGCTTCGCGCTCGACATCGTCGTCTACCGCGGCGCGGGATCGTACGTGTGCGGCGAGGCGTCGGGCCTGCTCACCTCGCTCGAAGGCAAGAAGGGCTATCCGCGCAACCGCCCGCCGCGACTCACCGTGCGCGGCCTCTACCAGCAGCCGACGGTGGTCAACAACGTCGAGACGCTCGCCAACATCACCGGTATCGTCCGCGACGGCGCTGAGGCGTTCCGCAAGGTCGGAACCGCGAAGAGCCCGGGAACGCAGCTGATCTCGATCTCGGGCCACGTGCAGCGGCCCGGGGTCTACGAGATCGAGTACGGCACGCCGTTCGAGACCTTCCTGCGCGACGACTGCGGCGGCGTGCTCGACGGGCGCGGCCTCAAGTGCGTCATTCCGGGCGGCATCTCGACGAAAGTGCTGACCGCCACCGAGCTCGAGCCGCTGACGCTCGACCACGCCAGCTTCACGGCCGCCGGCTCCGGGCTCGGCTCGGGCGGGATGATCGTGATCGCCGAAGGCACGTGCATGGTCCGGCTGCTGCAGGTGCTGCTGCGCTTCTACCACCACGAGTCGTGCGGCCAGTGCACGCCGTGCCGCGAAGGCATGGGCTGGATGCACGGAATCATCGACCGGATCGTCGCCGGTCGCGGCGAGGCCGCCGACATCGATCGCCTGATCGCGATCTCGAACGCCAACGACGGCACGACGATCTGCGGCATGGGCGACGCCGCCGGCTACGCCACCGTCGGCATCATCGCCAAGTACCGCGACGAGTTCGAGCACTGGATCGTGCACGGACGCTCGCGCCACGACGGCCGCCTCGAGGTCGGCCATGCCGAGCCGGCGCAGGAGGCGGCGCTCCATGGTTGAGATCTTCATCGACGGCGAGCGCGTCGAGGCCGACGAAGGCCACACCGTGATGCAGGCGGCGCGCGCGAGCGGCCGCGAGATCCCGTACTTCTGCTGGCATCCCGAGCTGTCGGTTCCCGGCAACTGCCGCGTCTGCATGGTCGAGATCGAGAACGACGGCGGCGCCGCCGGCTGGCTCGACATCGCCTGCAACATGCCGGTCGTCAAGGGCATGCGCGTGCGCACCGACAGCGAGCGCGTGCGGGCGCGCCGCAAGGAGATCCTGCAGCTCCTGACGCTCAACCATCCGGTCGACTGCGGCATCTGCGACAAGGCCGGCGAGTGCAAGCTGCAGGACTACCACTACGAGTACAACGGCGCTGCGTCGGTGTCGCGCGAGGTCAAGGTTCACGCCACCAAGCATCACCTGCTCTCGGAACGCATCGTCCTCGACAACGAACGCTGCATCCTCTGCTCGCGCTGTGTCCGCTTCACCGCCGAGATCTCGAAGTCGCACGGTCTGGGCATCCAGAACCGCGGCGACCATTCCCTGGTGCGTGCCGTCGAGGACGGCGCCTTCGATCGCGACCCGTATTCCGACAACGTGATCGACATCTGCCCGGTCGGCGCCCTGCTGCCGCTCCAGCACCTGCACCAGACGCGCGTCTGGTATCTCGAGCCGACGGCGTCGATCTGCCCCGGCTGCGAGCGCGGCTGCAACATCGACATCTGGCATCGCCGCGCCGACTGGAAGCTGCACCGGCTCGACCCGGCCGCGAACGCGCGCATCGACCGCGTCACGCCGCGCGAGAACCCGGCCGTCAACGGTCCGTGGACGTGCAACAAGGCACGAGACCTCGCGAAAATCTTCGGACGGCCGCGCGCGACCGCGGCGCTTCATCGAGGTCGCGTTGTCAACCTCGATGAAGCGGTCGAGCGCGCGCGAGAGCTCATCGCCGCAGCGCGGCACCCCGTCGCGCTGGTCTCGACCTGGGCTTCCAACGAGGAGCTCGCCGCGTTCCACGCCGCCCTCGGTCACCGCATCGACTGCTACGTCAAGACCGACTGGCTGCCACTGCCGGGCGAGCGGATCGAGGACGACATCCTCATCAAGCCCGACAAGAATCCGAACCGCGCCGCCGCGCAGGCGCTCTACCCGCCGCTGCCCCTCGATGTGCGCACGACCCTGAGCGCAAGCGACCTGGTGGTCGTCTGGGGAGAAGGCTGCGACTTCACGCAGCTGCCCGCCGCAGCGAAGGTGGTTCAGCTCGATTCGTGGCGCGAGTCGCAGCACGGCGCGGCCGACGTCTTCCTGCCGATCAGCGTGCAGACCGAGCGCGCCGGCCACTACACGAACTTCGCCGGCGTCGTCAGCCGGTTCGAGAAGTGCTTCGCCAAACCGGCGGGCGTCGCCGACGCTCAGGCGCTCTTCACCGCGCTGGCCCTCTCGCCGCAGGTGGCCGTGTCATGACGCAGGACCTCGTCGTCTCGCTCGCCTTCATCGTCTACGCGATGGCGATGCTGATCACCTTCGGCACCGTGCTCACCTGGGTCGAGCGCAAGCAGGCGGCGGTGATGTCGGACCGCATCGGCGCCAACCGCGCCTACATCCGCATCCCGTTCACGCAGGTCAAGCTGGTCTGGTGGGGCCTCTTCCACGGCATCGCCGACGGCGTGAAGATGCTGCTGAAGGAAAACTTCAAGCCGCGCACCTACGACCAGCTCGCCTACGCGATCGCGCCCTGGGTCGTCTTCACGCCGGTGTTGCTGGTCTTCGCCGTGGTTCCGTTCGGCGGCGTCATCGACCCTGGCCGCATCTTCCCGCCGCTGGCCGGCTGGTTCGACGGCCGCACGTATCCGATGCAGATCGCGCGCCTCGACGCCGGGCTGCTGGTCGTCTTCGCCTTCAGCGGCCTGACGATCATCGGCACGATGCTCGCCGGTTGGTCGTCGGCGAACAAGTTCTCGCTCCTCGGCGGCCTG
>JBBRZP010000126.1:0-11650 GCA_038236565.1 Burkholderiales bacterium | reverse complement strand
TACACGCACCCTGACCACCCGGCGCTTGCGAGCCAGCTCTACGCCGCGTACGCGCGTGCGGCGCAGGCGCGCGTGCTGGCCAGCGTCGTCGGCGAGGAAGGCCTCGCCGAGACCGATCGCCGCTACCTGCGCTTCGGCACAGACTTCGAGCAGCGGCTCGTCAGCCAGACCGAGCCGCGCACGCTCGAGCAGAGCATGGCGCTCGGCTGGTCGCTGCTCGCCGGCCTGCCGCCGGGCGAGCTGACGCGCCTTTCCGATGCGCAGATCGCTGCCAACGTCGCGCCGCTGGCCGCCGCACCGTCGTGAGCGACGTCAACCCGACCCGCAGCGCCGTCCTCGAGATGAAGGACGAGCGCCGGGCGATGCACGAGGGCTACGTCTTTCTCGACGAGAAATGCCTTCTGCTGGCCGGCGAGATCCTGCGCGAGCTGGCTCGCTTCGCCGTCCTGCAACGCGACATGCTGGCGCTGCACGACGCGGCGATGGCCGCCCTGCAGGCGGCGACGGCACGGCACGGCCTGGAAGCCTTGCAGGTCTATCCGGCCGACGACCTCGGCGACGCGCGCGTCGCGTCGCGGCGGCGCGGCCTCATGGGCGTTCGCCTGCAGGATGCCGAGCTCGACGCACGACCGACGGCGGCGCCGCCGTCGGTCGAACGATCGCCCGAGGCCGAGACCTGCCGGCGGGCGTTCGCCGACATGCTGGCGGCGGCCGCCGAGCTCGCCGCCGTATCCGGCAACCTCGAGCGGCTGTCGTTCGAATACCAGCGCTCGGTGCGCCGCGCGCGTGCGCTGCAGGACGTGATGCTGCCGGAGCTCGAGGGCGAGATCTACGCGATCGAGAACAGGCTCGAGGAGCTCGAGCTGGAGGATGCCATCTGGATGCGCGGGAACGCGGGCGCCGCCTAGCGCCGGTGCATTCCAAGGAGCCGCCAGTGCGGTTCCTAGGCAGCGGTCTGCCGCTCGCCGACCGGCGTGCCGCCGGGCTTGGCGAACCGGTCCGGCACGAGCCGGGGTTCGGCGCCGAGCCAGTAGAGGCCGTTGGCCATGATGCAGAAGCCGGTCGCAGCGAACCAGACCATCGCCACGCCGACGAAGCCCGTGAAAGCAAGCCACCACGGGCTGTGCAGCAGCGACAGGATCGAAGCGAGCGTCAGGTTGATGCCGACGGCGAGATAGATTCGTCGTTCGAGGTACCAGCGGTCGGTTTGCAGGAAGTACCACTGGCCGGGCTTCCAGCCCGGGCGCGCGAGCCTGGGCATGAAGCCGAGCCGCGCCAGGACGTTGCCGACGATGCAGAAGCCGGTGAGCGACACCGCAATCGACGAAAGCGCCGTCGCGACGACGAGCAGGATCCAGAGCGGGTCGATCAGAGCAGCCAGAACGGTCGCAGTCAGCAGCACGATGCCGGCAATGAGCCAGACCGTGCGTTCGATGTACCAGTCGCGGGTGGGAACGACGTAGAGGCCTCGGCGGGACATGAAGACTCCTTGAACTCTGCCTGTCCTCTTATAGCCGCAAGCCGGCGCGCGCACTTGCGGCAACTCAAGTCGACTCCGGGCCGAGTCCATCCGGGGCGAGCCGTGCTGTCACCCGGGTGCGACGGGCACTTCGATTTGAAAGCCCGGTCACCAACCAGAACGCCAAGACCAGCATGGGCGAGCGCACCCTGCGCGGCGTGGCGTGCGCCGAGCCGAGTGAGTCTGGCGCGCCGGCAGGTCGGCCGCCGATTGGCCGAGTCTCAAGGCCGAGGTGCGGCGCTGGCAAGCCGCCAGCGTCTCGCGTGGACCGAAGACGACGCACTTGCCGTGGTGCGCTATCCGAACAACAACGTCCATCACTTCGAGCAGACGGTCGAGTCATCGACAACAGCACGGGACGAGCGGGCACGTGTTTCGTCGACCACCGCTGGAGGACGGTGATCTCCGCCTCACCGAGAGCTCGGCGATCCTGAAGTGTCTGGCCGACAAGATCGATTCGCCGCCGTATCCGAATGCTTTGCAGCAGCGCTGCCCGCGTGAACGAGCGCATGGACTGGTTCGCAACTGAGCCGCAACCACTGCTTCGGCCCGGTGTTTGCGCAACTGCTGCCCCATCCCAAGCGTCGTGGCGAAGAGGCGCAGGCCGGCGCCGTGCAGTGGGGCCACGAGCGCTCCAAGGTGTGGCTGCAGGTGCTGAACGATCACATCCTCGGGCCGGGGCGCACCTACGTGTGCGGCGACGCGATCACGATCGCCGACCACTTCGGTGCCGGGCTGCTCACGATGGGCGCGGTGATCGGCTGCGACTTTCTGGCCTACCCCCACGTGCAGGGCTGGCTCGCGCGCATGAAGGCGCTGAAGAGGTGGATGGCGGTGAACGCCGCGCTGGATGGGATCACCGCCGCGCACACGGGCGAGGAATTCGTTCGCGTCTGAGGCGCCGCAGCGCGGAGGATCAGAACCCGAATGCTTCCGTCGGCACCTGCCGCGCCGCCGCGCAGGCGGCACGGAAGTCGTATGGCACCTCGTCGGCACAGTCGGGCCATTTGTCGCTGGCGAGCCAGAACGCCACGAGCCCGAGCCGGGCGCACAGGCGTGGAAAACGTAGGTCGTTGCGCAGCTCTGGCATGCTGGCCTGGAACAGCAGGGCGGTGCGGTATCCGTCGGGACCCATGATGTCGTCGTGGTTCCCGGCCGGGCCGAGGCGCGCGGCGTCGGCGGCGGCGTAGGCCTCATTCACCAGGCCCAGATGGGCCGCGTACACGAGGCGCGCCGCGTCGACCCAGCCGGTCTTGCGCACGTGGGCCTCCAGGCCTTCGCGCCAGTCGCCGATGTGCGCGGCGGACGGATCTCGCTTGGCGCGAATGAAGGGCAGACCGTCCTGGAATTCGCGCAGCTGGCGTCGCTCGGCGAGCGCAAGCAAGCGGTCCACCAAGGACCAGTCGTGCTGGAAGGCGTACGCCCGCAGCAGGCTAGACACCGGGAAGCTCATCGTCGGCATGCGTTCGACGAGTTCCTCGAACACCGGAATGGCCTCTGCGATGTGGCCGGCGGCCATGCGCGCGAGCGCCACCAGGTTGGCCGACATCGGGTCCAGCGCATCGAGCCGGTAGGCCCGCTCGGTGACTGCCAGCGCCTCGCGCATCCAGCCGAAGTGGCGCAGCGCCCAGCCGATGTAGCGGCGGCCGTCACCCGTCCCGGGTGTCTGGCGCAGGCGCTCGAGCGCGGCAGAGGCCTCCAGGAAGCTGCCGAATGGCGCGATCACGAAGTACTGGGCGGCCATCGCGTCGAGGTTCTGCGCATCAAGCGCCAATGCCCGCTCGGCGTCCCGACTCACCCGTGCGGCGCTGGTGGAGCGTTCGGCGAATGGCTGGTAGAAGCGTAGAAAAGCGCGCAGATACGCCAGCCGCCCCCAGGCTGCAGCGAACTGCGGCGCGCGCTGGGTCACCAGTTCCAGCGCGCCGATGTGACCGCGCAGTTCGTCGGGGGCATAGCTGTTGGGATTAGTGCGCAGATACAGGTCGTACACGGCCGGGTCCACGGAGGTTGCCGGTCCGCGCGAGAAGGCCTGGTCCAGCGCATGCGCGATGCTCTCGGAGATCTCGTCCTGCATGGCGAAGACGTCTTCCAGGCCGCGGTCATAGCGCTCGGACCACAGCGTGGTATGCGAGTCGGCTTCCATCAGGTGCGCACTCACGCGCACACGTGCCGCGGCACGGCGGATCGAGCCGTCGAGGAGGTGCGAGCAGCGCAGCGCCTGCGCCGCCTCGGCCTTGCGCTCGCCGCGGAACTGGAAGCTCGACGTGCGGCCGATCACCTTGAGTCGCGCGCCGCGCGTGAGGCGCTGGATGATCTCTTCGCTCACGCCGTCGGAGAAGAACTGCATCTCAGGGTCATTGGAGAGATTGTCGAAGGCCAGCACGGCCAGCAGCGGCTCGATGACTGCCGGCTCCGTCGCGTGCGGCGGCGCCTCCGCCTGGGCGACGCGCTCGGCCTTCTCCGAGCTGGGTGGCGGCGTGAACAACTCGGCGCCCGCTGCGGCCACCTCGCAGACTTCCACCGGGTCCTCCACACCCGCCATGCGGTAAGGGCCATGCACGGCCCAGCGCAGCGGCGCTTCGTCGGTGCTGCTCACGACGGCGCGGCGCGCGAGGTCGTATGCCGTGCGGGTGAGCAGGATACGACCCTGACCGGCCAGTGACATCACCCGCGCGGCCACTGCCTTGGCCAGCCCCTCCACTTCCAGCGGCTTGGCGCCGCGGGCCACGTCGGCCGACGCGTTCTCGCGCAGCACCACCTCGCCAAGATGAATGCCCACTCGCGCGGTGATTTCGGCGTGTACCTCGACGCCGAGAGCGCCCAACTGCGCCTGGTAAGACAGCGCGAAACGCATCGCCTCCACCGGACGCTCGAACAGCAGCAGGAACCCGTCGCTCTTGTCGATCTCGCGACCGTTGTGCACGGCCAGCAGGTCACGTGCGAGGCGGTCGTGCCGCGCCAGCAAGTCGGCTGCGGCCACGTCGCCCAGTTTCTCGACCAGCCGAGTGCTGGAGACCAGATCGCACAGCAGCAGCGTTCGGATGGTTGGCTGTTGGACGGGGGGTGGGGCGACGGACACGATGGATGCGCGGCAGTGGACGAAGAGCAGCTCCGGGATGCTCGCGAGCCGCCTCATCGTACGGGCAATCGGGGCGCGATCCGCGGATCCGCCGCACTGGCGCTCTCGTGGGCCGAGCTGGTTCCCAGAGATAGAAGGTCTGCACCTCCAGCACGGTCTAGAACGTGGGGTCGTGAATGCGCTCAGATCGGCATGGGTGGTGGCACACCTCCAGTGCAGGAACGAGAGGTGGTCTGGATGGCGCCCAGGGAGTCATCGCTCCAGGCCTTTTCCTGTCCCGGACCGAGTCCGAGCGACTCCAGCGCGTTCGCATGAACCGTCGACGTCGGCTCGGCAAGCTCGTGCAGGACGTCCATGTGGTTGCGGCCCGGCACCGACAACGCTGTGACCACTCGATCCCCCCAGCGCGACGCGATGAGCGCGGCCTGGCGGTGGAACTCTTCGCTCTCGTCGGCTCCGACGACGGTGACGAGAGAACCGTTTGGCGCCGGCAGGAAGGCCGGACTCAACCGTCGTGCAGAGGCCCGCGTCAAGCGAAGGTCGGGAGCGAGAAACGGCGTGTGCCGCATCGGCTCCAGGTCGTAGAGGCCCGAGATGGACACGACGGACTTGACGAGATCGGCCGGCAGCCCTGGAGCGACCGAGGCCCAGTCGCAGGCGAGCAGCATCGTCGCCAGATGGCCTCCGGCCGAATGACCGGCGACGACGATGCGCGAAGGGTCGCCACCGAAGTCGCGGGCGTGCCGGTGCACCCACGCCAGAACCTGCACCATCTGCAAGACGATCTGCTCGATCGTCACCTCCGGGCAAAGCGCGTAGTCCGGCGCGACGACCATCGCACCCGCGTCGACGAACGGCGGCGCGACGAAGCTATGGTCGCGCTTGCCGAGGGCGCGCCAATAGCCGCCGTGGATGTAGACCAGCACCGGCGCATCGGGATGCGTCGGCGGGAACACGTCGAGCCGCTCGCGCGGACCGTCGCCATAGGCGCGCTCGACCATGTCGGCGTGACGCTCGAGCGCTCGCGCCGAAGCCGAAGCCCAGTGGGCCAGGATCGCCGGGTGCTCGGCGATCCGCGCCCGGCTGTTGTATTGCGCGTCGAACCACTCCGGCGACGGCCGTCTTGCTGGCGGGGTCACACCGGGCGGAGCTTGATGACAGGCGCGAGCTTGCGCGACGCCGGCCGCGCGCGCTGGCGCTTGGGCACGCGCGGCTCGGGATCGACGCCGCAGTCGCGCAGCGCCGCATCGATCAGCGCGTCGGCCATCCACAGCGCCGTGCGCTCGACGTCGCGATCGGGCAGCCCCCAGATGTCCTTCAGGATCACGTACGGCTCGATGCCGTAGACGACCGAGAGCGCGCGATGAAGCCGATCGCGAACGGCCGGTCGCAGCGACGGCGCGAGCGGCGCGATCGCGTGCTGCAGGATGCGCACGCGGTGGCCGCGCCGGTAAGGCTCCTCCTCGAGCAGCCCCGCACGTTCGAGCGCCCACTGCTCGAGCGAGAGCTGAGCCGCGGCACGCAGCTGCGGCTCGAACTCCTTGAAGCGCGGAAAGGTCTGCAGGAACAGCTCGTGGACGCGCTCGCGCCCGCTCGGGTTGTCCGACGCGAGCATGCGCACCGGGCCGAGCGAGCTGTCGATGACGGCGGTGACGAGCGCGCTGCGGCTCGGGAAGTAGCGGTAGGCGGTCGCGCGCGACACTTTCGAGCGGACTGCCACCTCGGCGACCGAAGGAATGTGCCCGCTCCTCTGGATGATGTTCATCGCCGTGTCGAGCAGCAGGCGAAAGGTCGCCGCCTTGACGCCGCGCACGGGAGGCACGGGCGGCTCGCTCAGCTTGTGCTTCAGTCGCGCCATGGGGTTTGCACGGAGAAAAGAGGTCTCGGGTTGCCTTGTGCGGGTCGAAGCGCCGCACGTATGATGCACCGATCCCGATTTGAGACACAAGTCTCACGACTCTATTTCTCGAATCGGAACGAGCACTTGATTCGAGGCGGTGGCTCACCCCGGATGAACCTTGACGCACGATGGAGACGAGCTGAATGCGATGGGCCAGCTGGCAGTGGGGTGGTCGCGATCACGTCGGCACGATCTCGGCCGACGGGCGTGAGGCGACCCCGCTCGCCGCCGGCGACGCATCGCGCGGCGTGCTCCCGCTGATCGCGGCCCTGGCCGCCGGAGAGGCTCCTCCGCCCCCTTCCGCGGCCCGGTTGCCGGTCGAGGCGATCACCCTGCGCGCGCCGTTGCCGCGTCCGCTGCGCAGCCTCTTCTGCGTCGGCCGCAACTATCACGCTCACGCCGCCGAACTGGCGACCACCGTGTTCCGCGAGAGCATGCCCGAGCGCGACGCCTGGCCGATCGTGTTCGGCAAGCTCGGCGAATGCGTCGTCGGCCCGCGCGACGTCGTCCGCCTGCCCGACCCGAAGGCGTCCGCGCAGATCGACTACGAATCCGAGCTCGCCGTCGTGATCGGCCGCGGCGGCCGCGACATCGCGCGTTCGCGGGCGATGGACCACGTCTTCGGCTACACGATCGTCAACGACGTCACGGCGCGCGACGTGCAGATGCGCCACCAGCAGTGGGACCTCGGCAAGAGCTTCGATACCTTCTGCCCGATGGGGCCGTGGATCGTCACCGCCGACGAGCTCGACGGCCGCGCGACGCGCGTGCGCGGCTGGGTCAACGGCGCGCTGCGCCAGGACGGCTCGACCAAGGACCTGATCCACGACATCGCGTCGCTGATCGAGACCTGCTCGCGCGGCATCACGCTTTTCCCTGGCGACGTGATCGCCACGGGCACGCCTGCCGGCGTCGGCATGGGGCAGAAGCCGCCGCAGTGGCTGAGGCACGGCGACGTGGTCCGCGTCGAGATCGACGGCATCGGCGTGATCGAAAACCGGTTCGAGCAGGGCTGAGACGATGGCGTTCCGGACGATCGACCGCGTCGCGGTGGAAGACGAAGGCGAAGGCCCGGCGGTCGTCTGCGTCCACGGCCTCGGCGGCAGCTCGAACTCGTGGACCCCGCTGATGCCGGCATTGGCGCGGCATCGCGTGGTTCGTGTCGACCTGCCAGGCAGCGGCCGGTCCCAGCGGGCCGAGGGCGAGCTCTCGATCGAGCGCTACGTCGATGCGCTGCTCGCCGTGTGCGAGCGCCTCGACATCGGCCGCGCGCACTGGCTCGGCCACTCGATGGGCACGATCGTCTGCCAGCACATCGCGGCGGCGCATCCGAAGCGGGTGGCGAGTGTCGCCCTCTTCGGCCCGCTGATCGCGCCGCCCGACGCCGCGCGCACGGCGATGAAGGCGCGCGCCGCGAAGGCGCGGGGCGGCGCCGAGGCGATGCAGGAGATCACCGAGAGCCTCCTCAACGCCGCGCTCTCGGCCGACACGCGCGCGCGCCAGCCGCTCGCCGTCGCCTTCGTGCGCGAGAGCCTGATGCGCCAGGACGGCGAGGCCTATGCGCGCAGCTGCGAGGCGCTCGCGGGGGCGCAGGCAGCCGCCGTCGAGACCATCGAAGCGCCGGTGCTGCTCGTCACCGGCGACGAGGACGGCGTCGCGCCGCCGCAAGCCGTGCGCACGATGGCCGAAAGGCTTCACCGCGCCCGCAGCACGCGGGTCGTCGTCCTGCCGAGATGCGGCCACTGGACGCCGGTCGAACGGGCCGACGACTGCCAACGCGAGCTGCGCGACTTCCTCTTGGCGAACGCAAGGAGCTGACCATGAGCCCACTGCCCGGCCGCCCGAAAGTGGGCTCACTCCCCCTCGGGGGGACAGGCGCGCAGCGCCGAAAGGGGCCGCGATGAGCGACGTCCTGTTCACCAACGTGCGCATCTTCGACGGCGGCGGCGAGGCGCCGTTCACCGGTGACGTCCTGGTCCAGGGCAACCGGATCTCGCGCGTCGTCAAGACCGGCTACGGCGTGCGCTCGGCCCCGGTCGCGGGCGCGCAGGTGATCGACGGCGCCGGCGCCTTCCTCATGCCCGGCATGGTCGAGGCGCACACCCATTTCTCGTGGAACGACCAGCCCTCGCTCGACGCGATCCAGCGCATGCCGCCGGAGGAGCACATCCTCTGGTGCGCACAGGTCGCGGAGCGCTACCTCGACATGGGCTGGACCAGCTGCGTCGGCGCGGCCGCCGCGAAGCCGCGCCTCGACGTCGTCATCAGGAACGCGATCAACGACGGCACCATCGTCGGCCCGCGCTACCTCGCCGCGAGCCAGGAGATCACGGTGCCGGGCGGCCTCGGTGACACGACGCAGCCGCACCTGCCGCAGCCCGAGTTCGCATTCGGCGCGATCGTCAGCGGCGCCGAGGAGATGCGGCGCTGCGTGCGCATGTTCGCCAAGTACGGTGTCGACTCGGTGAAGATCAATCTCTCGGGCGAGTCGATCACCGGCATGGCCGGCGAGATGAGCCAGTTCACCGAAGAGGAAGTTTCGGTGTGCGTGCAGGAGGCCAAGGCCTGGGGCAAGCGGGTCGCGGCGCACGCCCGCTCGACCTGGGCGATCAAGCAATGCGTGACGCAGGGCATCGAGGTGATCTATCACGCGAGCTTCACCGACACCGAGGCGCTCGACATGCTCGAGGCGAAGAAGACCGAGCACTTCGTTGCCCCCGGCCTGGCCTGGCTCATCAACACCAGCCACCACGCGAGCGAATGGGGCCTCACGCCCGAGGTGACGAAGAAGATGGGCTACCACCGCGAGCTCGAGGCGGCGATCGAGAGCATGCGGGCGATGAGGAAGCGCGGCATCCGCATCCTGCCCGGCGGCGACTACGGCTTCGCCTGGACGCCGCACGGCACCAACGCCAAGGACCTCGAGTACTTCGTCAAGTACGTCGGCATGAGCACGATGGAGGCGCTCCTGTCGGCCACCGCCTGGGGCGGGCCGATGATGCGCATGGGCAAGGTGCTCGGCTACATCCGCGAGGGCTACCTCGCCGACATCCTGCTCGTCGACGGCGACCCGCTCGCCGACATCACCGTGCTGCAGGACAAGGCGCGGATCATGGCGGTGATGAAGGACGGCGAGTTCCATCGCGCGCCGCCGGTGCGCGACGCGCGCGCGGGCTTCGGCACGCCGACGCGCTGGGCCGCCTGAACCCGAGGAGAACGCAATGGCCGACGTCGTCTTCACCAACGTTCGAATCCTCGACGGCACCGGAACGCTGCCCTACAGCGGCAGCGTCCTCGTGCAGGGCAACCGGATCCGCCAGGTCGGCCGCAGCACCGCGCCGATCGCGCCCGGCAACGCCATGGTCATCGACGGCGCGGGCGCGACGCTGATGCCCGGCATGTGCGAGGCGCACACTCATTTCTCGTGGAACGATGCGGCGACGCTGTCGGCGATCCAGACCATGCCGCTCGAGGAGCACGTGCTCTGGTGCGCGAAGGTCGCCAAGCGCTACCTGGAGGCCGGCTTCACCTCGTGCGTGGGCGCGGCCTGCGCCAAGCCGCGCCTCGACGTGGTCATCCGCAACGCCATCAACGACGGCCAGATCCCGGGTCCGCGCTACCTCGCCGCGAGCCAGGAAATCACCGTCGTCGGCGGCCTCGGCGACGAGACGCTGCCGCACCTGCCCTTCCCCGAGTTCAGCTTCGGCGTGAACATCTCCGGGCCCGAGGAGATGCGGAAGGCGGTGCGCCTGTTCCTCAAGTACGGCGTCGACTCGATCAAGATCAACCTGTCGGGCGACAACTTCACGCCGCAGTCGCCGTCCGAGACGACGTGGATGATGGACGAGGAGGTCGAGGCGGCCATGCGCGAGGTGCGCATCCGCGGCAAGCGCGGCATCGCCCACGCGCGCTCGTCCGACAGCGTCAAGCAGGCGCTGCGCCACGGCATCGACCTGATCTACCACGCGAGCTTCGTCGACGACGAGGCGCTCGACATGCTCGAGGCCGCGAAGGACCGCGTCTTCGTCGCGCCCGGCATCGCCATCCTCTACGCCATGCTGCACGAGGCCGAGGCCTACGGCATCACGAACGCGATGGCCACCGAGATGGGCTACCAGATCGAGTGGGACGCGGCGATCGAGTCGCTCTCGAAGATGCACAGGCGCGGCATCCGCGTTCTGCCGGGCGGCGACTACGGCTTCGCCTTCACGCCGCACTGCCAGAACGCGCGCGACCTCGAGTTCTTCGTCAAGTACCTCGGCTTCACGCCGATGGAGGCGATCCGCTCGACCACGCTCTACGGCGGCCAGATCATGATGAAGCCGGGCGAGCTCGGCGTCGTCAAGGACGGCTACCTCGCCGACCTCCTCCTCGTCGACGGCGACCCGCTCGCCAACCTCTCCATCCTGCGCGACCCGAAGCGGATGCTGGCGGTCATGAAGGACGGCGTCTTCGCCAAGCGCCCCGACATCGCCTCGCAACGAGCCTGGAACCGCGCGGCATGACGAGGAAGCAGGCGGGCCTCTGGCTCCTCTTCGGCGGACCCGTCGTGGTCTTCGCCGCCTGGGCCATCCCGGACAACGCGCCGCTGTTCTTCAAGACGCTGCTCAACGGGCTGACGCTCGCCTCGCTCTACTTCTTGGTCGCGAGCGGCTTCACGCTCGTCTTCGGCCTGATGCGAAACGTCAACCTCGCGCACGGCTCGCTCTATCTGCTCGGCGCCTACGTCGGCTGGGTCGTCGGCGAGCACACCGGCTCGTGGCTGCTCGCGGTCGCCGCCGGCTTTCTCTCCGCGGCCGTGCTCGGGCTCCTCATGCAGGTGCTCATCTTCCGCTTCATGGAGGGCCAGGACCTGCGCCAGACGCTGGTCACGATCGGCCTGTCGATCGTCTTCGCCGACCTGATGCTCTGGGGCTTCGGCGGCGAGATCTACACCTTCGATCCGCCGGCGTGGATCTACGGGTCGACCGTGCTGCCGGTGGTCGACAAGTTCCCGACCTACCGGATCGCCGTGCTGCTGGCGGCGATCGTCATCGGCGTCGGCCTGTGGAGCTTCCTCGCCAAGACCCGCGTCGGCATGATGATCCGCGCCGGCGTCGACGACCGCGCCATGCTCGACGCCTCGGGCGTCAACGTGCAGCTCGTGTTCGCG
>JBBRZP010000125.1:0-11685 GCA_038236565.1 Burkholderiales bacterium | reverse complement strand
CTCGTCGGCCACCGCGCCGGCGCCGACGTCACGGCGAGCGATCGCCATCCGCTGACCGCGCTCTTTCTGCGCGAGAACCTGGTCCTGAACGGCCTCGGGCCGATGAAGTACCTGCACGGCGACTGGTCCGTCGCGAGCGCGGCCGAGCCCGATGCCGCCGCCGCGGACCGCTACGACCTGATCATCGGCAGCGACCTGCTGTACGAGAGGGATGTGGAGGGCGACCTGGCCCGGTTCGTCGACCGTCATGCGAAGCCTGAGTGCGAGGTGTGGATCGTCGATCCGGACCGTGGCAATCGGCCGGCCTTCAACCGGCGCATGGCCGACGCCGGCTTCGACCTGACCGAGGAGCGACTCGACGCGGCGGCGACCGCCTCGTCGCCGGCCTACAAGGGGCGGCTTCTCGCGTACACCCGTAAACTCGACCACGTCTGATCGCGCACTCCCAGCGCGGTGCTTGCGTCCGGCCCCGCCCATGTCCATGACCGATCTCCAGGAGCTGCTGGACAGCAACCGCCGCTGGGCGAAGAAGATGGAGGTCGCGCGGCCCGGCTTCTTCACCGGCCTGCTGCAGCAGCAGGCGCCGCAATACCTCTGGATCGGCTGTGCCGACAGCCGCGTGCCGGCGAACGACCTCGTCGACCTCGCGCCGGGCGAGCTCTTCGTCCATCGCAACGTCGCGAACGTCGTCGTTCACTCCGACCTCAACTGCCTGTCGGTGATCCAGTTCGCGACCGACGTGCTGAAGGTCAAGCACATCATCGTCGTCGGACATTCCGGCTGCAGCGGCGTCGTCGCGGCGCTCGAGAACCGGCGCATCGGCCTCGCCGACAACTGGATCCGGCACGTCCAGGACGTCCGCAACCGGCACGCGGCCTGGCTCGAGACGCTGCCGGCGTCGCTTCGCGTCGACGCACTGTGCGAACTCAACGTCGTCGAGCAGGCGCTCAACGTCTGCCAGACCACGGTGGTGCAGGAGGCGTGGCAGCGCGGCCAGGAGCTCGTCGTGCACGGCTGGGTCTACGGCCTGCAGAACGGACACCTCCAGGACCTGAACATGACCGTGACGCGGCTCGACGACGCCGGCGCTGCCTACGACACCGCGATCGCCGCGGTGCGCGCGCGCCACGACGGCATCGTCGTCGCCGCCGGCGCGTCGGGCTAGCGCCCGGCAGGTCGATTCGGCATCATCCCGGTTCCGGCCCCGGCCACACTCTTGGGGATGTGCGGCGCTGGCCGCGCGCCTAGAGTCGCGACCTCGTTCGCATCGTCGTCCGCGCGATCGCCGGAATCCTTCGCGGACGCTTCATCCGTCACGCAGGAGACCATGACATGCTGAGAATCACCATCAACGGCGTCTCGCTCGACCCGGCGTCGCCGGCGCCGCGCGCGGCAGCCATCGGCACGGCGAGCGCCGCGAAGTCCGACTACATCCTGGTCCAGTCGACCGAGCAGCTGACGGCCGAGCAGATGGCGCGGCTGAAGAAGGCGGGCGCTGTCGTCCAGGAGTACGTCTCCGACAACACCTACCTGTGCGGCTTCAAGGAGACCGGGCTCGCGAAGGTGCGGGCGCTGCCCTTCGTGGCCTGGGCCGGCGTCTACGACGACGCCTTCAAGATTCCGCCGACGGTGCGCGCACCGGCGGCGACGGCGCGCTCGGCGACGATCGGCGGCGTCGCGCCGTCGCCCTCCACCTCGCGCGCCTTCCACAAGGTCGACGTCGTCTTCCACAAGGGTGTGGATCCGAGCAAGCCGGCGATGCGCAGGAAGATCGCGGCGGCGGCGCGCGTCAGCCCCGACGACCTCGAGATGAGCAAGAACAAGGTCCGCATGCGCGTGCAGGACCGCTACCTCGACGACATCGCCGCCATCGACGAGGTCCGCTACCTCGCGCCGGCGCCGGTGTTCAGGCTCTACAACAACGTCGCTCGGCCGATCCTCAACGCCGACGTGCTCATCAACGGCACGGCCTACCAGGGTGCGGGCCAGATCGTCGTCGTCAACGACACCGGCTTCGACAAGGGCTCGACGACCAACGTCCATCCGGCGTTCACCGGCCGCGTCGCCAAGCTCGTCGCGCTCGGCCGGCCGACCTCGGACGATCCCGACGGACACGGCACGCACGTCGCCGGCTCCGTGCTCGGCGACGGCAACTCGCCGTCGATGGGCGGCAAGATCCAGGGCACCGCGCCCAAGGCCAGGCTGATCACGCAGTCGCTGCTCGACTCGGGCGGCGGCCTCGGCGGCATCCCGAACGACCTGCACGATCTCTTCCGGCCGCCCTACGACACCAACAAGGCGCGCATCCACACCAACTCGTGGGGCTCGGGTCCGGGGCCGTACTCGCCGAGCTCGAACGAGATCGACGACTTCGTCTGGAACCACCCCGACTGCGTCATCTGCTTCGCCGCCGGCAACGACGGGACCGATGGCAACAGCAACGGCGTCGTCGATCCCGGCTCCGTCGCGGGCGAGGCATCGGCGAAGAACTGCATCACGGTGGGCGCGTCGGAAAACCTTCGGCCGCGCTTCAGCGCGACCTATGGCGCGTACTGGCCGTCCGACTATCCGACCAACCCGCTGCACGACGACCGCATCGCCAGCAACGCCGACGGCATGGTCGCGTTCAGCAGCCGCGGGCCGACCAGGGAAGGGCGCATCAAGCCCGACGTCGTCGCGCCAGGGACGTGCATCCTGTCGACGCGATCGCGCGCGCTCGTCACCGCATCGACCGACTACGGCGTGTCGAGCGATCCGGCGTTCTTCTTCGACGGCGGCACGAGCATGGCGACGCCTCTGGTTGCCGGATGCGTCGCCGTCGTGCGCGAGACGCTGGTCAAGAACGGCATGCCGACGCCGAGCGCGGCGGTCGTCAAGGCGATCCTCATCAACGGCGCCGTCACGGTGCCGGGCCAGTACAGCCCGAGCGAGGCGGGCGCGTCGCCCAACACGTCGTCGGGTTGGGGCCGCGTCAATCTCGCAGGCTCGATCATCCTGCCGGGCGCGAATCCGAACGGCGGCTTCGGCGAGGGCGGTCCGCTGAAGCAGGGGCAGAGCAGCACGGTGACGATCACCATCCCGCCGAAGAAGCGCTCGACCGGCGCGCACACGGCTGCCGCCGGCTACACGCTGAAGGTGACGCTCGTCTGGTCCGACCCGCCCGGCGCCAAGCTGCAGAACGACCTCGACCTGATCGTCAGGGCGTCGAACGGTGTGGAACGCCACGGCAACATGGGCACGGGCAAGGGCTTCGACCGCGTCAACAACGTCGAGCAGGTGGTGTGGGAGAACATTCCCGCCGGCACGGTGAAGATCACCGTCACCGCCTTCCACATCACCCAGTTCGCGCAGCCCTGGGCCTACGCCTGGCGGCTCGGCTGAGCCGACGGAGGTCGGGCCACGCAGGGCAACCCTGTACTGACGACACCGGGTTCGCGCCCCCTTGCGACCTACGCGCCGAGGTAGCGGTGCCAGAGCGCAGGGTCGGCGGCCCTCTCGGCCGAGCTGCCGCGCCAGGCGATGCGGCCCTTCTCGACGATCACGTGGTGGTCGCCGATGGCGACGAGACGGCGCACGTACTTGTCGATCACGAGCATCGCCAGGCCTGCCTCGCGCAGTTGCGCGAGCGCGCGCCAGATCTCCTCGCGCACCAGCGGCGCGAGGCCTTCGGTCGCTTCGTCGAGGATCAGCAGCGTCGGGTTCGTGACGATCGCGCGGCCGATGGCGAGCATCTGCTGCTCGCCGCCCGAGAGCTGGTTGCCGAGGTGCCCGCGCCGTCCGGCGAGCGCCGGAAAGAGCTCGAGCACGCGGCGCGGTGTCCAGGTTCCGGTGCCGTCGGGCGAGGCGCGGTGGAAGGCGGTGAGGTGCTCGTCGACGCTCAGGTTGGGGAAGATCTGGCGGCCTTCCGGCACGAGCGCGATGCCGGCGCGGGCGACGCGGTTTGCCGGCCAGCCCGTGATCTCGCAACCTGCGAAACGGACGCTGCCCGCGCTCGCCGCGATGAGGCCCATCACCGTGCGCACCAGCGTCGTCTTGCCCATGCCGTTGCGACCGAGCACGCCGACGATCTCGCCGGGCGCGACGGCGAGATCGACGCCGAACAGCACCTCCGACCGTCCGTAGCCGGCGTGGACGGCGCGAACCTCGAGCAGCGGCCCGGCCATCACGCGGTCTCGTCGCCGAGATAGGCGGCGACGACTGCCGCATCGGCGCGCACCGCGTCGGGCGCGCCGGTCGCGATCAGGCGTCCGCCGACGAGCACCGAGACGCGGTCGGCGAGGCGAAAGACGGCGTCGACGTCGTGCTCGATGAGCAGCACCGTGCTGGTCGCACGGACGACGTCGATGAGCCGCTCCATGCGTGCAGACTCGTCGGCGCCCATGCCGGCCATCGGCTCGTCGAGCAGCATCAGCAGCGGTCGGCTGGCGAGCGCCATCCCGACCTCGAGCGCGCGCCGCTCGCCGTGCGAGAGCTGGTCGATGGCGTGTGTCGCCTTCGCGGCCAGGCCGATGTCGGCGAGCACCTCGCGGGCGCGCTCGAGCTCCTTCGCGTCGGCGCGCATCGGCCGCCATGCGCGAAAGCTGCTGCCCGAGACGGCCTGAACCGCGAGCGCGACGTTGTCGAGCACGCTCGCGCTCTTGAAGAGCCGCGTGATCTGGAACGAGCGGACGAGGCCGCGGCGCGCGCGCTGGTGCGGCGCGAGCGACGTGACGTCGACGCCGTCGAAGACGATCCTGCCCCGATCGGGCGCGAGCTGGCCGCCGAGCTGCGACACGAAGGTCGTCTTGCCGGCGCCGTTCGGGCCGATCAGCGCGTGGACCTCGCCGCGCCGCACCTGCAGGTCGACGCGGTCGGTCGCGACGAGGGCGCCGAAGCGCTTCTCGAGGCCGCTGACGTCGAGCAACGGCGGCGTCATCGCGGGCCTCCCTTGCGTTGACCCAGCGTCTTGGCGATGCCGACGATCCCCTGCCGCGCGAAGAGGACGACGGCGAGCAGCACCCAGCCGGTCCAGAATTCCCAGTGCTCGGTGTACGCGCCGAGCACTTCCTGCAGCAGCAGCAGCACCGCCGCGCCGACGAGGCCGCCCCAGACGGTCGCGACGCCGCCGAGGATCACCATCACCAGCAGCGTGCCCGACTGCGTCCAGTGCAACACGTTCGGGCTCACGTAGCCCTGCAGGTTCACGCTCAGCGCGCCGGCGACGCCGCCGAGGGCGCCGGCGACGACGAAGACGACGAGCTTGCTGCGGTAGACGGGGAAGCCGAGCGCCTCGGCGCGCACGTCGTCGTCGCGCAGCGCCAGCACGGCGCGGCCGAAGCGCGAGGGCACGAAGAGGGCGAGGGCGACGAGGGTCAGCACCAGGACCGCGAGCGCGACGTAGTAGAACGCGAGCGGATCCTTGAGGTCGAGCACGCGGCCGCCGAGCGAGAACAGCGAGCGGGCGCGGATGTTCAGGCCTTCGTCGCCGCCGTAGCCCTTCACCGAGTTGGCGAGGTAGTAGAGCATCTGCGCGAACGCCAGCGTGATCATGATGAAGTAGACGCCGCGCGTGCGCAGCGAGACCAGCCCGATGACGAGGGCGACCAGCGCCGTGATCGCGACCGTCGCAGCGAGATGCACGACGCCGCTCTGCACGCCTTCGCTGATCATCACGCCGGTGACGTAGGCGCCGACGCCGACGAACGCGGCATGGCCGAACGAGACCATACCGCCGTAGCCGAGGACGAGGTTGAGGCTGGTCGCGGCGATCGCGAAGACGACGATGCGGCTGGCCAGGCTCAGGTAGAAGTCGAGGCCCAGCGAGCGCAGCACGAAGGGCAGCGCGATCGCGGCGAGCCCGGCGACCGCGATCGGCAGCGCGCGAAGCGCAGCGCGCATCAGCCGCGCGCCGGGAACAGGCCCTGCGGCTTGATCGCCAGCACCACGGCCATGAAGACGTAGACCGCGATCGAGGCGATCGCCGGACCGGCGGCGCTCGCCCACTGCGGCGGCAGCAGCTCGCGCAGCGCGTGCTGCAGGAACGTTCGCCCGAGCGTGTCGATGCAGCCGACGAGGATCGCGCCGACGAGCGCGCCGCGGATCGAGCCGATGCCGCCGATGACGATGACGACGAAGGCGAGGATGAGGATGTTCTCGCCCATGCCGACCTGCACCGCGAGCAGCGGCCCGAGCAGCGCGCCGGCGACGGCGCACAGGGCCGCGCCGATGCCGAACACCGCCGTGAAGAGGCGCGGGATGTTCGTGCCCATGGCCGTCGCCATCTCGCGGTTCGATGCGCCGGCGCGGACGAGCGCGCCCATCCGCGTCTTCTGCACGAGCAGCCAGAGCAGCACGGCGAGGACGAGGCCGACGCCGAGGATCAGCAGCCGGTACGCGGGATACATCAGGCCCGGCAGCAGCTCGACGGGGCCGGCGAGTGCGGCCGGCGCGGAGAGCGGCAGGTCGTTGCCGAAGACCATCTTCGTGCCGTCGTTGAGGATCAGGATCAGCGCGAAGGTCGCGAGCACCTGCGAGAGGTGGTCGCGGGCGTAGAGCGTGCGCAGCAGACCCGCCTCGAGCGCCATGCCGAACGCAGCGGTCAGGGCGACCGCGCCGAGCACGCCGAGCACGAACGACCCGGTGAGCGCGACCAGCCAGGCGGCGATGAAGGCGCCCACCATGTAAAGCGAGCCGTGCGCGAGATTGATCATGTCCATGACGCCGAAGACCAGCGTCAGGCCGGCGGCGAGCAGGAACAGCATGAGCCCGAACTGCAGGCCGTTCAGCGCCTGCTCGAGGATCAGGACGCCTGGCATCGCGAGGCTCCCTCCAGCTCTCGCGGGCGAGGGTCTGTGCCCTTCACTTCATCGCGCAGGTCTGGACATACGCGTCGCCGTGGTTCTTCAGGATCGGCTCGTTGAACGACTTGTTGACCAGGCCGCCCTTGCCGTCGTTGCCGATCGTGCGCACGTAGTAGTTCTGGATCGGGAACTGGTTGGTGTTGAACTTGAACGGGCCGCGGACCGATTCGAATCGCGCCGCCTTGAGCGCCTTGAGAACGGCGGGCTGGTCGTCGAGCTTGCCCTTGACGTCGCGCACGGCCGAGGCGATCAGCAGCGCCGCGTCGTAGCCCTGCGACGCGTAGAGCGTCGGCACGCGCTTGTATTCCTTCTCGAACTCGGCGACGAACCTGACGTTGGCCGCGTTCGTGAAGTCGGGCGACCAGTGCGCGGTGTTGAAGAGGCCGGCCATCGCGCCGCCGACCGGATTGATCACGTCCTGGTCGGCCGAGAAGCCCGGCAGCAGCAGCGTCGTGTCCTTGCCGAGGCCGGCGCCGACGTACTGCTTGATGAAGTTGATGCCCATGCCTCCGGGCAGGAAGATGTAGACCGCCTGCGGCTTGGCGGCGCGGATCTCGGCGAGCTCCGCTGCGTAGTCGAGCTGGCCGAGCTTGGTGTAGTTCTCGCCGACGACCTGGCCCTTGAACATGCGCTTGAAGCCGGCAAGCGAGTCCTTGCCGGCCTGGTAGTTCGGCGCGACGAGGTAGACGCTCTTCAGGCCGCGCGTGTTCGCGTACTGGCCGGCGGCCTCGTGGTACGCGTCGTTCGGCCACGAGACGGCGAAGAAGAGCGGGTTGCAGTCCTTGCCGGCCATTGACGACGGCGCCGCGTTCGGGCTGATGTAGATCGTCTTGCTGTCGATCGCCTCGGGCAGGGCGGCAAGCATGATGTTCGAGAAGACGACGCCGGTCATGAAGTCGACCTTGTCGCGCTTGATGTCCTTCTCGAACAGCTGCTTGGCGACGTCGGGCTTGAACTGGTCGTCGCTGACGATCACCTCGGCCGGCAGGCCGCCGAGCTTGCCGCCGTTCAGCTTGACGGCGAGCAGGAAGCCGTCGCGGATGTCGACGCCGAGGGCCGACGACGGGCCCGAGAGCGTGCTGACGAAGCCGATCTTCACCTTGTCGGCGGCGAGCGCCGGCGCGGTGCAGAGAGCGAGCGCGGCCGTCGCCAGGGCGAGGGTCACGAAACGGGGCGTGGAGCGCTGCGGCATGGTGCGAACCTTTCGATCGATGACGACGCGGCCGACGGCGTCGGCGGGGCGGCGCGATTGTAGGGACCTGCCTTGCGAAGTCTGTGCCCGCCCGTCCGTCGCGACGGCGTTCCGGTCACCCGTGCGCGCAGCCCGTCGCACGCGGCTGGCGCGTCCGGCCGCCCGCGGCGACGATGGCGCCAGCATTCAAAGGAGAGCGTCATGTCGGAAGCCGATCAACTGGGTCGACTCGGAGAACTGCATCAGCGCGGTGTCCTCACGGACGACGAGTTCGCGCGCGCCAAGGCGCGCGTGCTGAGCGGCGCCGCAGCCGCGAACGCCGAAGCGCGCGTGCTGGACAGCGTCAACGCGCTCGTGCGCAGCCGCGCCGATCGCTGGATCGGCGGCGTCTGCGGCGGCATCGCCCGGGCGACGGGGATGGCGTCATGGGTCTGGCGCGTGGTCTTCACGGCGCTCGCGCTCTGCGGCGGCAGCGGCCTCCTGATCTACGTCCTGCTCTGGATCTTCGTGCCGCTCGCGAACGACGACTTCGCGCCTCGCGCGACGACTGCATCCTGAGCGAATCGGTGCGCTGACGGTCAGCGGCACGCCGGCATGTACGGACGGCCGTCGCCGAGATGGCGCGTCCAGCGATCGGCCGGGATCGGCCCGCCGGCGAGCCGACAGGCGCTGTCGCGCCAGGCATCGGGCGTCGTGTCGAACGCGTAGCCGGCGTTGCCGACACGGGCGAGCCAGCCTGCACGCGCCGCGTCTGCGCCCGCGAGCGTACCGCCCGGCGGCAACGGGATCGCCGCGTCGAGCGCGCGCCCGCTCGCCACGTCCCACAGCAACACGCGATCGGCGATCTGCAACGCGATCGTGTGCGAATCGGCGGCGAAGATCGGCGCGCCGACCGAGCGCTCGCCTGGCTCGACCGGCAGCTCCGCGTTCTCCGCGACGGGCGTGCCATCGCTCGCGCGCAGCACCGTGAGGCGGGCCGTCCGCGTCAACGACAGGCCGCCAAGGTCGATGCGGAACGCGTCTTCCGCGCTGCCGGGGCCGCTCGCCTTGGCGATCCAGCGGCCGTCGGGGCTCGTGGCTCTCGCGGCCGACGCCGACAGCAAGGGCGACGGCGACGCAGCCGGCACGGGCGCGTCGGACGCGGTCCAGCGGCCGCGGTCGACCGGCAACGACACGAACAATCGCCCGTCGGCGCCAGCCGAGAGCAGCCGTCGGCCGTCGGCCGCGAACGCCAGGCCGCGCACCGCCGCAGCGTGGCGAAGGAGCGTGCGCGACGGCCAGCCGGCATCGTCCGCCGTGCGCAGCCACAGCACGACTTCGCCGGTCGCATGGCCTGTCGCCAGGAAGCGACCGTCGGGCGAGACAGCCATCCGCTCGAGCGCGCCGTGCTGCGGCGCGTCGAGCGCGGCAGTGCGCTGTCCGCCCGCGCTGTCGAACATCTCGATCCGGCCGGTGCGCGAGGCCGCGAACAGACGCTGGCCGGTCGCGTCGAACGCGAGCGACTGGACCGCGCTGCGGCCCGTGCCGGCGAACGCGGGCGGAGTCGCACCGGGATCGACCGCGAACGCCTTCAGGAAGCCCTGGTCGCCACCCGCGACGAGCCATCGCCCGTCCGGGCTGAACGCGACGGCGGTGAGATCGAGGTCGGCCGATGCGACCACGCGCGACGTCCCGTCGATGAGGTCGTGGACGACCAGCCGGCCGCTCGACGACGCCGAAACGAGGCGCTGCCCGCCCGGATCGAACGCCAGCGCGAGCACGCGCAGGCTCGGGTTCATCTCGCCGACCTTGTCGCCGCTCGCGAAGCGCTTCACCTCGCTGCCCGCGTGCACCGCGATCTCGCCGCTCGACCCGGCCTCGGCCCAGTGCTTGCCGTCGGCGGAGAACGCGAGCGCATCGACGGCTCGAAAGAGCGCGAGGCCGGCGGCCGGCGCCGTCACCGTCTGCAGCGATGCGTCGTCGACACGGCCGCGATAGACCGCGCCGCGGCTGTCCGCCAGCAGGAGCGCATCGCCGCGAGGCGCGACCGCGAGCGACCACCACGCAGCTTCGTGTTGCTGCAAACGCGAGAGCGGAAGCGCCGTCACCGCGCCGAGCAGGGCGCTCCGGCCGTCGATGGTCGGCGCGACGGCATGCGATTCCGCGGCAAGCTGGAGCGCGAGCACGGGATTGCGGACGAGCAACGCCGCCGACTGCGCTGCGAGCTGGCGCGCGAGCGCCAGCTCGCGCAGCCGCTCGGCCGCGTCGCGCTGGCGCGTGGCCTCGATCGCCTGCCAGGTCGCGACCCCGGCCCCGGCGACGATCGCCGCGGCCGCAGCGACGGCGATGCGGCGGGTGCGCCGCTGCTGGCGCACGTCCTCGCCGTCGAGCACGTCCTTCGCGATGCCGCGGATCGGCGCCGCGAGGTCGAGCAGCGCGGGGCGCAGGCGCGGGTCGCGCGGGGCGATGCGCTCCTCGCCGCGCGCCCAGCGCAGGTCGACCCAGAGCGGCTCCTCCGGCAGCCGGGCGAGCGCCGCGGCCGGCAGCGCGTCGGTGCGCGCCGCGTCGGGGCCGCCGCCGCCCGCATTCCATACGAGCGCGCCCTCGGTGAGGACGATCAGCAGCCGCTCGCTGCCGTGCCGGTCGAGCCACCACAGCAGCTCCTTCGCACACCACGGCGACGCCGCCGACGCGGGCGAGGCGAAGAAGACGAGCCAGCGGCTCGCCTCGAGATGGCCGGCGATGCTCGCCCACAGACCCGGGCTTGCCGAGAGGCCGGTCCTGTCGCGGAACACGTCGATCGCGCGCAGGCGAAAGAGCGGCTTGGCGAGCTTCTCGAGGCCGACCTCGAGCGCCGCGGCGAGGCGGCCGTCGGCGGACTGGCTGTACGAGAGGAAGGCGTCGTGCGCCGGCTGCGCCACGATGGCTCAGGCCAGCCCGCAGCCGCGCAGCACGAGCGTCGTCACGTGCTCGGCGGCGCGCGAATGGTCGCGGGCACTGAGGCGAGCACGGCCGAGAACGGCGCGCACCTGGACGTCGAAGTCGGCGTAGGTCTGGGTCGCTGCCCAGATGGTGAAGAAGAGGTGCGTCGCATCGACGGGCGCCATCCGGCCGGCGGCGATCCAGCCGTCGATGACGCGCGCCTTCTGCTTCACCGTCGCGCGCAGCTCGGTCCGCATCAACTCGCCCAGCACGGGCGCGCCGTGCAGCAGCTCGTTGGCGAAGACGCGCGACGCGTCGGGCCGCTCGGCCGACATCGCCATCTTGGCGCGGATGTAGGCCGAGAGCGCTTCGCGCGGATCGGCGTCGGCAACCAGGCTGTCCATCGGCACGAGCCAGTCGTGCAGCGTGCGCGCGAGCACCTCGTGGTAGAGCTCGTGCTTGCTGCCGAAGTGGTAGTGCAGGTTCGCCTTCGGCACGCCCGCGGCTTCGGCAATCGCCGCTGTCGTCGCGCCGTTGAAGCCGGCGCGCGCGAACACCCGCTCGGCGGCGCCGAGGAGCGCCGCGCGCGCGGTGTCGCCGCGGGACTGTGCAGCCCGGGCACGGGCTGGGCGCGGCCGGCCGGTGGCCGGCGCGCGCGCCGCGCCGCTCACTTCTTCGTCGCCGCCTCCCACACGACGTGCGAGTAGGCGGCCTTGCCCGGATCCTTCTTGATCACCGGCGAGCTGCCCGCGG
>JBBRZP010000124.1:0-11702 GCA_038236565.1 Burkholderiales bacterium | reverse complement strand
GTGCGCGCGATCGGCTTGCGCGGCGAGCCGGCGCTCTCCTTCGTCGAGTCGCACGCGACGCGCGACGTCACGCGCAACCTGGGCGTCGACGAGGGCCTGCGCGCCATCGTCGCGATGCTCGATCCGGGCCGGCGGCCGTCGTTCGCGCACGCGACCTTGCAGGCCGGCGCCGGCGCCGTGCAGCTGCGGGTCAGCAAGAAGGGTCGCGCGACGCTCGGTCGTGGCGCGCGAGCGCCGGCGCCGGACGCTGCGCCCGTCGACACCGACGAGCTCGCACCGCACGACCGGCAGCGCCAGCGCCGCCTGTCGCTCGACGAGCCGTTCCTGCGCGAGCTCGGCATCGCCGACGAGCACCATCGCCTCGTGCCATCGATGGCGCGCAAATGGCGCCAGATCGACAAGTTCCTCGAGGTCCTCGACGATGCGCTCGACGCCTTGCCTGCGCCCGCGGCGACGGTCGACGGTACGCCGGCGCTGATCCGCGTGGTCGACTTCGGCTGCGGCAAGGGCTACCTCACCTTCGCCGTGCACGCGCATCTGCGCCGCCGCTTCGGTGTGGCGCCCGAGGTCGTCGGCGTCGAGCTGCGCCCCGAGCTCGTCGCGTTCTGCAACGGCGTCGCCGAGCGCACCGGCGCCACGGGGCTCCGCTTCGTCGAGGGCGACCTGCGCAGCTTCGTGCCCGACGCGGTCGACGTGATGATTGCCCTGCATGCCTGCGACACCGCCACCGACCACGCGATCGCGCTCGGCGTGCGCGCCGGCGCCGACGTGCTGGTCTGCTCGCCGTGCTGCCACAAGGAGCTGCGCCCGCAGATGACTCGGCCGCGCCTGCTCTCCGGCCTGCTGCGCCACGGCGTCCACCTCGGCCAGGAAGCCGAGATGGTCACCGACAGCCTGCGCGCACTGCTGCTCGAGACCTGCGGCTACGCGGCGCGCGTGTTCGAGTTCGTGTCGCTGGAGCACACCAGCAAGAACAAGATGATCCTCGCGACCCGGCGCGACGACGGTGCGCAGCAGGCCGCGCGTGCGCAGGCCGAGGTGAGCGACCTCAAGTCGTTCTACGGCATCCGCGAGCAGTGCCTCGAGACGCTGCTCGAGCGTCGCTCGCAGGACATCGCCGGTGCCTCGCCTCAGGCCTGCCAGACGCCGTAGCCGGCCTCGCGCAGGGCGATGCCGAGCTCGACCTCCATGTCGCGCGCGCCGTTGTACGGCATCGGGTTGTAGACGGCGTAGAGCTGCGGCAGGAGGCGCAGGCCGAAGTCGAAGACGAAGCGGTTGGCCTGGATGCCGGCCTTGTGGCGGTCGAAGCGCAGGTCGGGATCGAGGCCGGTCATGCCGACGTAGACGAAGGGCTTGCCGAGCGCGTGGTCGGGATTGGCGCGACGGAAGGCGGCGACGTTCCAGACCCGGTCGTCGAGCTCGACCACGTACACGCTGTAGCGATGCGAGCGGGGGCGTCGCTTCGCCGCGTTCACGCGCGCGCGCCTGTCGTCCTCAGGCGCAGGGGACGATCTTGAACTCGACGCGGCGGTCGAGCACGTCGAAGCTGTTGTCGGTGCCGCTGCCGACGATGTTCTGGCGAAAGCCCATGCCTTCGGCGCGCGTGCGTGCTGCCAGCTCGGGCGCTTCCTGCGCCAGGCGTTGCCGCACGTACGCGGCGCGCTTGAGCGACAGGGCGTCGTTGATCGGCGCCGGACCGCTGTGGCTGGTGTGGCCGAGGATCGCCATGCAGCTCTTCGAGCTGACCGCCTCGCGCGCGATCTGGCGCAGCCACATGCCGTACGAGCCGCTGATCTTCGGATCGGCCCAGAACTCGACGCTGCCCGGATTGAACAGGAACTTCACGCCGAGCTCGTTGTAGGCGATGCCGAGCGCGACGATCTGGCCGAACGCCTGCTCGGCCTCTGCCGTGCGGCCGAGCTTCATGTTCGACAGATAGATGCCGCTCTGCACGCGCAGCTGCTCGCCCTGCGGCGTCGACAGTGCCGTGCGGTACGTGCCGAGCGCGTCCTGGTAGTTCTCGGCGTTGTAGAGCGATGTCGCCTCGCTGATGACGCTGGCCGCGCCGATGCGCTCCATGTAGTACGGATCGGCGCGCTGGCCGGCGGCCGTCGCCGTCGTCTTCGCGTAGCCCTCGACGACCTTGTCCTTGATCAGGACCGGGCTGTCCTTGTAGTAGCGCGACGGCGTGCTGTCGAGGTTGTCCTCGCTCGACAGCGCCGACGATTGCGCCACCACGAGCCCGCTCTTCAGGTCGGTGAGCGCGAGGCTGAGGCGCACGGCGGACTTGCCGATCGGCCCGGGCACGCGCGCCATCGTGCCGGTCATCAGGTACTGGGCGCGCGCGAGATTCGCCGACTGGAACGGCAGGAACTCGAACTGCGGATGGTTGTTGCCGATCCGCTGCGTGACGCGGCGCTCGAACAGCGCCGTCGTCTCGGTCTGCTGGCCGGTGATCGTGTCGAGCATCGGGTCGAGGACGATCGTTCGCCGCGGCAGCTTCGGATCGGGCTTCGACAGGAGGCCCTCGATGCGCGCCAGGAATGCCGGCAGCCGCCCGGTCTGGGCGACGAGCGCATCGGTCGCATCGGTGGCGGCCTTCTCGAAGGTCTGCGGCTCCGACGTCGAGCACGACGCGAGCAGGCTGGCCGCCGCGACGACGAGGGCCGCACCCCAGCCGCGCGGCACGAGCCGCCAGGGGGAAGGGTTCATTTGCATTCCTTCTTGAAGAACTCGGTCTCGGCGACGGTGATCTTCTCGAGCGAGGCCTTCTGCAGGATGTCGATGCAGCGTGCCTGGCGCTGGATCGGATCGGCGGGTGCGACGAGCGGCGCAGCCGCGGCGGTGGTGGCAGTCGCCGAGGCGGGAGCTGGGGCGGGCGCGAGAGCCGTGGCCGTAGCCGTAGCCGGAGCCACCGTCGTCACCGGTGCGGGCGTGGGCACCGGCACCGGCACCGGCGCAGCGCTCGCTGGCGCAGCGGCACGCTGCACCGTCGCGGCGCTCGCAGCGGTCAGCGGCGACGACGCGGCGGCGACGACCGGGCCGCGATTGCCCGGCCGGTTCGCGAACTGCAGCACGAGCGCGGCGATGCCGATCAGCGCGCACGTGCCGGCGACCGCGCCGTACAGCATCCGCCTGCCGGCAGCGGGCGACTGGCCGCTCGCCATCCACGACGGCAAGGGGCGCCCGTCCGGAGCGTTGCCGGCGGGCGCGACCCGCGCGACTGCCGGCGCTGGCGCGGGCGCAGGCACGGCCCGCGGTGGCTCGGTCACGGCCGCGACCGGACGATCGGGCACCGTGACCTCGCGATCCTCGTCCGGTGGCGGCAGGAAGGGCTCCTGCATCAGGTCGCGGCGTGGCGCGAGCGAGACCGTCTCGGGCGCCTCCATGTCGCCCATCAGGGCGCGGAACTCGGCGTGATTCGCGGGACGCTGCTGCGGCTGGATCGCCATCGCCGCGTCGATCGCGGCGAGGAAGCCTTCGCTGTAGAGGCCGGCGGCGACGATCGCGAGCGGTCGGACGCGGTCCTGCGCCAGGCGGTCGGCGGCAGGCGCCGGCGCCGAGCCGGTGATCGCGGTGTAGACGGTCGCCGCGAGCGCGTAGAGATCGGTGTAGGGACCGCGCGTCGTGCCGGCGTCGCTGCCGTATTGCTCGATCGCCGCGAAGCCCGGCTTGAGCGCCGCCGCCGGCGTGTGCCGGAACGATTCGATCGCATGCGCTGCCGCCGCGAACCCGAGCAGCACCGGGCCGACCGGCGTCAGCAGGATGGCGTCGGGAGCGATGTTCTGGTGCCAGGTGCGAGCCGCGTGCAGCACGGTCAGCGCGTCCAGCACCGGCTTGAGCCAGATGCGCAGCTCGGGCTCGCCCGGCACGTGGTCGAGCTCGCCGAGCGCCGTCCTGAGCGTCGGCCCTTCGAGGTACGGCATCGCCATGTAGGCGGTGCCGTTCTCCTCCCAGAAGCGGTAGACCTTGACGAGCGAGGGATGGTCGAAGCGCGCGAGCAGGCGCGCCTCGTTGATGAAGCCGGCCAGGCCCGCCTTGAAGGTGTCGAGGTGCCGGTCGGGCGTGGTCACGGCCGGGGAGTCGTCGACGCGCATGGCGATCGACGACGGGAAGAACTCCTTGATCGCGACCTTGCGCTGCAGCGTCGGGTCCCAGCCCAGATAGACGATGCTGAACGCGCCCTCGCCGATCAGCCCGTTGATCTCGTAGTCGCGCAGGCGCGTGCCGAGCGGCAGCGTGTCTCCGGCGTGCGCCTGCGGCGCCGCGCGCGTCTCCTCGAAATCGGGGGACGAGGTCATCTGGTCAATGTGCTCCTGTCGAGGCGGCGCGTCGGCCGCGGATCCGGGCGATGTCGACGCCGTGCCGGCCTCTCGCGCGGCGGGCCCGGCATTGTCGCGCCTGCCCGGTGGGTGCCCCGTCGGATCGGCGCAGCATCCGGCCCAACAAAATCACGCCGCCATCGGGCTCATCAGAAGAGGATTGCTAGGTCGCTGCGGCGCCGCGACGGCCGAAGAATCCCCAGCCCTCCATCGTCAGCACCGTGACGTCGTCCTGGTTCATCACGTTCCAGCTCGACCGGACCAGGCCGACCGTCGTCCGGCTCGCGAGCGGCCGCGTCTCGAGCACCGTCAGGCGAATGTGCAGGGTGTCGCCGGGATAGACCGGATGGCTCCAGCGGATGTTCTCCAGCCCCGGCGATCCGAGGCTCGCCGCGTCGTGGAGATAGCCGTCGCACATCATGCGCATCGCCATGGCGCAGGTGTGCCAGCCGCTGGCCGAGAGCCGTCCGAAGAGCGAGCGCTCGGCGGCAGCGTCGTCGAGATGGAAGGGTTGCGGATCGAACTCGCGCGCGAACGCGAGAACGGCCTCGCGGGTCACCGCGTACTGGCCGAATTCGCGCACCTGGCCGACGCCGAAGTCCTCCCAGTAGAGGCTGGGGGTGGGCGTCGGGGGCGTCGGGGCAGAGGAGGTCGGCATGGCGTGCACGAGGAGCAACGCCATCAGGATAGCCAGTCGGACCGCCCGGCTGCCGGGGGCGGCCGCGATCGACGGTCGTTCGGCGGTCTACAGGCCGAAGAAGTGGCGGAAGATGTCGGGCTCGGTGACCTCGCGGATCGCGACGCCTTCGAGCGGCTCGCGAAACGGCTGGGAGACGTTGGCCGGCTCGAGCGCGGCAGGCCGGGTCGCATCCCACGGCGTGGTCGACGCCATGGCGCCGAGCGGGCGCACACGCTGGGCGAGCGACGGGAGCTCTTCCCATTCGATGCCGCCCGCCTGGAAGGTCGGACGGAAGGCGTGGGAGAAGTGAAGCGTCGAAGGGGCGTGTCGCATGTCGGTTCCCGTGCATTGCACTGAACGAGACCTTATCGGACCGCGCGCTCGCTCAAAGGCCGAACAACGCCTGTCACGCCCGTCTGATCACGCGCGTGACAGGCGCGTCGTGACCGATTGCGCGGCGCTCAGCGCATGCGCACTTCGCCGTGCTCGCCGAGGTTCGTCGGCGGCTTGCCGGTGACGGCGGCCCTGGCCATCGTCAGCAGCTGGACGATCTTGCTCTCCTTCACGTCCCAATAGTTGGCGTGGACGATCCTCACCTGCACGAGCGCCAGGTCGGGATCGGTGATACCTCCCGGGAACCAGGCCTCGTTCAGCTTGCCCCAGAGCTCCTGCTTCTTCGCCATGTCCTCGACGACCGCGGCGGTGCCGGAGACCGAGACGTAGGTGTCCGACGACGGATTGGCGTAGATGACGGCGACGGTGCCGTCCGCCATGACGTCGTCGACCGGATCGCCCTTCTTCGACATGAAGAACCAGAGGGTCGCGTCTTCGTCGAGCGCCTTGTTCTGCGTCGTCATCGGCCGGGAGTGCAGGTGTCCGTTGCTGCCGTGGCGGGTGGTGAACATCGCGAACCTGATGTCCGAGATCATCTTCCAGAGTTTGTCGCGTTCTGCGCTGCTGTCGGTCATGGCGATGCCTTCGTCGTTTGGGAACGACCGATTGCAGCACCGGACGAAAGAAAGCCCGGTCAGGCAGGACCCGACCGGGCTGTAGGACGGCTTCGTCGCGTGACGAGCCGACTCACTTCTTCATCGGGTCCTTCTTCATCATGGCGTCGTCTTTCTTCGTCATGCCGTCGGACTTCATCACGTCGGCGCACATCGCGTCCTTCTTCATCATGGCGTCGTCCTTCTTCATGCCGTCCTTCTTCGCCATGGCCGTGTAGTCCTTGCATTCCTGCATGGTCATGATGTCTTTCTTCATCATGGCGTCGGGCTTCTTCATGTCGTCGGCCGCGAAAGCGGTGCCGGCGGCGAGGGCGAGACAGGCGACAGCGAGAGTGGTCGAAAGGGTCTTCATGGATAGTCTCCTGGGAGTAGGTGGATTGATCGCCGCCGTCTTCGTCCTATGTGCGCATGCGCATTCGCGCACGATTCGAGCGGAAGTCGGCTGCTCTTTCTTGTCGTCATCCCGGACATTTCCTTACGTCCTTTCATGATGGCGCCCTCAGTGTCCCGAGATGCGACTGCCGGTGATGCCGGCGCGAGCCCCTAGGTCTTGTCGGACGAGGGGAGCAGCGCCGCAAGGCGCAGGTCGTCCAGCCAGGCTCGGTACGCGTCGGCCTTGTCCTTCGGCTCCATCCGCAGCAGCGCCGACGGATGCAGCGTGATCAGCACCCGGCGCCCGTCGCCGCGCTTGAGCCACTGGCCGCGCTCGCGCGTGACGGCGACGGCGCGGCCCATGAGCTGGCGGGCCGCCGTCGCGCCGAGCGCCACGAGCGCCTGCGGGTCGACGAGCCCGATCTCGCTCTCGAGCCAGTGCAGGCAGGCCGCGGCCTCCTGCTGCGCCGGCGTCTTGTGGATGCGGCGCTTGCCGCGCAGCTCGAACTTGAAGTGCTTGACGGCGTTGGTGATGTAGACATCGCTGCGCACGACGCCGAGCTCGTCCAGCGCCCGCGCGAAAAGCTGCCCGGCCGGGCCGACGAAGGGCCGCCCCTGCAGGTCTTCCTGGTCGCCCGGCTGCTCGCCGACGAACATCAGCCGCGCCCGCGGCGGTCCTTCGCCCGGAACGGCCTGGGTCGCGTGCTCGCCGATCGGGCATTCGCGACAGCGCTCGAGCGCGTCGCGCAAGGTCGGCAGGCTGCGCGGTGCGTCGCCGCCCGGCGTTGCTTCATGCCCGGCGGTTGGCCGCGGCTCGGCGGCGGTCACGCGACGGCGGGTCTCGGTCGGTGGGCGATCGATCATGGTCTGGCTCCGCTCCGCGGCCGCCGCGGCAAGGGGGTCGATGAGCTGCGCCTCAGGCAGGTTCTTCCAGTAGCGCTTCGGCATCTCCTTCTGCATCATCTTCAGCTTCAGGCGCGCCGGATTGAAGATGTTCTGGTAGTACGTGAGCCAGAGCTGCTCGCCGGCATCGCCCGGCGGCGCCT
Source organism: Burkholderiales bacterium (assembly GCA_038236565.1). Lineage (GTDB taxonomy): Bacteria > Pseudomonadota > Gammaproteobacteria > Burkholderiales > Burkholderiaceae_C > Schlegelella_A. The sequence goes on along the minus strand of JBBRZP010000124.1, from coordinate 4,276 downwards.
GTTCGCGCCGCGCCTTCGGACCGAGCGTCAGCGTCTTGCCGTCCCAGCGCACGCTGCGCTCGGGCGTGAGGATGGCCCACTGCATGGCGGTGAAGCGGCGCGCGAAGAACGGCGCCGTTGCCTCGACGATATGGTGCTCCGGCTCGAACCAGGCGACCTGCAGCGGCTCGCCCGGGCCGGCGCCGTCCGGGATCGGGCGGAAGCGGACGAAGGCCTTCATCTTGTGCATGTCGCGTCGCACCGCCTGCGCGAGGTGCCCGGCCTCGACCCAGTCGGTGTCGAGCGGATCGTGGCGCAGGCCCGGCTCGCGCTGGAGGCGCCAGAGCAGTCGGTAGAGCAGGCCGAAGCGGCCTGGATCGCTGTGCAGGACGACGCTCTCGGCGAGCGCCATGAAGGTGACCGGCGCGTTGACGGGAGGTGGCGCGCTGGCGTCTGCTGCGCGGATCGGAGCGTGCCCGGCGGCCGCGCCGTCGACCGTATCGTCGCCGCCATCGAACAGATCGCCTTCGACGTCGTCGGCGGTGTGCCAGCTCACGCGGTCCGGGGCGACCTGGCCCGCCCACAGGTCGCGACACGCGCGACGGAAGCCCTCGAAGTCGACGGCGCTCGCGAGCGAGATGGAGCGGAGCGCGTCGACCGCAGCCGTCATCGGCGCACGCTCAGGGATCGAGCGCCTCGAAGAGCGATACCTGTCGCGGCGCCGCGAGCCGCGACTCGGCAGCCAGGCGACGCGACAGATCGCCGCCATGCAGCGACTTGCCCGGCCGATGGTCGGCGAGTTCGACGAACGGCAGCACCTTCGCCAGCGGCACGTGCAGCCGCTCGAGATCGGCGGCGCGCAGGCGACGCACGCGTCGCGCCTGCAGCATGCGGCCGACCGCTTTCACCCCCAGACCCGGAACGCGCAGCAGCATCTCCTTCGGCGCGCGATTGAGATCGACCGGAAAGTGCTCGCGGTGCGCCAGGGCCCAGGCCAGCTTGGGATCGATCTCGAGCGACAGCATGCCGTCTGCCGCCGGCACGATCTCCTCGTGGGTGAAGCCGTAGAAGCGCATCAGCCAGTCTGCCTGATAAAGCCGATGCTCGCGCACCATCGGCGGTGCCGTCAGCGGCAGCGCGCGCGCCGCGTCGGGGATCGGGCTGAACGCCGAGTAGTAGACGCGCTTGAGCCGGTACGAGCCGTAGAGCGTCGCGCTCGTCGACAGGATCGCGCCGTCGCTGGTGGCGTCGGCGCCGACGATCATCTGCGTGCTCTGGCCGGCCGGGGCGAAGCGCGGCGGCCGCGCGCGGCGCGGCGGGATCATCGGCTGCGACGCGACCGGCGCCGGCCGCGCGGCTTCCTTCGCATCGTCGATGTGGATGCGTAGCCGCGCCATCGAGCGCCGGATCGCCGCGCCGTCCTTCTCCGGCGCAAGGGCGGCGAGCGACTGCGTGGTCGGCAGCTCGATGTTGATGCTGAGCCGGTCGGCGTAGCGGCCGGCGCGCGCGAGCAACTCGGGGCTCGCTTCGGGAATCGTCTTCAGGTGGATGTAGCCGCGGAAGTCGTGGTCCTCGCGCAGCGTGCGCGCGACCCCGACCATCTGCTCCATCGTGTAGTCGGGCGAGCGGATGATCCCCGAGCTGAGGAACAGGCCCTCGATGCAGTTGCGGCGGTAGAAGTCGAGCGTGAGGTCGACGACTTCGTCGACCGTGAAGCGGGCGCGTGCGACGTTGCTCGAGACGCGGTTGACGCAGTAGAGGCAGTCGTAGACGCAGAAGTTGGTGAGCAGGATCTTCAGCAGCGAGATGCAGCGGCCGTCGGGCGCGTAGCTGTGGCAGATGCCCGAGCCCTCGGTCGAGCCGATGCCCTTGCCGCCGATCGAGTTGCGCTTCGTCGTGCCGCTCGATGCGCACGACGCGTCGTACTTGGCGGCGTCGGCGAGGATCGCGAGCTTGCGGTCGATCAGCATGGGGCGGAGGCGGTAGGGCGAGACTGGAACTGTACGAATATACAGTTCGCACGGCGTTCGCGCTGGACGCTTCCAGCCAGGCCACGATGCCGTCACCCATGCCGCGGGCCGGCAAGCGACGCGCCCGCTATTGCTTGCGGAAGACGACGATGTGCTGCCACGGCAGGACCTCGTCGACCCGTTCGAGCGCGAGCGGCAGCACGAGCGCCTCGCGCCGGATCTGCGCCAGCGTCATCTTGTGCAAGGCCTTGATCGGCACGTTCGCATCCTCGGCCCGGTACTCGACGAACACGACGCGGCCGCCGGGCTTCAACGCGCGCACGACCGAGCCGAGCACCTCGCGCGGAAACTCGAGCTCGTGGTAGACGTCGACCATCAACGCGAGGTCGATGCTCGCCGGCGCGAGCTGGACGTCGTCGACCGCGGAGAGTACCGGCACGACCTGCGGCAGACGGTCGCGCTCGGCGAGCTGCGTCAGCATGCGGATCATCTCCGGCTGCACGTCGACCGCGAACACCTTGCCGGTCGGGCCGACCGCGGTCGCCAGCCTGCGCGCGATGTAGCCGGTGCCCGCGCCGACGTCGGCGACCTGCGCGCCGGGAGCGAGTCGGAGCGCAACGACGAGCAGGTCGGTGCGCTCCTCCTGCTCGCGCTCGTTGCGCTCGAGCCAGGCCGCGCCCTGCCAGCCCATGACGCCGGCGATCTCGCGCCCGAGGTAGCGCTTGCCGATGCCGTCTCGCGATGGCGTGCCGGGCGTGTAGCCCGGGACGGCCGCCTCGCGCGCGTCGACGCCCGGGAGCGCGAGCAGGAGCAGGGCTGCCAGCGCCAGCCGGCGGCGACGGGTACGCCAGGCCGCGACCATCGCTGGCGCGCCTTCTTCGCTCGGTGTCGAAGCCCTCACGCCGGCACTTTGAAGACCTGCCTCAGATAGGCGAGGAAGGTCTCGTCGTCGCAGAGCAGCTTGCCCGGGCTGTCGGAGAGCTTGGCGACCGGCTGGCGGTTCGCGCTCGTCAGCTTCATGACGATGTGCAGCGTGCGCAGCCCCATGTCGTTGGTGAGGTTGGTGCCGATGCCGAAGCCGCACGGCGCGCGGTCGGCGAAGTGGTGGTAGAGCGCGAACGACTTGTCGAAGTCGAGCCCGTCGGAGAAGACCAGGCGCTTGGTGCGGGCGTCGATGCGCAGCTTCTCGTAGTGGGCCAGCGCCTTTTCGCCCCAGACGTAGGGGTCGCCGGAATCGTGGCGCAGGCCGTCGAACAGCTTGGCGAAGTAGAGGTCGAAATCGGCAAGGAAGGCGTCCATGCCGACCACGTCGGTCAGGGCGATGCCGAGGTCGCCGCGGTATTCCTGGACCCAGCTCTCGAGCGCGGCGCGCTGGAAGTCGCGCAGCCGCACGCCGAGCGTCTGGAAGGTCTGCAGGTACTCGTGCGCCATCGTGCCGATCGGCACCAGGCCGAGGTCGCGCGCGTAGAGCACGTCGGATGCACCTTTGAAGAACTGCGGGATTTCGCGCTTCAGCGTCGTCAGCACTTCGCGATGCCATTCGCCGGAGAAGCGCCGGCGCACGCCGAAGTCGAAGAACTCGAACGGATTGAGGCGCTTGGGCTCGCGCTCGAACTCGCGGAGCCGCTCGATCTTCGCATTCAGCCGCCGCCGACCCTCGGCCCATGCTTCGCGCCTGTCGAAGCGGCGGAAATACAACTCGTTGACGATCGCCAGCACGAAGATCTCGAACGCCATCACGTGCACCTGGGGACCGCTGGCGACGATCTCGAGGCCCTTGCCGTCGGCGGCGGCGCGGGCGACGATGAAATCGCGCTGGAAGCGGAAGATGCGCAGGAAGTCGACGAAATCGGAGCGGATGAAACGAAGGCTCGCGAGATAGGCGAGCTCGCTCGGACGAAACGAGAGCGCGCACAGCGCATCGAGCTCGCGGTCGATCTCGGTCAGCAGCTCGGCCAAGGGGTAGGCCGGCGCGTTGCGGCAGACGAAGGTGTATTCGGCCTGCGTCTGCGGGTGCCGATGCAGCATCGCCTGCCACATCGTGAACTTGTACAAGTCCGTGTCGAGCAGGCTGGTGATGACGGGCTGCATCGGCGCTTTCGTCGCTTCGGTGTGCGACGATAGCAAGTCAGCGCGTCCTCTGTGACTCAGGGTTCCGGTGCGCTCAGATCGGATAGATGATCGAGTTCGGAATCATCTCGCTGTCGTAGACGACGAGGCGGCTCTCGAACTTGAGGCCCTGCGGCGTGCGCACGACGGTGTCGAGATAGCGGCCGACGTTGAACACCGTGCTCAGCTCGTTGAGCTTGGTGCGAAAGACGGCGTAG
>JBBRZP010000123.1:0-11705 GCA_038236565.1 Burkholderiales bacterium | reverse complement strand
TGGCCGACGGTCCGGTCATGAGGACGGCATAGCGCGCCACGCGAAAACCGGGATCGCGAAGCTCAGACCCGAGACCAGGATCGCGGGCCAGATGTCCATCATCGCCTTGCGGCCGGCGAACGCCCAGATCAGCCAGAACGGAACGATCAGCGAGAACAGGGGCAGGATCCGCCCGACCATGGACGAAAGCGCCATCAGGTCGTAGCCGTGCACCTTGGCCATCGTGATGATCGGCGTGCCGAGCGCGCCGTAGGCGACCGGCGCGGTGTTCGCGATCAGCGACAGCCCCGAGGCGGCGAGCGGCGAGAAGCCGAGGCCGATCAGGATCGCGGCGGTCACGGCGACCGGCGTGCCGAAGCCCGCTGCACCCTCGAAGAACGCGCCGTACGAGAAGGCGATCAGCAGCAGCTGCAGGCGCCGGTCCTGGGTGATGTTGGCGATCGAGTCTTCCTGGATCTTGCAGGCGCCGCTCTTGTCGGCGAGCTGGTGCAGGAAGATGATGTTGAGGACGATCCAGCCGATCGGCAGCAGGCCCGTCAGGCCGCCGAGCATGGCCGCCTTGCCGGCGAGCTCGGCGGGCATGCCGTAGGCGAAGACCGCGACGACCAGCGCCGCGATCAACCCCGCGCCGGCGGCGAAGTGCGCCTTCAGGTGCAGGAACCCCAGTCCCACCAGCATGACGACGACCGGGATGGCGGCCAGGGTGGTCGAGACCACCATGCTCGCGAACGGGTTGTATTGCTGTTGCCAGATCATGAGGATCTCCTCTCGTTGACGACCTTGTTCGCTGCGGGCGCGACCGGGATGACGGTGAGCGTTCGGATGCCCTGGGCGCCGCGGATGAGAACGCCCTCGATGTCGGCCGTCGCCGACGGACCGGTCATGAAGACGGCATAGCGCGCCTCGAAAAAGCCCCGATCGCGATAGGCGTCGTGCAGGTTCGGCACGATCGCCTGCGGGTCGAGCAGGACGACCAGATGCTGCGGCAGGAAGCCGAGCGCGTTGACGACGAACTCGCGCTCGCTCAGCCACACCGAGCCGGTCTCGGCGACGCCGAAGACCGCGCGCACGACGCCGACGTCGACGTCGTCGAGCTCGGCCGGATGGGCGACCGAGGCGATCGCGCGCGTGCCGGCCACTTCCGGAACGGCGGAACAGACGACCCGCGCCTGCGGAAAGAGGGTGCGAATGAACGCGTCGAGCGATTCGCCCGGGGCTGCGGTCGCCATCCTGCCGCCCATGCGCGCGAGCGCCGCGCCGAACGCGGCGAGAGGGTCGCCCGGCGCGCTCTCGAACTCGGGCAGCGACGGCAGCTCGCGCCAGGGCGGCTGGTTGCGCCGCACCCGCCCGAGGATGAGCTCTCGACTGCTCATCGCTCGCCGCCCCGGTTCTTCACGTACCACTGACGAAACGTCGACGCCGGCGCCGCGGGCACTTCGCGCTGGCGGCCCCACGCGTTGAACGGGTTGTAGACCATGAAGCGCGGCAGCTTCTCGATCCCCGCCGCAGCGGCCTCGACCGCGACACGGTAGAGCTTCGGGCTCGCGAGGATCTTCCCCGCGGCACGCATTGCCTCCTTCTTGACCATCGGCAGCTGGTGCCGCTCGGCGATGATCTGGCGCCACTTGTAGATCTGCTCGTGGATGTTGATCTTCACCGGGCAGACGCTCGTGCAGCTGCCGTTGAGCGTCGAGGCGAAGGGCAGCGAGCTGTACTTCCTCAGGTTGAACGTCGGATCGATGATCACGCCGATCGGCCCGGAGTACGTCGAGCCGTAGCTGAGGCCGCCGCTCCTGCGGTAGACCGGGCAGGTGTTCATGCAGGCGCCGCAGCGGATGCACTTGAGCGAGTACCAGAAGTCTTCCATGCCGAGCCGCTCGGAGCGACCGTTGTCGACGAGGACGACGTGCATCTCGGTGCCCGGCCGCGGCGCCCTGAAATGCGAGGTGATCTGGGTGATCGGCGAGCCGAGCGCGCTGCGCGACAGCATCCGCACGAAGACGCCGAGGTGCTCGATCTTCGGCAGCAGCTTCTCGATGCCGATCGATGCGATGTGCAGCGGCGGCAGGTTGACTCCGAGGTCGGCGTTGCCCTCGTTGGTGCAGACGACGAAGCTGCCGGTCTCGGCGATCGCGAAGTTGGCACCCGTCATCCCTGCCTGCGCCTTGAGGTAGTACGGCCGTGTATGGCTGCGCTGGCTCTCGGCGAGATAGGGGATGTCGCTGTTGGCGGGGTCGGTGCCGATCGTTCGGGCGAACACCTCGGCGACGTCGCCGCGCAGCTTGTGCACCGCGGGCACGACGATGTGGCTCGGCGGCTCGTCGTCGAGTTGCTGGATCCTCTCGCCGAGGTCGGTCTCGACGATCTCGATGCCGCGGTTCTCGAGGAACGGGCGCATCTCGCATTCGTCGGTCAGCATCGACTTGCTCTTCACCAGGATCGTCGCCCGGTGCGACTCGAGGATGTCGAAGACGATCTGGTTGTGCTCGGCGGCGTCGCGCGCCCAGTGCACGACCATGCCGTTGGCGGTCGCCTTCTTCTCGAACTCCTCGAGGTAGTCGCCGAGATGGGTGAGCGTGTGCTCCTTGATCGCCGAGGCGAGCGAGCGAAGCTGCTCCCACTCGGGGATCGCCTCGCTGACGACGTCGCGCTTCTTGCGCAGGTCCCACAGGCGCTTGTCGTGGAAGTCGGCGTGGTCCTTCGCCTCGATGAACTTCGAGGACGCCTCCGCGTGGTCGACACGGGCGCTCATTGGTGCACCCTCGGCCTGCGGCCGGTCCCGCCAGGCGGGACGGAGCGTCCCCTTCGGAGCGGCCGCGCGGGGACGCTCATGCGCGCGCTCCGTTCAGCACCTGCGCGATGTGGATGAATTTCAGCGGCAGCCCGGCGCGCTGGGCGCAGCCCTTCTGGTGCATGACGCACGACATGTCGGGCGAGACGATGTACTCGGCGCCGGCCTGTGTGTGGTCGGCAACCTTGTCGTGGCCCATCTTGGCGGACACGGGCTCCTCGAACACCGAGAACGTGCCGCCGAAGCCGCAGCACTCGTCGGGCCGCTCGGGGTGAACGAACTCGAGCCCCTTGACGGCGCCCAACAGCCGGGCCGGCTTGTTGAACGTCGGCTCGACGATCTCGGACGTCGACGCCTCGCGCAGGCCGCGCAACGTCGCGCAGCCGATGTGCAGGCCAACCTTGTGCGGAAACTCGGCCCACGGGAATTCGCGCACCTCGAGCACGTCGTGCAGGAACTCGACCAGCTCGCGCGTGTTGCGTCGCACCGCCTGCACCGCCGGCGTCTGCTCGATCGCCGTCAACTGGTCGCGAACGTGATGCGCGCAACTACCCGATGGCGTGACGATGTGGTCGTAGCCGGCGAAGTTCTTCGCGAACAGCGCCTCGGTGTCGTGGGCATCGCTCTGGCAGCCGCTGTTGGCCATCGGCTGGCCGCAGCAGGTCTGGTCGAGCGGATAGTCGACCGTGCAGCCGAAGCGCTCGAGCAGCTCGAGCGTCGCGATGCCGACCTCGGGGAAGAAGGCATCGACGTAGCACGGCACGAACAACGCCACCTTCATGCGAAGCCACCCTCCGGAGCTCGGCGCCGAGGCGCTGCGCAGAGCCATGTCATCGAACGACAGGGACTGTGCCGAGGGCGTCGGGCGTGCGCTTGCGCCATGTCAAAGGGCGGCCGGTTCCGAGGCTATGGGAAACCCGCGGCGGAGACGACGAAGCGAGGGCCTTCGCGCGGGATTCTTGACCTGTCGCAACCGCCGCCGAGGCAGCAATCGCAAAATCGGCCGGCGGCTGCGGCCGCGCTCTCCACCATGCAAGCAACACCCAGCGCGACGACGACGCCTATCGCGACCCGCGTCGATGCGCGCCGGCGGTCGTTGATCGTCACGGCGTTCGGCGCCCTGCCCGCCCTGTGGGCGGCGGGCGCGCGCGCGGCGGCCTTTCCGACGCGCCCGGTGAGGATCGTCGTGCCGTATTCGGTCGGCGTCGGCCCCGACGTGGTCGCGCGCAGCGTCGCCGAGCGCCTGGCGCGCGTCTGGGGTCAGCCGGTTCTCATCGACAACAAGCCGGGCGCTTCCGGCATCGTCGCCTTCTCGGAGGTGCGCCGGACACCCGCCGACGGGCACACGCTCTTTCTCGCCGACGCGGCGACACTCGCGGTCAATCCGTTGCTGCACGCGACCTTGCCGTACGACCCGGTGCAGGACCTGAGCGCGCTGACGATGCTGTTTCGCGCCACGTTCGTGTTCTGGGTCGGCGGAACGAGCCGCATCGGCAGCATTACCTCGCTCCTCGCCGCCGCGCGGGCAGCACCCGGCCGGGTCAGCTACGCGACGCTGGGTAACGGCCACGCTATCCATCTGGCGATCGAGACCTTCGCCCGGGCCGCCGACATCCACATGCTTCACGTCCCGTTCAAGGACGGCGGCACGATGCTCGGCGCGGTGGCCAGCGGCGACGTCGACTTCACGACCATCGGCGTCAATGCCGTCGCCGGCCTGATGGCGAGCGGGCGCCTGCGGCCGCTCGCGGTCGCGGATCGGCGCCGCCTCGCCGACCACGCCGACATCCCGACGCTGGTCGAGGCCGGCGGGCCCGCGGTCGAGATGCATCCCTGGGCGGCGCTGATGGCGGTGGCGCACACGCCGGCAGCGATCGTCGAGCAGCTGCGACGGGATCTCGGCGCGGTCCTCGACGACCCGGAGGTGCGCGCCCGCGCTGCCGCTGCCGGCTTCGAGATCACACCGTCGTCGCCGCGGGCGGTGGGCGAGCGGGTCGACGCCGACGTCGCGCTCTACGCACCGCTCATCCGCGAAGGCCGGGTCTCGCAGCTCTGACCGCGTCGACAGCGCGCGGGGCCGCGCCCCGTGCCCGCAGTCGAGCCTACTCCAAAGCCTCGCGCCGGCGCTCCTCGCAGATGAAGTCCTCGAGCTCGGGGTCGAGCGCGCCGCGCGCGAGGACGATGCCGATCGGCCTGCCGTCCTCGACCACCGGCAGGTGGCGAAAGCGATGCAGTTGCATCAGGGCCAGGGCGTGGCCGAAGGTTTCCTCGGGCCCGATCGTCACCGGGTCGCGCGTCATGACCTCGTCGACGCGGACTGCGCACGGATCGCGGCCGACAGCGACGACGCGAGAGACGACATCGTGCTCGGTGAGGATACCGGTCAGCACACGTTCCTCGACGACGACGACGGCGCTGGCGCCGTTGTCGAGCATCAGCCTCGAGGCCTCGAACACGGTGGCGCGCGGCGACGCCGTGACCATCTTTTCGCGCCCCAGCGAGAGCCCGATACGCTCCGACAGCATTGCCTGGCCTTGGTTCGTCCGAAGGCGAACCGTACGCGCCGGCACAGGCATGTGTTTGACCCTGCACAAAGAGACGCCAGATTTCTCCTGGCCGCAGGACGCGCCGCGGCGCTTCTCGATCGGGGTCGGCGACGCTTTGCGCTACGTCAAGGAAGGGGTGCCGCCGAGGTCTACGCTTGAGCCATGAGCCCGACCCGCGCACGCCCCCCTGCCCCGCCAGCGAGCGCGCCGGCGGACGGGTTTACCGTGCTCGACGACTGCCATCGCATGACGCTCGCCGCTCTCGACCGTCTCGAGGAGTTGGTGGCGCGGCTCGAGCGCGGCGACGTCGACGCGACGGCCCGGACGATCGCCGCCGACATCGTCAGGCACTTCTCGACGACCGTGCGGCAGCACCACCACGACGAGGAGCGCCACGTCTTTCCGCCGTTGGCCTCAAGCCCCGACGGCGATCTCGTTCAGACTGTGCTTCGGCTGCAGCAGGATCACGACTGGCTCGAGGAAGACTGGATGGAGCTCTCGGCCCCGCTCGACGCGGTGGCTTGCGGGCAGTCGTGGTACGACATCGACATCCTTCGCGAAGGCGTGGAGATCTTCGCCGCGCTGTCGCGCGACCACATCGCGCTCGAGGAATCGATCCTCTACCCGCAGGCCCGGGCTCGTCTCGGTGCGGGAGAGCAGCGCGCGATGGGCCGCGAGATGGCGGCGCGGCGACGGGCAGAGCGCGCGGGCAAACGCAGCCCAGGCTGACGGGCGCAGGTGCACACGAGGGCGCCCTGCACCGCCTGGCGCAGTCGGCGGGGTCGCTCTCCTACTTGCCGGTGATCATCCCGAGTTGCTGAGGCAGCCAGAGCGTCAGCGGCGGCCAGTAGGTGACGATGACCAGGAACACGAGCATCGTCAGCAGCCAGGGCCATGTCGCGATGGTGAGCTCGGTGATCCCCATGCGGGTGATGCCGGAGGCGACGTAAAGGTTCAGGCCGACCGGCGGATGACACATGCCGACCTCCATGTTCACGACCATCAGGATGCCGAAGTGCACCGGGTCGATGCCGAGCTTGATCGCGATCGGAAACAGGATCGGCGCCAGGATCAGGACGATCGACGACGGCTCCATGAAGTTGCCCGCCGCGAGCAGCAGCACGTTGGCGATGAGCAGGAAGCCGATCAGGCCGACGCCGGTGCCGATCATCCCGTCGGCCATCGCCTGCGGAATGTTCTCGTGCGTCATCAGGAACGAGAACAGCATCGCGTTGGTGATGATGTAGAGCAGCATCGCGCTCATGTTCGCCGACGCCAGCAGGACGCGCGGAACGTCCTTCAGCCCGAGGTCCTTGTAGATGAACACCGCCGCGATGAACGCCCAGACCGCGCTCATCGCCGCCGCTTCGGTCGGCGTGAACAGTCCGGTGTAGATGCCGCCCATCACGATCACGATCAGCGCCAGCCCCCAGAACGATTCGCGGAAGGCCTTGAATCGTCCGCTCCAGCTCACCTTCGGCTGGCGCGGGTAGTTGTTGCTGCGTGCCCGGTACCAGGTCGTCATCCCGAGCATCGTCCCCAAGACGATGCCGGGAACGATGCCGGCCATGAACAGCGTGCCGACCGACGTGTTGGTCGACACCGAATACATCACCATCACGATCGAGGGCGGAATCAGGATGCCGAGCGCACCCGACGTCGTGATGACGCCGGCGCCGAAGCGCGGCGGAAACCCCGCCTTGACCATTGCCGGCAGCAGGATCGCGCCGATCGCGACGACCGTCGCCGGCGACGATCCCGATACAGCGGCGAACAGGGCACAGGCGAGCACGCCCGCCAGGCCGAGCCCGCCGTAGAAGTGGCCGACCATCGAGGTCGCGAAGACGATCATCCGCTTGGCGACGCCGCCGTGTGTCAGGAAGTTGCCGGCGAGGATGAAGAACGGGATCGCCATGATCTCGAACTTCTCGATGCCGGTGAAGAGCTTCAGCGCCACCGACTCGATCGGCACCTGGGTGAGGAAGAAGAGGAACGACAGGACCGTCAGGCCGAGCGAGATCGAGATCGGCATGCCGGTGAGCATCAGGGCCACCAGCAGCGCGAAGATGAGGACGGTGTTCATGGCTGTTCGTCCTTGGGCGCGGCGCTGCCGCCGCGACGTTCCGGGCTGCCCGCCGGCGGGCCGAGGTCAGCCTGTCGGCGGTCGGCGACCGCGGCGGCGTCGCGCGGATGCAGGTCGTCGTCCATGCGGTAGATCTGGTCCTCCTCGCCGGGCCGCGGCAGGTCCACCTCGTCGATCCCCTCGACGTGGCCCTGGTCGTGGTGGGGCAGCTCGCCGGTGCGGATGAAGCCCCAGGCCACCTGCAGGAAGCGAAAGCACATCAGGTACGAACCGAACGGCACCGCCGAGTAGACGATCCAGGTCGGCGCCTCGAGATCGGGCGTCGTCGGGCCCTCCGGGAGATCGCCGGTGCCGAGCCCGAGCAGCTTGAAGACGGCGTAGTGGGCGCCGTTTTCCCAGACGAAAGTCGCCCCCAGGGTGCCGACGATGCCGGTGAAGAAGGCGCCGGCGAGCAGCCCGAAGATGACGAACTTGGCCCGGTTGCGATCACTCAGCCGGTTGATCAGCACGTCGACGCCGACGTGAATGCCGGTGCGCACGCCGTAGGCGGCACCGAACTTGGCCATCCACACGAACATGATGATGCACAGCTCCTGAGCCCAGCCGAAGTTAAGCCCGAGCAGCCAGTCCTGCACGACCGGAATCGCCACGCCCGCCGCGTAGCGATGGACGACGGCGACGAAGATGATCAGCGTCGCCGCCCCCATGAGGAACGAGATCAGCCATTCCTCGAGGTGGTCGAGCACCTTGTTCATCGTCGTCTCCTAGGACACCGAACGGCCGGCCGCGTTCTGCGACGGGGCCGCCGTGGGCATGTGCACGTCCTTACAGCTTGTTCGGATCGAAGCCGGTTTCCTTGTAGACCGAATCGATCATCTCCTTGCCGATGCGCGGCTCCATTTCCTTGTGGACCTTGAGCATCGCCTTCTTCAGCGCCAATCGCTCGGCGGGCGTCGGCACGTAGATCTGCGTCTTGCCGGACTTGCGCACCGCCTCCAGTGCGGTGGCGTTCTCTTCCTCGGCGATCTTGTTCGCGTAGTCGGTGGCCTCCTTCATGGCCTGTTCGAGCTGGCCGCGCACATCGGCCGGCAGGCCGTCCCAGAACTTCTTGTTGGTGATCACCGCGTAGCCGAGGTAGCCATGATCGGAGACCGTCATGTACTTCTGGACTTCGTGCATCTTCTGGGTGTAGAGGTTCGAGTGCGGGTTCTCGGTTCCGTCCACCACGCCGGTCTGCAGCGCCTGGTAGACCTCGGAGAACGCCATCACCTGCGGCAAAGCGCCGACGGCGCGCATTTGCGCCTCGAGCACCTTCGAGGACTGGATGCGCATCTTCAAGCCCTTGAAGTCGTCCGGCGTCTTCAATGGCTTGTTCGCCGAGAAGGACTTGAACCCGTTGTCCCAGAACGCCAGGCCGCGGATTCCCTTGGCCTCCAGCTTGCCGAGCAGGAGTCGCCCGACCGGACCCTGCGTCACCTTGTGCAGCTCTGCAGAGTTGTCGAAGATGAAAGGAAGATCGAAGACCTCGAACTCCTTAACCCCCAGCGGCCCGAACTTCGCAAGCGATGGCGCCAGCATCTGCACGGCGCCGAGCTGCAGGGCTTCCATCTCTTCCTTGTCCTTGTAGAGGGTCGAGTTGGCGTACACCTCGACCTTGACTTTGCCCTTGGTGAGTTCGCCGGCGCGCTTGGCGAAGAATTCCGACGCCTTGCCCTTCGGCGTGTCGATGGCGACGACATGGCTGAACTTGATGACGATCGGCGCCTGCGCCAGCACCGACGGCGCCAGCGCCAGCAGCCCTGCCGCAACCGCGGCGGCCAGCCCGTGACGACGGGTAAAGAGGTTTGCTTTCACGATTTCTCCTTCATGATCTTTGACCCAAGAACTCACGCAGTCGACCCGCGGCGTCGAAGGCTTCACTTCCATCCGATCGCCACCATCTTGCGACGGATGAACGCGATCTGACTCGACAAGGGCAGCTGCTTCGGACAGACGTCGTGGCAGCCGAGCAGCGACATGCAGCCGAAGACGCCGTTGTCGTCGCCGACGAGCTCGTAGAAATCGTCGTCGCTGCGGCCGTCGCGCGGGTCGAGGCGAAAGCGCGCGATCTTGTTGAGCCCGACGGCGCCGACGAAGTCCTCGCGCATCCGCGCCGTGCCGCAGCCGGCGACGCAACAGCCGCACTCGATGCAGCGGTCGAGCTCGTAGATCTTCTCGGCGAGCTCGGGCTCCATGCGCGCCTCCAGGCGGCGCAGGTCGATCGCCTCTTCCTGCTGGTGGACCCAGCTCTCGAGCCGCTCGCTCATGCCTCGCATCCACTTGCCGGTGTCGACCGAGAGGTCGCCGATGAGCTCGAAGACGGGCAGCGGCGCGAGCGTGAACTCGGTGGCGAGGTTCTTGGTCAGCGTCCGGCAGGCGAGCGCCGGCCGACCGTTGATCAGCATGGCGCAACTGCCGCAGATGCCGGCGCGGCAGACGAAGTCGAACTGCAGCGTCGGATCGAGCTTCTCGCGGATCTCGCCGAGGGCGATGAAGAGCGTCATGCCGGCGGCGTCGTCGAGCTCGTAGGTCTGCCAGTGCGCCGCGACCGCGGGCTGCTGCGGGTTGAAGCGCAGCACCCGGATGCGGAGCCGCCGCGGCGCGGCGTCGGCGGCGACCGGCTGGATCGGAATGCTCATGACAGCGGCTCGTCGATGCGTTCGTTGCGGCCGCGCAGCCCCTGCGGCAGCAGATCCTCGTAGCGCATCAAGGCGCCCTGCACCTCGAAGCGCGGCGCGTCGCGCAGCCGCTCGCGCAAGGCCTGGACCTCGGCGACGCGCGCCGACGTGTCGGGATGATCGACGTAGTCCTTGGCGCCGTAGCCGCGCCAACCAGGAGGCAACTCCATCGTCTTCACGTCGAGCGCCTCGTACGCGAGCGTCGGCAGGGTATCGGCGTCGCTCTTCCACGTGGCGAGGGTGCGCTTCAGCCACTGCGAGTCGTCGCGGCGCGGAAAGTCCTCGCGGAAATGGGCGCCGCGGCTCTCGGTCCGCTCGGCGGCACCGTGGGCGATGCAGAGGGCGAGCTTGAGCATCTTCCTGACCCGGTACGCGGTGACCAGCTCCGGGTTGGCGCCCGCCCCGCCGCCCTGGATGCCGATGTGGCGACTGCGCTCGAGCAGGGCCTGCAGCTCGCTCACCGCCGCTGCGAGGTCGGCGCCGGTGCGAAAGATGCCGACCTTGGCGGTCATGATGTCCTGCATCGCCCCGCGCAGCGTCGACGCGTTCTCGCGGCCGCCGCCCGAGACCATGCGGTCGAGCCCGGCCTGCTCGGCGGCGACGAACTCGCGCACCAGGCCGGTCGGAATCGAGGCGTCGTTGTCGATGCGGTCGCAGTAGTCGGCGACGAAGTCGCCGACGATCATTCCGGCGACCACCGTTTCCGCGACCGAGTTGCCGCCGAGGCGGTTGAAGCCGTGCAGGTCCCAGCACGCGGCCTCGCCGGCGGCGAAGAGTCCCTTCAGGGTCGGGCTCTGGCCGGTGTGGTCGGTGCGGATGCCGCCCATCGTGTAGTGCTGCGCCGGGCGAACGGCGATCATCTGCTCGACCGGGTCGATGCCGAGGAACGCTTCGCAGATTTCCTTGACCTCGCGCAGGTTCTTCTCGATGTGGGCGCGACCGAGCTGGGTGATGTCGAGCCAGAGGTGCTCGCCGAAACGCGACCGCGCGCCCTTGCCCTTTCGGATGTGCGTCTCCATCCGCCGCGAGACGACGTCGCGCGACGCGAGCTCCTTCTTCTCGGGCTCGTAGTCGGGCATGAAGCGATGACCGTCGACGTCCTTGAGCAGGCCGCCGTCGCCGCGACAGCCCTCGGTCACGAGGATGCCGGCCGGGAAGATCGCGGTCGGATGGAACTGGACCGCCTCCATGTTGCCGAGCGTGGCGACGCCGGTCTCGAGCGCGATCGCGGTGCCGATGCCCTCGCAGATCACCGCGTTGGTCGTGACGCGGTAGACGCGCCCGGCGCCGCCGGTGGCGATCGTCGTCGCCTTGGCGACGTAGGCGCTGAGCTCGCCGGTGACGAGATTGCGGACGACGGCGCCGTGGCAGCGCCCGCCGTCGTGGATCAGCGCGATCGCCTCCATCCGCTCGTGCACGGTGATCGACTCGGCGATCGCCCGGTCGCTCACCGCGAACAGCATGGCGTGGCCGGTGCCGTCGGAGACGTAGCAGGTGCGCCATTTCTTGGTGCCACCGAAATCGCGCTGCGCGAGCAGCCCGTGCGCCTCGTCGCGCTCGGTGAGCGT
>JBBRZP010000122.1:0-11920 GCA_038236565.1 Burkholderiales bacterium | reverse complement strand
CGACCACTATGCCGGCGTCGAGTCCCGGATGAGGAAGAGCCTGGCCTTGCAGGCCGAGCTCGGGCCGGTGTTCGACGTGACCCTCGATTGCGAGGACGGTGCGCCGGTCGGCGCAGAGGCCGAGCACGCGCATCTCGTCGCAGCCATGGCGCAGTCGAGCGCGAACGCGGTCGGGCGTTGCGGCGTGCGCGTCCATCCGGTCGGCCATCCGTCGTTCGCGCGCGATGTCGCGACGATCGTCGGCGCCGCCGCGTCGAGGCTCGCCTACGTGATGCTGCCGAAGGTGGACGGCGTCGCCGACATCGACACGGCCGTCGCGGCCGTCGACGCGGCCGGCGGCGCGGCGCTGCCGCTCCATGCGCTGATCGAGACCCACGGCGCGTTGCGCAACGTGCAGGCGCTGGCCGCCCATCCGCGCATCGAGTCGCTCTCGTTCGGGCTGATGGACTTCGTCTCGGCCCATCGCGGCGCGATCCCGGCCTCGGCGATGACGGTCGACGGCCAGTTCAGCCATCCGCTCGTCGTCCGCGCCAAGCTCGAGATCGCGGCGGCGTGCCACGGCTTCGCCAAGACGCCGTCGCACTGCGTCGTCACCGAATTCGCGGACCTCGCGGTGATCGCGACGGCGGCCCGGCGCGCCGCCCGCGAGTTCGGCTACACGCGCATGTGGAGCATCCATCCGAACCAGATCCGGCCGATCGTCGCCGCCTTCCAGCCGAAAGCTGCCGAGGTCGACGAGGCGACCCTGATCCTGGACGCCGCGGCGCGCGCGGAGTGGGCGCCGATCCGCCACGGCGACGTCCTCCACGACCGCGCGAGCTACCGCTACTTCTGGCGCGTGCTGAGTCGCGCCGCGCGGTCGCCCGACGGCCTCGCCGACGACGTCAAGCAGCGCTTTTTCGGCGCCCCGGCCAGCAGGTCGTGATGCATTCCCGCCGCCGCGGTAACGGCCGGTAAACCGGGTGCCAGTTGCTGGCCGCTGGACCACAATCGGCGCCGTTCGCCCCCATTCGTCGCGTCAGAAAGGTCCACGCCATGTCGATGCCCTCCAGCTTCCGCTTCACCTCCATCGCCGGCGCTCTGATCGCCTGCGCGTTCTCGTTCTCCCCTGCCCAGGCCGCGGACACGCACGCCAAGGCCGCGAAGCCCGCCAGGGCGGCCAAGGCCGCGCCCGCGCCGGCGCCCGTCTTCACCGTGCCCGACGCCCAGCCTGAGCAGGTCAAGGCGGCCGAGCTCGTCTACTACGGCATGTACGACTGCGAGTTCTCGCAGACCGTGAGCATCACGCAAAGCGCCAAGCATTCGGCCTACGTCGACGTCAAGCACGGCAAGAAGGACTGGCTGATGAAGCCCGTCCTGTCGTCGACCGGCGCGGTCCGGCTCGAGGACGTGCGCGGCGAGACGCTGATGGTCCAGATCTCGAGCAAGTCGATGCTCCTGAACGTCAAGACCGCGCAGCGCATCGTCGACGACTGCATCAGCCCGAAGCAGCGCGAGATGATGGCCGAGGCCAAGGCCGCCAAGGCGGCGGCCGGCGATGCCGGATCGGCGTCGACGACGACGACCTCGCTCCTGAAATAGGTCCCTCTGCCCCGCCGGCTGCCTGCAGCCGGAAGACGCGCCCTGCGGGGCGCGTCGTCGTTTGCGGAGCCGCGCGCGCCTGCCGGCTCGATAATCGACCCATGACGCGCCCCTTCAACTTCAGCCCTGGCCCGGCCGTCCTGCCCGAGCCGGTCCTGCGCCAGTGCGCCGCGGAGATGCTCGACTGGCACGGCAGAGGCATGTCGGTGATGGAGATGAGCCACCGCGGCAAGGAGTTCATGTCGATCTACCACGAGACACATGCGCTGCTGCGCGAGCTGCTCGCGGTGCCCGACAACTACAAGCTGCTCTTCCTGCAGGGTGGCGCGATCGGCCAGAACGCGGTCGTGCCGATGAACCTGCTGCGCGGAAAGACCAATGCCGACTACGTCAACACCGGCGACTGGGCCAGTCGCTCGATCGGCGAGGCCCGGCACTTCTGCGCCGTCAACGTCGCGGCCAGCGGGGAAGCGAGCGGCTTCACGTCGATCCCGCCGCAGTCCGAGTGGACTCTCGATCCGCAGGCGGCCTACGTCCACATCTGCTCCAACGAAACGATCATCGGCCTCGAGTACCAGTGGACTCCCGAGACCGGCAAGGTCCCGCTCGTCGCCGACATGTCGTCGAACATCCTGTCGAGGCCGATCGACGTCTCGCGATACGGCCTGATCTACGCCGGCGCGCAGAAGAACATCGGCCCGGCCGGCCTCACCCTCGTGATCGTCCGCGACGACCTGCTCGGCGGCGCGCTGCCCACGACGCCGAGCGCGTTCGACTACACGATCCAGGCCGGCAACGACTCGATGATCAACACGCCGCCGACCTACGCGATCTACACCGCCGGGCTGGTCTTCCACTGGCTGAAGGAACAGGGCGGGCCGGCTGCGATGGCCGGGCTCAACCAGGCCAAGGCCGACCTGCTCTACGCCGCGCTCGACGCCAGCGACTTCTATCGCACGACGATCGCCAAGGCCGACCGCTCGCGCATGAACGTCACCTTCCACATGCCGGATGCGCGGCTCGATGCGCCCTTCCTCGAGGGCGCGAGGGAAGCGTCCCTCCTCAACCTCAAGGGCCACCGGGTCGTCGGCGGGATGCGTGCGTCGATCTACAACGCCATGCCGATCGAGGGCGTGCGTGCGCTGGTCTCGTACTTGCGTGAGTTCGAGACGAAGAACGGCTGACAGGACGCTGGTCACTGCGCGCCGACTTGAGTATGCGCAAAAAAGTACGTATGATCGCTGCATACCAAACCAGGAGCATCTCGCCATGGAAGCAACGGTGGCCGAACGCGGCCAGATCACCCTGCCCAAGGCGGTCCGGGACGCGCTCGGCCTGACCAAGGGCACCCAGCTGAAGGTCGAGCTCGACGGCGGCCGGATCATCCTGCGCAAGAACGTCGACGACGCGCTGTCGCGGCTGCGCGGAAAGTTCAAGCTGCCCGAAGGCATGACCTCCGACGACGTGATGCGCGAGCTGCGCGGTCGGGCGCCCGGCGACCCCTATCCGCCGCCGGACGACGCGGCCCCGCCGCGCAAGCGCCGCAAGTGATCGCTGTCGATTCCTCCGTCGTCGTCGACCTGCTGGGGCGCGACGAGCGCGCCGACGCCGCGGAGGAAGCGCTGCGCCGTGCGCTCGCGCTCGGTCCGGTGGTCGTCTGCGACATCGTCGTCAGCGAGGTCGGCGCCGGGCTCGGCTACGGCAGCAATTTCGTCGAGACGCTCGAAGATGCGGGCATCCAGTTCTCCCCGACCGAGCTGCGCTCGGCGATCCGCGCCGGCGAGATGCAGCGGCGCTACAAGCAACGGCTGATGAGCGAAGGACGCGGCCCGTCGGTTCGCCGTTCCGTGCCTGACTTTCTCATCGGCGCGCACGCCCTGCTTCAATGCAACGGCCTCATCACCCGCGACGAGGGCTTCTTTCGCGACTACTTCAAGGGCCTGCGCGTCGTCGTCCCGAGGACCGCGCCCTGACTCCATCCACCCGAGAACACCACATGCCACACGCTTTCGCCAACACCCTCAAGACCTTCAAGACCGCCTCCGGCAAGACCGGCAGCTTCTATTCGCTGCCCGAGCTCGCCAAGATCTACCCCAACGTCTCGCGCCTGCCGGTGTCGGTGCGCATCGTCCTCGAGTCGGTGCTGCGCAACTGCGACGGCAAGAAGGTCACGCCCGAGCACGTCGTCGAGGTCGCGGGCTGGAAGGCGAAGGCGCCGCGGCTCGACGAGATCCCGTTCGTCGTCGCCCGCGTCGTCCTGCAGGACTTCACCGGCGTGCCGCTGCTGGCCGACCTGGCCGCGATGCGAACGGTCGCCAAGGCGATGGGCAAGGACGCGAAGTCGATCGAGCCGCTGGTGCCGGTCGACCTGGTCGTCGACCACTCGGTGATGATCGACTACTTCGGCTCGAAAAAGGCGCTCGACCTGAACATGAAGCTCGAGTTCAAGAGGAACCTCGAGCGCTACCAGTTCATGAAATGGGGCATGCAGGCGTTCGACACCTTCGGCGTCGTGCCGCCCGGGTTCGGCATCGTCCACCAGGTCAACCTCGAGTACCTCGCGCGCGGCGTGCACAAGCGCGCCGGCACTGTCGACGAGGCCAAGGGCTCCACCGTCTACTACCCCGACTCGCTCGTCGGCACCGACAGCCACACGACCATGATCAACGGCATCGGCGTCGTCGGCTGGGGCGTCGGCGGCATCGAGGCCGAGGCGGCGATGCTCGGCCAGCCGGTCTATTTCCTGACGCCCGACGTCGTCGGCTTCGAGTTCACCGGGCGGCTGCGCGAGGGCATCACCGCGACCGACCTCGTGCTCGCGGTCACCGAGATCCTGCGCAAGGAAAAGGTGGTCGGCAAGTTCGTCGAGTTCTTCGGCGTCGGCACGGAGAGCCTCTCGGTGCCCGACCGTGCGACGATGGCCAACATGGCGCCCGAGTACGGCGCGACGATGGGCTTCTTCCCGGTCGACGACAAGACGATCGAGTACTTCGTCGGCACCGGCCGCACGACCAGCGAGATCGAGTTCTTCCAGGCGTACTTCAAGGCGCAGGGCCTCTACGGCGTGCCGCGCGCCGGCCAGATCGACTACACCCAGGTCGTGAGCCTCGACCTCGGCAAAGTGACCCCCAGCCTGGCCGGCCCGAAGCGTCCTCAGGACCGGATCGAGATCGGCAAGGTCAAGGCGCAGTTCACGTCGCTCTACAGCAAGCCGCCGACCGAGGCCGGCTTCAACCAGCCCGCGGCGCACCTGCTCACCCGTCACCACGTCCGTGGTGTCGAAGTGCGCCGGGAAGACGCGTTCAAGGTGCCGACCACGCCGTCGATCCAGCCGGGCGCACCGCGCTTCGTCGAGGAGATGACCGCCAACAAGCCGACGCTCGCCGCGGCGCTGCACGAGGCCGAGCCGGTGCTGCCGAAGCCCGACGAGACGACGATCGGCAACGGCGACGTGCTGATCGCCGCGATCACGTCCTGCACGAACACGTCCAACCCGAGCGTGATGATGGCCGCCGGCATCCTGGCCAAGAAGGCCGTCGAGGCCGGCCTGAAGGTGCAGCCGCACATCAAGACCTCGCTCGCGCCCGGCTCGCGCATCGTCACCGAGTACCTCACCAAGGCCGGGCTTCTTCCCTACCTCGACAAGCTCGGCTTCAACGTCGCCGCCTACGGCTGCACGACCTGCATCGGCAACGCCGGCGACCTCACGCCGGAGATCAACGACGCGATCACGAAGAACGACCTGGTCTGCGCCGCGGTGCTGTCCGGCAACCGAAACTTCGAGGCGCGCATCCACCCGAACCTGAAGGCGAACTTCCTCGCCAGCCCGCCGCTCGTCGTCGCCTATGCGATCGCGGGCACGGTGCTGAGGGACCTCATGACCGAACCGGTCGGCAAGGGCAAGGGCGGCAAGGACGTCTATCTCGGCGACATCTGGCCGACGAGCGACGAGATCGCGGCGCTGATGAAGTTCGCGATGAACGGCAAGGCCTATAAGGCCAACTACGACAAGGTGGCGAGCGAGCCCGGCCCGCTCTGGGAAAAAATCAAGGGCGTGAACGGCAATGTCTACGACTGGCCCGCATCGACCTACATCGCCGAGCCGCCCTTCTTCGCCGGCTTCAAGATGGTGCCGCAGATCACGCGGCCCGGCGTCAAGGGCGCGCGCGCGATCGGCCTCTTCGGCGACTCGATCACCACCGACCACATCTCGCCGGCCGGCGCGATCAAGGAATCGTCACCGGCCGGGATCTGGCTCAAGGAGCACGGCGTCATCAAGGCCGACTTCAACTCGTACGGCTCGCGCCGCGGCAACCACGACGTGATGATGCGCGGCACTTTCGCCAACGTGCGCATCAAGAACCTGATGATCCCGGCCGACGCGACCGGCTCGCGCGAGGAAGGCGGCGTCACGCTCTTCCAGCCCTCGGGCGAGAAGATGTTCATCTACGACGCGGCGATGAAGTACATGGCCGAGGGCACGCCGACGATCGTCTTCGGCGGCGAGGAGTACGGCACCGGCTCGAGCCGCGACTGGGCCGCCAAGGGCACGCAGCTGCTCGGCATCAAGGCCGTCGTCGCCAGGAGCTTCGAGCGCATCCACCGCTCAAACCTCGTCGGCATGGGCGTGCTGCCGCTGCAGTTCGCTCCCGGCGACTCGTGGGAGTCGCTCGGCATCAAGGGCACCGAGACCTTCGACGTCGAGATCCCGGGCGAGCTCCGGCCGCAGCAGGAGGCGATCCTCCACATCCACGGTGCCGACGGCACCAACAAGGTCGTGAAGCTGATCCTGCGCATCGACACGCCGATCGAGGTCGACTACTACCGCCACGGCGGCATCCTGCCGTTCGTCCTGCGGCAGCTGCTCGCGGCCTGACCCGAACGCGAGCTGTCGCGGTGGCCCGGTCAGTCGCTCAGGAGCGCTCGGACCCGCCGCGGTTGCAGGCCGGATCGGTGTTCGGGCCCGCGTCGGTCACGGTGTGGCTGGCATTGCTGATCGACACCTGGAAGACGACGCAATCGCCTTCCAGGCCGCCGAAGCGATAGCTCCAGACCTGCAATTGCTGCCAGCCGACCGGGACGACGAACGCCGGCCGACCGATGCGCGCGAGCACGTCGTCCTGCGTCATGCCGGGCTGGATCGTCGCGAAGGTCTGCGGCGTCAGCACTTGTCGGCTCGCGACGAGGCGGCCGCTCGCGTCGAAGTCGAGCATGTAGGTCTCGCGACCGAACGAGCCCTGGCGGAATTCGAGGCGCGTGCCGCCGGCCGCCAGGGCGTACTCACCGCTCGGCCCGCCGAACGCCTGACGCGCCTCGGCGATCGACGTCCCGGGCGGCAGCGAGCCGGCGGGACGCAGGCTGCCGCACGCTCCGAGCCCGGCAGCGAGCAGCAAGGCGATCGGAAGTCGAAGCCGGGTTCGAAGAGTTGTTCTCATGTGCATCTCCGGGCAACGCACGTGCAGTGGCGTCCATTCTGGGTCCGGTCGCAAGCCCCCGCTCGCGACCTGCTCCCTAGAATCGCCCGGGAGGCGTCGCCGTCGACGACAGCCATCGAAAGACGCCCGCGTGACCGCTGATCCTTCCCTCGCCACTTCATCCGATGTCGTCGAGGCCGTCGGTCACGGCATCCACGTCGTCGACACGGGCTTTTACCGTCCGCGCTTCGATGCCGCCTACCTGATCGTCGAGCGGGGCCGCGCCGCCTTCGTCGACACGGGCACGAACCACTCGGTGCCGCGCCTGCTCGCGGCGCTCGACTCCTTGGGCCTCGCGGTCGATGCGGTCGACTACGTCATCCCGACCCACGTCCACCTCGATCACGCTGGCGGCGCCGGCCTCCTGATGCAGCAGCTGCCGAAGGCGCGCCTCGTCGTCCATCCGCGCGGCGCGCGGCACCTGATCGATCCCGTCCACCTGATGGAGGGCGCGACGGCGGTCTACGGCGCCGAGGAGATCGAGCGCTCGTACGGCGCGCTGGTGCCGGTGCCGGCAGAGCGCGTCGTCACGACCGCCGACGGCATGACCATCGACCTCGGCGGCCGGCCGCTGCGTTTCCTCGACACGCCCGGCCATGCGATGCACCACCATTGCATCTGGGACGCGGCGAGCAAGGGGTTCTTCACCGGCGACACGTTCGGCCTCTCGTACCGAGAGTTCGACACCGCCGCCGGTCCGTGGATCATGCCGACCACGACGCCCGTGCAGTTCCAGCCCCAAGCTCTGCGCCGCTCGATCGAGCGGATGCTGGCGTTCGGGCCCGAGCAGATCTTCGTCACCCACTACGGCCGCGTCCGCGACGTGCCGCGGCTCGCGGCACTGCTGCTCGCGCAGCTCGACGAGATGGTCGCCGTCGCGAAGGCGACGCCTGCGGGCCCGGACCGGCACCGGGCCTTGATGGACGGCTTCGAGGCGATCCACTTGCGGCATCTGCGCCGCCACGGCAGCGCGCTGACCGACGAGCGCATCCGCGCGCTGCTCGCGCTCGACCTCGAGCTCAACGCGCAAGGCATCGCCATCTGGCTCGACCGGACCGCGGCATGAACGACGTGCAATTCGATTTCGCTGGTCGCACGGTGATCGTCACCGGTGCCGGCAACGGCATCGGCGCGGCGTGCGCGCGCCTCTTCGGCGCGAGCGGCGCCAACGTGGCGCTCTGGGACCGCGACCAGGCATCGGCCGTCGCGGTCGCGAGCGAGGTCGACGCGAGCGGACAGCGTGCGCGGGCGCTGCAGTGCGACGTCTCCCGCAGCGCCGACGTCGCCGCCGCACTCGCGGCAACACTGCAGGCTTTCGGCCGCGTCGACATCCTGATCAACAACGCCGGCATCTTTCGCGCCGCGGAGTTCCTCGACATCCGCGAGGAGGACTGGGATGCGGTGCTCGATGTCAACCTCAAGGGCTCGTTCCTCGTCGGCCAGGCGGTCGCGCGAGCGATGGTGGCGACGGGCGGCGGCGCGATCGTCAACATGAGCTCGGTCAACGGCGTCACCGCGATCCCGTCGATCGCGAGCTACAACGCGAGCAAGGGCGGCATCGACCAGCTGACGCGGGCGATGGCGCTCTCGCTCGCCGACAAGGGCATCCGCGTCAATGCGGTCGCGCCGGGGACGATCGCCACCGAGCTGGCGCGAAAGGCCGTGCTCGGCAGCGAGGAGGCGAAGGCGCGGATCATGAGCCGCACGCCGATGCGACGCCTCGGCGATCCGGCGGAGATCGCTGCCGTCTGCGCCTTCCTCGCGAGCGACGCGGCGAGCTACATGACCGGCGAGATCGTCTACGTGGACGGCGGCCGGCTCGCGCTCAACTACACGGTGCCACCGCTGCCTCCAGCGGCCTAGGACACACGGCGCGCGTGGCCGCGACTGCTGCGCGTGCTTCCAGGCGCGCCTGGCCTCGACGCGCTTGGTGACGCCGGCCGGCGTCACCCGGACGGCGCGGTTGCGCTCTGTCGTCGCCCGGCCCGACCTCCAGCCAGCCGGAGGCGCACATCACCGACGGCAGTCGCCGCATGGCGACCGCCGATGCGCGCCTCACGGTCCCGACGGCAAGCTGTACGCTCACGGCTCGACCACCTGCTTCGACAACCCACGATGAGACTCCTCCACACCATGCTGCGCGTCGGCGACCTGCAGCGCTCGATCGACTTCTACACACGCGCGATGGGTATGACGTTGTTGCGCACGACCGAGCGCCCCGAGCAGGGCTACTCGCTGGCCTTCGTCGGCTACGGCTCGAATCCGGAGCAAGCCGAGATCGAGCTCACCTACAACCACGGCGTCTCGAGCTACGAGCTCGGCTCGGCGTACGGGCACATCGCCCTCGGCATGCCGGACATCGTCTCGGCGTGCGCGAAGATCCGCGCCGGAAGCGGCGCCGTCACGCGCGAGCCCGGCCCGGTCAAGGGCGGGACGACGATGATCGCCTTCGTCACCGACCCCGACGGCTACAAGATCGAGCTGATCGAGCGCGACAGCTAGCGCAAGGCGGAGGCTTCCTTCGCCAACCGCGCGATGCGCGGCCAGTCGGCGCCGGCGAGCGCATCCGCCGGCGTGAGCCAGGAGCCGCCGACGACCTTGACGTTGGCGAGCGCGAGGTACTCGGGCGCGGACGCAACAGTGATGCCGCCGGTCGGACAGAACGCGATGTCGGCGAACGGACTGGCCCACGCCTTCAGCATCGCGACGCCGCCCGCGGCACCGGCCGGGAAGAACTTGAGAAAGCGCAGGCCCTCCTCGGCTGCGGCCATCACCTCGCTCGCCGTCGCGACGCCAGGCAGGAGTGCGAGCTGCAGCGCGCGACACGCCTCGGCAACGCTCGGCAGCCAGCCCGGGCTGACCGCGAAGCGGGCTCCGGCCCCATGCGCAGCGCGTGCATCAGCAGGCGAGCGGACCGTGCCCGCGCCGACGATCGCCTCGGGCACGGCGCGCGCGATCGCCTCGATCGCGGGGAAGCCGGCCGGCGTGCGCAGCGTCACCTCGAGCACCTTGACACCGCCCTCGACGAGCGCGCGCGCCATCGGCACGGCATGCTCGACGCGGTCGATGACGATGACTGGAATGACCGGGCCGTGGCGCGCGAGGTCGAGCGGATCCAGCATCACGCCGGTCGGCGTCACAGCCACGTGCACGCTCCCTGCTCGGCCGAGACGACGTTCCTGCGCATGCCGGCGAAGAGCTCGCGGCCGAGGTCGTGGCCGTTGATCGCGACCTGCGCCGGCGCGAGCGCGGGAATCTCGCGGCGCTCCCACTCGTCCTGCGGCACGAGGGCGTCGAGCGTGCCCGCGACGGCATCCAGCCGCACGACATCGCCGTCGCGGATGCGCCCGAGCGGACCGCCGGCGAGCACCTCGGGGCTGACGTGGATCGCCGCGGGGATCTGGCCGGACGCGCCGCTCATCCGCCCGTCGGTGACGAGCGCGACGCGAAAGCCCTTCTTCTGGAGCGCGCCGAGCGGCGGCGTCAGCTTGTGCAGTTCGGGCATGCCGTTTGAGCGCGGCCCCTGGAAGCGGACGACGGCGACGAAGTCGCGCTCGAGCGTGCCGGCGCCGAAGGCCTCGAGCATCGCTTCCTGCGAGTCGAAGACGATCGCGGGCGCCTCGACCATCCAGCGGTCCTGCGGCACCGACGAGACCTTCATGACTGCGCGGCCGCAATTGCCGACGAGCAGCTTGAGCCCGCCCTCGACGCTGAACGGGTCGCTCGCAGGGCGCAGCACGCCGTCGTCGCCGCTCGCCGGCGCGAGATCGCGCCAGGCGATGCGGTCGCCGTCGCGCTCGGGCACGCGCGCGTAGTCGGCCAGGCCACCAGGCGACACCGTGGCGACATCGGCATGCAGGCAACCGGCCTCGAGCAGCTCTCGGATCACGAAGCCCGGGCCGCCGGCAGCCTGGAACTGGTTCACGTCGGCGCTGCCGTTGGGATAGACCCGGGCGACGAGCGGCGTCGCGTGGGAGAGGTCGGCGAAGTCGCTCCAGTCGATCACGATGCCGGCCGAGCGCGCCACCGCGACCCAGTGGATGAGGTGATTGGTCGAGCCGCCGGTCGCGAGCAAGGCGACCATGGCGTTGACAATCGAGCGCTCGTCGACCAGACGGCTGATCGGCGTGAGGCGGGCAGCGCCGCCCGCCTGCGCGGCCGCAGGTTGCCAGCACGCGTTGGCCAGCACCAGACGCACGGCCTCGCGTGTCAGGGCGTCGCGCAGCTCGGCGTGCGGATGGACGAAGGCGGCGCCCGGCACGTGCAATCCCATCGCCTCAAGCAGCATCTGGTTGCTGTTGGCCGTGCCATAGAAAGTGCAGGTGCCAGGGCTGTGGTACGACGCCGACTCGGACGCCATGAGCTCGTCGCGCCCGACCTTGCCGAGCGCGAACTGCTCGCGCACTCGGGTCTTCTCGGCGTTCGGGATGCCGCTCGCCATCGGCCCGCCCGGCACGAACACGCACGGCAGGTGACCGAAGTGGAGTGCGCCGATCAGGAGGCCCGGCACGATCTTGTCGCAGATGCCGAGCAGCAGCGCGGCATCGAAGACGTCGTGGGAGAGCGCGATCGCCGTGCCCATCGCGATCGTGTCGCGCGAGAAGAGGCTCAGGTCCATGCCCGGCAGGCCTTGCGTGACACCGTCGCACATCGCCGGCACGCCGCCCGCGACCTGCATGGTTGCGCCCAGGGCGTGGGCCGCCTCGCGGATCACGCCCGGGAAGCGCTCGTACGGCTGGTGCGCCGACAGCATGTCGTTGTAAGCCGTGACGATGCCGATGTTGGGCGCCCGATCGGCGACCACCCGCAACTTGTCGTTCGGCGGCAGCGCGGCAAACGCATGGGCTACGTTGGCGCAACCCATG
>JBBRZP010000121.1:0-11968 GCA_038236565.1 Burkholderiales bacterium | reverse complement strand
TCGCTGGTGCCCACGCTGGAGAACATCCGGCACCTGAAGGGCCCGCAGTTCCTGCATGTGGTCACGCGCAAGGGCAAGGGCTACGAGCGGGCGGAAAAAGACCCGATTCTCTACCACGGGCCGGGCAAGTTCGATCCCGCGGTCGGCATCGTCAAACCGGCAACGCCGCCCAAGACCACCTTCACCCAGGTCTTCGGCCAGTGGCTTTGCGACATGGCGGAAAAGGACGAGCGCCTGGTCGGCATCACGCCGGCAATGCGCGAGGGCTCGGGCATGGTCGAGTTCGAGAAGCGCTTCCCGAGGCGCTATCACGACGTCGGCATCGCCGAGCAGCACGCAGTCACCTTCGCCGCCGGCCTGGCCTGCGAAGGGTTGAAGCCGGTGCTGGCGATCTACTCGACCTTCCTGCAGCGTGGCTACGACCAGCTGATTCACGATGTCGCGATCCAGAACCTGCCGGTCGTCTTCGCCCTCGACCGCGCCGGCCTCGTCGGCGCCGACGGCGCGACCCACGCGGGCGCGTTCGACATCGCCTACCTGCGCTGCATCCCGAACATGAGCGTGCTGACGCCGTCGGACGAGAACGAGTGCCGCCAGTCGCTCTACACCGCCTTCCTGCAGGACTCGCCGGTCGCCGTGCGCTACCCGCGCGGCAGCGGCGCCGGCGTCGCGGTCGAGAAGGAGATGACGGCGATCCCGTTCGGCACCGGCGAGATCCGGCGCGAGACCTCGCGCGTGCCGGGCCAGCCCGGCAAGCGCATCGCCATCCTCGCCTTCGGCACCTTGCTGTACCCCGCGCTCGCTGCCGCCGGGAAACTCGACGCGACCGTCGCCAACATGCGCTTCGTCAAGCCGCTCGATGTCGCGCTCGTGACTGACCTCGCGCGGCGCCATGATGCAATCGTCACCGTGGAAGAAGGCTCGGTCATGGGCGGTGCAGGCAGCGCGGTGCTCGAGGCGCTGGCGGCAGCGCGCATCGAGATCCCGGTGCTCGTGCTCGGCTTGCCCGACGTCTTCGTCGAGCACGGCGACCCCGCCAAGCTGCTCGCGCAGTGCGGGCTCGATGCCGCCGGCATCGAGCAGTCGATCCAGCGTCGGTTCGGGGCGCCGCCGGCGTTGCTGCGCACGGCCGTCGGGCAATAGGACGCGCGGGCAAGGCGGCCGGTGTCCCGACGCGGGCGCCGGCATCCGTTTGCTGGCATGCTTTGGGAAGCGCTCCTGATGCGGAGCGAGACGATGCACCGATGACCAACCTGATCGACGCCCTGCACATCCCCGACACGCAATCGGCCCGTGACGACCGCAAGCTCGCGATCCAGCGCGTCGGCGTGCGCAGCGTGCGCTATCCGATGCAGCTCAGGATCGAAGGCGCGGTGCTGCCGACGGTCGCCGACTGGGCGCTCGACGTCGCCCTGCCGGCCGAGCAGAAAGGCACGCACATGTCGCGCTTCGTCGCCTGGCTCGACGGCATCGCCGAGCCGCTCGACGCGGCGGTGCTGCGGGTCCAGTCGGCACGCATGCTCGAGCTGCTGCACGCGCAGGCGGGTCGCATCGAGGCGTCGTTTCCGTTCTTCCTGCGCAAGCGCGCACCGGTGTCCGGCGTCGAGAGCCTGCTCGAGTACCAGGGCCGCTTCATCGTCGACGCCAGCCGCGGCGGTGCGACGACCGTCTGGCTCGAGGTCGTCGTGCCCGTGAAGTCGCTTTGCCCGTGCTCGAAGGAGATCTCCGACTTCGGCGCCCACAACCAGCGCTCGCACGTGACGATCCGCGTCGAGGCGCTCGGCGCGCTGTCGTGGCTCGAACTCGTGCGCTTCGCGGAAGACTCCGCCTCGGCGGAGATCTGGTCGTCGCTCAAGCGCGCCGACGAGAAGTGGATCACCGAGCGCGCCTACGAGAATCCGAAGTTCGTCGAGGACATGGTGCGCGACGTGGCGCTGCTCCTCAACGCCGACGAGCGCATCGGCCACTATTGCGTCGACGTCGAGAACTTCGAGTCGATCCACGCGCACAGCGCGGTCGCGCGCATCGAGCGCTGAGCGTCGGGTAGGCCGCGGCGTCAGCCGAGGTGCTGGCCCAGCGCGAGGAGCGCACCGAGCGCGCCGAGCCAGATCGCGGTCGCGCCCACGGCCTGCAGCCGTGTCGCGCCGAAGGCCTGGCGGAAGGCGCCCCAGGCGAACACGCTCCAGCCGGCGGCGACGATCCAGATCGCGAACGCGACCAGGACCAGCACCACCGCGGGTCCGCGGAACGGCGCGGTCTGCAGCGCCACGAGATCGGGCACGGACGGCGCCGGTCCCGCACCGCTCGACACCGCCTGGAGCGAGCCGACGACGCGATCGAAGAGCGTCGGATCGACGAGCTGCACGGCCGAGCCGAGGATGAGCGCGCCGGCGCAGAAGCCGATCCACGCGCCGCCGTACACGTATCCCGAGACGATGCCGACACGACGGTAGGCAACGCCGGCGCCGACGAGCCGCCATGCGAGCGCGAGCACGACCGCGAGCAGGCCGGCGACGATCAGCCCGACCAGCTCGCCCACCACCAGCCAGCTGACGAACGACGCCGCACCGAGCGCGAACGAGGCGCCCTTGGCGACGCGGACGTCGAGGCCGACGACGAGGGCGAGATTGCCGGCGAGGATGGCGGCGGTGAGGAAGGCCAGCGCCCGCACGTGGTCGCTGGCGCGGCCGGTCTGGCGTCGTCCGATCAGGCGCCGCGGGTGGACGGCGAGATCGAGCAGGTCGGCGGCGAGCCGGGCCGCCCGTTCGGCGCCGCTGGTGCCCGAGCCGGCGAGCGGCACCGGCTCGGACTCGATCGCGAAGCGCGACTGCAGCGCCGCGACGAGCTGGTCGGCGTCGTAGCGCCAGCGCGTCTCGGAAAGCTCGACCGCCTGGCAGCGCGCGAACTCGGCGAGCGACGGCGGCAGGTCGTGCGCGGCGGGCATCGTCGCGTCCTCGACGAGCACCGGGACGAGGGCGACGTCGCCGGCCAGCGCGAGTTCGACCTCGAGCCGGACGAAGTCATGCGGATCGTCGAGGCGGCGCCGGCCGGCCGCGTCGGCCGCGCCCAGCCAGCGCGGGCCGACGATCACGAGCAGGACCGTCGCCGCCTCGACCGAGCGCCGAATCGCGTCGGCGAAGTCCTCGCCGGCGACGATCGACTCGTGGTCGTGGAAGACGCGGGCCGCGCCGAAGTGCGCCTCGAGATGGTCGGCCAGCCGACCGGTCGCGCTCTGGCTGTCCTGGCGCCGATAGGAAAGGAAGATGTCCGCCACGTGCTGCCGCCTCCGGCGCCTGTTTAGCGCCTGCGCTGCGCGCCGACGTCCCGCGCCGCGCCGGTCGCGCCGTGCACGCCCTTGCGCGTGCGCATACCGATCGCGTCCCGCAGAAGGTACTCCACCTGTGCATTGACGCTGCGCAGCTCGGCCGCGGCCAGGCGCTCGATCTCGGCCCAGAGGGCCGGGTCGACGCGCAGCAGGAAGGCCTTCTTGTCGGCGCTCGCCATCGGCTCCGTGTCCGGCGTCGGCGTCCTCAGGCGTAGAGCGTGCCGGTGTTGATCACCGGCGTCGCGTCGTGGTCGGAGCAGAGGACGACGAGGAGGTTGCTGACCATCGCGGCCTTGCGCTCGTCGTCGAGCTGGAGCAGGCCGCGCTCGGCGAGGCCGTTGAGCGCGAGCTCGACCATGCCGACGGCGCCCTGAACGATCTTGGTTCGCGCCGCGATCACCGCCTCGGCCTGCTGGCGGCGCAACATCGTGCCGGCGATCTCCGGCGCGTAGGCGAGGTGGGTGAGCTTGGCGTCGACGACGACGAGGCCGGCCTGGTCGAAGCGCTGCTGCAGCTCGTCGCGCAGGGCCGCCGAGACCTCCTCGGTGCCTGAGCGCAAGGTCACCTCGGTCTTCGCCGGCACGCCGGGCTCCTCGAGGTTGTCGTAGGCGTAGCTGAGCGCGAGATGGCGCAGCGCCGACTCCGCCTGCGTCAGCACGTAGGCCTCGTAGTTCTCGACGTCGAAGCTCGCCCGCGCGGTGTCGTCGACGCGCCAGATGACGGTCGCCGCGATCTCGATCGGGTTGCCGCGCAGGTCGTTGACCTTCAGCTTCTCGCTGTTGAAGTTGTGCGCCCGCATCGAGATCTTGGTCTTGGCGTAGAACGGATTGGCCCAGCGCAGGCCGCGCTCGCGGTCGGTGCCGCGGTAGCTGCCGAAGAGCAGCAGCAGCGCTGCCTGGTTCGGCTGCAGCATGTAGAGCCCGCCCAGGCACCACAACGCGAGCAGCACCGCAGCGACGAACACGGCGAGCGTGAGGCCCATCGGCCGCGTCGCGACGAGCCCCGCGGCGATCAGCAGGACGACGAGGCCGACGCTGATGTAGACGAAGCCGCTGCTGGTGGATGCCGCACGTTCTTCCGCGGACTGGATGGCCATGACTCGCTCCCGAGGACATCGATGCCTTCGGCGGCACGGCGCCGCCGATCGCAAAGTGATATCACTTTAGTAGCAAGATGCCGATGCGTCAAGCGCCTTCCTCGACCCTCAGGCCGAGCAGCGCCGGATCGCCACGACCGAGCCGGACGACGACCGGCGCGTCGCCGGTGAGATCGATCACCGTCGTCGGCTGCATCGGGCAGGCGCCGGCGTCCACGATCGCCTGGACCTGCTTCTCGAAACGCTCGCGGATCTCGAGCGGGTCGTTCATCGGCTCGCTCTCGCCCGGCGCGATCAGCGTCGTCGCGATCAGCGGCTGGCCGAGCAGGTCGAGCAGCGCGCTCGTGACGGGATGCTCGGGCACGCGCAGGCCGATGGTGCGACGCGACGGGTGCGAGAGGCGCCGCGGCACTTCCTTGGTCGCCTCGAGGATGAAGGTGAACGGCCCCGGCGTCGCCAGCTTCAGCAGGCGGTATTGCTTGTTGTCGACGCGCGCATAGCTCGCGAGCTCGGAGAGATCGCGGCAGAGCAGCGTCAGGTGATGGCGGTCGTCGACCTCGCGGATGCGGCGCAGGTGCTCGGCCGCAGCCTTGTCGTCGAGATGGCAGGCGAGCGCATAGCTCGAGTCGGTCGGGATCGCGGCGACGCCGCCGTCGCGCAGGATCTGCGCCGCTTGCTTCAAGAGACGGGGCTGGGGATTGACGGGATGGACTTCGAAGTACTGCGACATGCCTCGATTGTCCGCGTCGGCGTGGTACGTCGCACTCTGCGCGAGGCGTGACCCCGCGCTCGGCGGGGACGCGGCGGGAGACTCAGCCCGCGCGCGAGATGCGCCCGGCCAGCGCCTCCCACACCGGCGTCAGGCCGACGGGCAGCGGCGGCAGGCCGCCGAGGTCGATGCGGCTCTCGTCGGGGCTGTGGAAGTCGCTGCCGCGCGAGGCGAGCAGGTCGAATTCCTTCGCCGTCCCGGCGTAGCGGACGGCTTCGGCCGCCGTGTGGCTGCCGGTGACGACCTCGACGCCGCGGCCGCCGTGCGCCTTGAATTCCGAGAACAGCGCGTACTCCTCGTTCGGCGTGAACTTGTATCGGGCCGGATGGGCGACGACGGCGACGCCGCCCGCATCGACGATCCAGCCGACCGCGTTCTTCAGCGTCGCCCAGCGATGCGGGACGAAGCCGGGCTTGCCCTCGATCAGGAAGCGCCGGAAGACCTCGTGCGTGTCGGCGCAGACGCCGCTCTCGACCAGGTGCCGCGCGAAGTGCGTGCGCGAGATCAGGTCGGGGTTGCCGACGTACTGCAGCGCACCCTCGAATGCGCCGTCGATGCCGACCTTGGCCAGCTCGCTCGCCATCTCGCGCGCACGCGCCTCGCGGCCGCCCCGCGTCGCCGCCAGGCCCTGGCGCAGGGCGGCATCGTCGCTGTCGATGCCGAGGCCGACGATGTGCACGGTGGTGTCGGCGAAGGTCACGGAGATCTCGACGCCGCTGAGGTAGGGCAGCCCCACCGCGTGCGCAGCGGCACGCGCCACGTCCTGGCCCCCGACCTCGTCGTGGTCGGTGAGCGCCCAGAGCTCGACGCCGTTCGCTTTCGCTCGCGCGGCGAGCGCGTCGGGCGCGAGGGTGCCGTCGGAAACGGAGGAGTGGCAGTGGAGGTCGGCGTTCACGAGGGCTCGGGGTGTCGCCGCATCATATTCGCGCGACGCCTCGCGCGCGCTGGACGCCACGCCCCCCGGGCGCGCGGACTTCCTGCTCAGGCGACCGGCTCGACCGCGACGACGATCATCTGCACGCGCTCGATCCCGTTGTAGGCGTCGAGGCCGAGGCGCCAGGCGAGGCGCACGCGCTCGCCGACGGGCTCGATGCGGCCGAACCAGATCGCGTCGCGGACGACACCGCCGACGCGCACGGCGAGCTTGAGATGCTTCTCGCCGACCAGGCGCTGCGAGACGATGTCGACGGTGTCGCAGAACACCGGCGCGTCGAAGGCCGCGCCCCAGACCTGATCGTCGAGCAGGCGCGCGGTCGCGACGTCGAAGTGCTCGGCGGCCAGGGGCCCGTCGCCGAAGACGACGCGCTCGGCCGCGCTCGCGCCCAGACCTTCGCTGGCCACGGTCTGCAGCGCGCTTCTGAACGCCTCGAAGTCGGCGCGCGCGATGGTGCAGCCGGCGGCCATCGCGTGGCCGCCGAAGCGCACGAGCAGGTCGGGATGGCGCTTGCTGACGAGATCGAGCGCATCGCGCAGATGAAAGCCCTCGATCGATCGGCCCGAGCCCTTCATCGCGCCGTCCTGGCCGAGCGCGAAGACGAAGGTCGGGCGGTGGACGCGGTCCTTCAGGCGCGAGGCGATGATGCCGACGACGCCTTCGTGGAACGACGGATCGAAGATCGCGAGCGCGGGCAGGGTCTCGCCCGTCAGCGCCAGGGCGCGATCGACCTGCGCCTCGGCGTCGTCGCGCATGCCGGCCTCGACCGTGCGGCGCTCGCGGTTCATCTCGTCGAGCAGCGTCGCGAGCTCGAGCGCGTGCGTGGCGTCGTCGGCGAGCAGGCACTCGATGCCGAGTGTCATGTCGGCGAGCCGCCCCGCGGCGTTGAGGCGCGGGCCGATGGCGAAGCCGAAGTCGCCGGCGCTCGCCTGGCGCGGATCGCGTCCCGCGACGCTGAACAGCGCCGCGACGCCGGCCTGCATCCGGCCGGCGCGGATGCGCTTGAGCCCCTGCGCGACGAGGCAGCGGTTGTTGCGGTCGAGGCGGACGACGTCGGCGACGGTGCCGAGCGCGACCAGATCGAGCAGCGCATCGAGCCGCGGCTGGTCGGCGACGCCGAACTCGCCGCGATCGCGCAGCTCCGCGCGCAGCGCCAGCAGCACGTAGAAGACGACGCCGACGCCGGCCAGCGACTTGCTGGCGAACGTGCAGTCCGGCTGGTTCGGGTTGACGATCACGTCGGCCTCGGGCAGCACGGGACCGTGGTCGCTCTGCACCGGCAAGTGGTGGTCGGTGATCACGACCGCGAGGCCGTGCGACTGCGCGTGGGCGACGCCGGCGAGACTGGCGATGCCGTTGTCGACGGTCACCAGCACGTCGGCATGCTGCGCGAGCGCGAGGTCGACGATCGCCGGCGTCAGGCCGTAGCCGTGCAGGCGCCGGTCGGGGACGACGTAGCCGAGCGTCGCCGGATCGGCACCGAGCATGCGCAGGCCGCGCAGGGCGACGGCGCAGGCGGTCGCGCCGTCGCAGTCGTAGTCGGCGACGACGCAGATCCGGCTGCCGGCGCCGATCGCGTCCGCGAGCAGCACCGCGGCGTCGCCGGCGCCGAGCAGGCCGGTCGGCGGTAGCAGGCGGCCGAGCGAGTCGTCGAGCTCGTCGGCGTTCTTCACGCCGCGCGCCGCGAACAGGCGCGCGAGCAGCGGGTGCAGCCCGGTCTGCTCGAGGGCCCACGCCGTGCGCGGCGGCACCTCGCGGGTGACGAGGCGGGTCGGGGTCATGGCAGCGTCCTCATAGCGCGGCGAGGACGTCGTGCGCCGGGCGCTTGCGGCCTGCGCCGCGCAGCTTCTGCCAGACGCTGCGGGTCTGCGACTCGAACCGTGCGGCGACGCGCTCGCCGCACAGGGTCAGCGTCGCGTCATGGTCGCCACCGCGCTTCCGGTCGAGCAAGGCCGCGATCGCGCCGCCGTCGAGCGCGTGCCAGGCCTCGGCCCACGCGGCCCAGTCGCCGGCGAGCAGCGGCGCGCGCAATCCGGGCGCGATCTCGGGCGTGCTCGACGCCGGCGCCGGCTGCAGGCGACCGCAGCCGCTCAGCCAGAACGAGTTGACGGCCAACGCGCCGCGCTGCTCGCGTGCCTCGTTCAGCTCCTGCGTATAGAAGACGAGCTGGGCTTCGCTTTGCAGCCGGCGCACGAGGCTCGCGATCGCGCTCTTGCCGGCCGCTTCGCCACCGCTCGCCGACGCGCGCAGCCAGCGATCGACGCCGCGGCCGACGACGCGGTCGATCGACGCCGTCGCGAAGCCTTGCAGATCGTCGCGCGCCGCATACCAGCGGCCGGCAGCGCCCCACGCGACCGCGAATCCTTCGCTGACGAACAGGTCCTCGACGGCACCGAAGAGGGCGCGCGACTCTGCATCGCCGAGATCGAGTTCGGCGGGGTCGATCAGCGTCACGTGATCGCGGCCGATCTGCCAGTGTGCGGGCGTGAGCAAGGCCCAGGCGCGCTCGCCCGTCGCGATGCCGTCGTCGGCCGCGGCGCGGGCGGCGAAGGGCAGTGCGCCGTCGCCGCCCTGCCAGCCCCATGCAGCGGCCAGTGCGCGCTCGTGCGGAGGCGAAAAGGTGAAGGCGTCGCCTTCGTCGCGGCCGGCGGGCGCCAACAGCGCGAGCAGGCTTTCCAGGCGGGGCAGCGCGAGATCGCGCAGCACGTGCTGGCAGGCCTCCGACGTGTCGGAAGCGAACGGAACGAGCAGGTGCATGAGGCGGATTATCCGAGTCGCCTCGCAGCGCTGTCGGCGCGCACCGTCGGGTAGCATCGCCCCCGCATGAACTGGCCCTACGAACTGCAGATCGGCTGGCGCTATACGCGGGCCGGGCGGGTCGGTCGCAGGAACGGCTTCATCTCCTTCATCTCGGGCGTGTCGATGCTCGGCATCGCCCTCGGCGTCGCAGCGCTGATCATCGTGCTCTCGGTGATGAACGGCTTCCAGAAGGAAGTCCGCGACCGCATGCTCTCGGTGATCGCCCACGTCGAGGTCAGCGATGCCGGCGGCGGCGCGCTCGCCGACTGGCAGAAGACCGCTGCCGAGGCGCGCAAGAACCCGCAGGTGATCGGCGCCGCGCCCTTCGTGTCGTCGCAGGCGCTGATCGCGCGCGGCGACGACATGCACGGCATCGTCGTGCGCGGCATCGTGCCGGAGGAAGAGGCGACGGTCACCGAGCTCGCGGCGAAGCTCAGGGACACGACGCTCGCGCGTCTCGTGCCGGGCACGTGGAGCGTCGTCCTCGGCGGCGAGCTGGCGCGCTCGCTCGGCGTGCGCGAAGGCGACAAGGTGACGATCGTCCTGCCCGGCGGCCAGGTGACGCCGGCCGGCATCGTGCCGCGTCTGCGCACGCTCACGGTCGTCGGCACCTTCGACGCCGGCCACTACGAGTACGACAGCGGCCTCGCCCTCGTCGCCCTCGAAGACGCGGCGAAGCTCTTCCGCGTCGAGGGCCCGACCGGCATCCAGCTGCGCCTGAAGGACCTCGACCGCGCGCCGCTCGTCGGCGCCGAGCTCGCGCAATCGCTCGGGCCGAGCGTCATCGTGCGCGACTGGACCAGCACCAATCGCAACTGGTTCTCGGCGGTGCAGGTGGAAAAGCGCCTGATGTTCATCATCCTGACGCTGATCATCATGGTCGCCGCGTTCAACCTGGTCTCGACGCTGGTCATGACCGTCACTGACAAGCGCGCCGACATCGCCATCCTGCGCACACTCGGCGCGAGCCCGCGCTCGGTGATGGCGATCTTCATGGTCCAGGGCGCGGCGTCGGGCGTGATCGGGACCATCTCCGGCGTGCTGCTCGGACTTCTCGTCGCCTTCAACATCGACGTCATCGTGCCGGCGATCGAGCGCCTGCTGCACGTCAGCTTCCTGCCGAGCAGCGTCTACCTCATCAGCCGCATGCCGAGCGATCCGCAGCAGGGCGACATCGTGCCGATCGCCCTGTTCGCGCTCCTCTTCGCGTTCCTCGCGACGCTCTACCCCAGCTGGAGCGCGAGCCGGATGCAGCCGGCCGAAGCGCTGCGCTATGAGTGAGGGCGGCGCGACCGGCGATGGGCCGATCCTCGTCGCGCGCGGTCTCGTCAAGCAGTTCCTCGAAGGCAGCGGCGACGAAGCGCTCGACGTCACCGTGCTGCGCGGCGTCGATCTCGACGTGCGTCGAGGCGAGGCGCTCGCCGTTGTCGGCGCCTCGGGCTCCGGCAAGAGCACGCTGCTGCACCTGCTCGGCGGCCTCGAGACGCCGACGAAAGGCAACGTGCTTCTCTGCGGCCGCGACTTCACGACCCTCGGCGCGCGCGAGCAGGGAGAATGGCGCAACCGCCACCTCGGCTTCGTCTACCAGTTCCACCATCTGCTGCCCGAGTTCACGGCGCTCGACAACGTCGCCATGCCGCTGCGCATCCGCCGCCTCGCCAACGCCGAGGCGCGCGCGCGCGCGGCCGAGGCGCTGCGCTCGGTCGGGCTCGGCGAGCGGCTGATGCACCGGCCGTCCCAGCTTTCGGGCGGCGAGCGCCAGCGCGTCGCGATCGCGCGCTCGCTCGCCGGCCAGCCCGATTGCGTCCTCGCCGACGAGCCGACGGGCAACCTCGATCGCGTCACCGCCGATGCGGTGTTCGCGCAGATGCTGGAGCTCGCGCGCAGCCGCCGCATGGCCTTCGTCCTCGTCACCCACGACGAGTCGCTCGCCGCGCGCTGCGATCGGCGCCTGCATCTCGTGCAAGGCAAGCTCGTGCCTTGACGGCGTGACCGCGCACCCAGGCGCGCGACCGGATCGTCAGCGCCAGTCGACCGAGCCGAAGCGATCCTGGCCGAGCAGCGTGTAGAACACGCCGACGGTGTTGCGCACCTGGCGTCCGGTGGCGGCGCCCGCGAAATTGGCGTCGCGCCGGTTGCCGATGTAGCGGATCGCGATCGCGTGCTGCTTCCAGACGCGCACCGTCAGGGCAGCGTCGAGGCGCACGATGTTGTCGTGGCCACCGCTGGTGCCCGAGGCGACGTTGCTGACGAAGTACTCGCGCCCGGTGATGTCGAGCGAGGCCCGCTGCGCGTGGGTCAGGCGCAGCGCGAGCAGGGCCTGCGGCGTGACGCCGTAGTTGTAGTCGCGGTCGCTGGCCGCGCCGTTCGCCGTGCCGACGGCCGTGTAGCCGACGCCTGCCGTCGCCGTGCCTTCGAGGCCGAGGTCCTGCGTCAGCCACCAGTGGCCGGTCGTGCCGAGCGAGACCGCCGTCGTCGAGACCCGGAAAGTCTGCGGCGAGATGTAGTCGTAGCTGCCGTAGATTCCCCAGACGCCGCGGTAGTCGGGGCCGGCGTCGTAGGCGCGGCCGACGAGGAGGCCGCGCGTCAGCACGTTCTCGATGCCGTTGGCGCTCGACGCGGTCGCCTGGAAGTTGAAGTAGTCGAACGGCCGCGTGTACTGGTAGCCCTTGGCGCCGGGCGAGCCGTAGTCGATCGAGAAGTTGGCCTGGGCTTCGTTCGGCTTGAAGCGCGACGACACGATGCCGGTTTCCTCGCGCAGGCTGTGCATGTAGCCGAGCTGGGCGCGGCTGAAGTAGGGCGCGTCGTGGCTCGAGAAGATGCCGCCATAGCGGTCGGCGAAGACGAGCCGGTTGAAGCCGCTCGAGGGCGAGATCGCGGCCGCTGCCGCCTCGCGCCATGGCCGCGACATGCCGCCGCCCTTCTCCAGCACCAGGTTGGACATCCGGAACAGCGCCTCGCCCAGAAAGGTGCCGCCGATGCCGCTCGCGACCTGGTCGTTGCGCGACGGGTGGGTCTGCTCGCCGAAGATCTCCCAGAAGGCGC
>JBBRZP010000120.1:0-12040 GCA_038236565.1 Burkholderiales bacterium | reverse complement strand
CCGGCCACCACGCCATGCGCGACCGCGCCATGGGCTTTTGCTTCTTCAACAACGTCGCCGTGGCGGCGCGCCATGCGCTCGACGTGCGCGGCCTCGAGCGCGTGGCGATCGTCGACTTCGACGTCCACCACGGCAACGGCACCGAAGACATCATCGCCGGCGACGAGCGCGTGCTGATGGTGAGCATCTTCCAGCACCCGCTCTATCCGTACACCGGCGCATTGCCGCTCGGCACGAACATGATCAACGTCCCGGTGCCGCCGTACTCGCGCGGCCCGGCCGTTCGCGCGCTGATCGAGGAGAACTGGATGACGCACCTCGACGCCTTCCGGCCGCAGATGATCTTCGTCTCGGCCGGCTTCGACGCCCACCGCGAGGACGAGCTCGGCCAGCTCGGCCTGGTCGAGGCCGACTACGCCTGGATCACCGAGCAGATCCTCGCCGTCGCCGACAAGCATGCCGGCGGACGCATCGTGTCGTGCCTCGAGGGCGGCTACAACCTCGGCGCGCTCGCCCGCAGCGTCGCCGCCCACCTGCGCGTGCTCGTGAGATGAGGCCCCCACGCGAACTGCGTTCGCTGCCCCTCGCGTGGGCGTGGCCTGGCTTTGGGCGGCCCGGCGCCCCGCCGAGGTGATCCGGTCCTTCGATTCCCGGGAGCTCGACGAGCTCTTCACCGAGCTGTTCCGCCCGGGCGCGGTCGCCGAGATCGGCATCCTCGCCGGCTGCCTGGCGATCGCCTGGATCGTCGTCCGGCTGATCCGCGGTCGCGACCGGCCCGTGCAGTCGGTGTGGTTCGGCAACCAGATCTTCGACGGCCTGCTCTTTCCGCTTCTCGCGCTCGCGCTTGCCTATGCGGCGCGCATCGCGCTCGCCGGCACGATCAAGCCGGCGGTGTTCAAGGTCGCCATCCCGGTGCTGATGTCGCTGGCGCTGATCCGCCTCAGCGTGCGCGTCCTCGGCCGCGCGTTCCCGGGCGTCGGCTGGGTGCGCGTCGTCGAGCGCAGCATCTCGTGGCTGGCGTGGATCGCGGTCGTGCTCTGGATCACCGGCGTCTCGCCGATCGTGCTCGACGCGATGGACGACGTGCGCTGGAAGGTCGGCGCCGGCACGATGACCCTGCGCAACGTCCTCGAGGGCGGGATCACCGCCGGCGTCGTGCTCGTGATCGCGCTCTGGGTCTCGGCGGCGATCGAGAGGAAACTTCTCTCCGGGGGCACCGGCCACGACCTGTCGCTGAGGAAGATCGCGGCCAATGTCGTGCGCGCGCTGCTGCTGTTCTTCGGGCTGCTGTTCGCGCTCTCCGCCGTCGGCATCGATCTCACCGCGCTCTCGGTGCTCGGCGGCGCGATCGGCGTCGGCCTCGGCTTCGGTCTGCAGAAGATCGCCGCCAACTACATCAGCGGCTTCGTCATCCTCGCGGAGCGCTCGTTGCGCATCGGCGACATGGTCAAGGTCGACGGCTTCGAGGGCCGCATCAGCGACATCCGTACGCGCTATACCGTGATCCGCTCGCTCACCGGCCGCGAGGCGATCGTGCCGAACGAGACGCTGATCACGACGCGGGTCGAGAACTCCTCGCTCGCCGATCCGCGCGTGCTCGTGCAGAGCGCCGTTCAGGTCGCCTACGGCACCGACGTGCGGCGCCTGCAGCCACTGCTCACGGCCGCGATCGGCGCGGTGCCGCGGGTCGTCGCCGATCCGCCGCCGTCAACGTA
Source organism: Burkholderiales bacterium (assembly GCA_038236565.1). Taxonomy (GTDB): domain Bacteria; phylum Pseudomonadota; class Gammaproteobacteria; order Burkholderiales; family Burkholderiaceae_C; genus Schlegelella_A. Next base: position 10,325 of record JBBRZP010000120.1, on the reverse strand, counting down.
TCTCGCGGCGTTCTCCGCCGACGGCATGGACCTGTCGATCCAGTTCTGGATCCGCGACTCCGAGAACGGCCAGGGCAACGTCAAGTCGGACGTGAACCTCGCGTTGCTCGACGTCCTCAACCGCGAAGGGATCGAGATTCCGTTCCCGCAGCGCGTCGTCCACGCCGTCGTGTCGGCCGAGCCGGCCGCGGCACCCGACGGCCGGCTCGCGTCGGGAGACCCGTTGCCGGGTTGAGGCGGTCTGCGGCGTCGCGACCCGTGCCGCGGCCCTACGACGCGGGCATCGACTTCAGATGCAGGTAGAGCGCGCGCACGTCGACGTCGCTCATCGCGCGCAGCGACTCGAACGGCATGACCGTGCTCACGGCGCTGCCGTCAGGCCGCTGGCCGGTCTTCAGCATGGCCGCGAACTGCTCGGCCGTCGGATAGCGATCGAGCGCGCTGCCCGGCCCGGGCGCGAGACGCGCCGCCGGCGGCCAGTCGGGCGGCGCACCCGGGATCTTGCCGCCGGCCAGGCGGGCACCGTGGCAGCCGAGGCAGGCGTTGGCGACGTAGGCCCCGTGTCCGTCGGTCACGCCTTCCGGCACCGGTGTCGCCGGCGGCAGGTTGTGGTCGATCTTCTCGCTGGCATCGCGGACGACGCCGGCCGCATAGAGCGCCTTCACCGGCATCGGCAGGCGCACCTCGCCGCGCGGGCCGGCCACCGGCGCCAGGGTCGATGCGTAGGCGACGATCGCGGCGACGTCGTCGTCGACGAGACGGTTGTAGTCCTCGCTCGGCATGATCATCAGCGGCCGCTGGTCGCGCTTGACGCCGTGCCGGATCGTGCGCACCCAGTCGGTCGGGGTATAGCCGTCGACGGCGCTGCCGGGCTGCGGCGTGATGTTGGCCGAGCGCACGAACATGCCGCCGCCGTCGAGCATGACGCGGCCGGCGCCGTTGGCGCCGTGGCACTCGCCGCAGCCGCGCGACGCGAAGAGATAGCGGCCCCGCTCGATCGCCGGCGCGTCGGTGCGCAGGACCACCGGGGCGACGGCGATGTCGATGCGCCGGGCGAGCTTGCGCTCGCCGAGCCCGACCATCAACGCTGCAGCCGTGATGGCGACGACGACGACGCTGCCGAGCGTCCAGGCGGTGCGCGTGATCCAGGTCTTCATGCTTTCCTCCTTTCAGGGTGACTTGCGAATGATCCCTCAGGCACCCGGCCGCGTGGCCGATCGGCCGAAGCGACAATCGTCTCCCTGCTCCACGACCCCGGACCGATGGACGATCCCGACGACGCTCCCCACGACGGCGGCTGCACCTGCCGCGCAGCCCGCTACCGGATGTCGCAGCGCCCGCTCTTCGTCCACTGCTGCCACTGCACTTGGTGCCAGCGCGAGACCGGCAGCGCGTTCGTGCTCAACGCGATGATCGAGAGCGGCGCGGTCACGCTGCCCGAAGCCGTGGCGACACCGACGGCAAGCGGCTCAGGCCAGAACATCGCGCGCTGCCCGACCTGCAAGGTCGCGGTCTGGAGCCACTACGCCGGGGGCGGCGAGACGATCCGCTACGTTCGCGTCGGGACGCTCGACGATCCATCGCGGCTGCCGCCGGACATCCACATCTTCACGTCGACGCAGGCGCCCTGGCTGACGCTGCCGGCCGGCGTGCCGGCCGTGTCCGAGTTCTACGACCGCAAGACGCTCTGGCCGCCGGCGGCGCTTGAACGGCTTGCGGCGCTGCGCGCGCGCACGCAGCGCTGATCTGCTGTCCACCTTTCTTCACGGCGAGCTCCTCACCATGGCCATCTTCCGACTCGACGATACGACGCCGACCCTCGATCCGACCGCATGGGTCGCGGAGAGCGCGCAGGTGATCGGCGCGGTGTCGCTCGGCGTCGATGCCAGCGTCTGGTTCGGAGCCGTGCTGCGTGGCGACACCGAGATGCTCACCATCGGCCGCGGCTCGAACGTGCAGGACGGCAGCGTGCTGCACGCCGACCCGGGCCGGCCGGCGACGGTCGGCGAAGGCGTGACGATCGGCCACCTCGTCATGCTCCATGGCTGCACCATCGGCGACAACTCGCTGGTGGGCATCGGCTCGGTGATCCTGAACGGCGCGCGCATCGGTCGCAACTGCCTCGTGGGCGCCCGCGCGCTGGTGACCGAAGGCAAGAGCTTCGCCGACGGCTCGCTGATCGTCGGCGCGCCGGCGGTCGCCGTGCGCACGCTCACCGACGAGCAGATCGAGGGACTGCGCCAGAGCGCGCAGCACTACGTCGAGAACGCCAGGCGCTTTCGCGCCGGGCTGGTCCGGATCGGCTGAGAGCGACGGCCGCAGTCAGCCGCCGAACACGAACTCGACGCTGCCGAGCCGTGCGAACTCCGCGCAGTAGCGCCCTTCGCCCGGCACCAGCGGCGCGCCCGTGCACGAGCCCGTCGTGACGATGGTGCCGGCCGCGAGGCCGCGCACCGCATCGGGCGGCGCGTTGGCGAGCATCACGACCGTGCCGAAGGGGTCGCCGTCGAGGATCGCCTTGCCGTCGCCGTGGGCGATGTCCTCGCTGCGGCCGTCGTGGTTGCGGCGGAGCACGATGGCGGTCGCGCCAAGGTCGATGTCCGACCACGCCGCGATCGCCGGCCCGGCGACATAGGAGCCATTGTTGAAGCCGTCGGCCAGCTCGGCGAGCGCGCCGAGGCCGCGCGGCAGGCGCCAGTCGACGATCTCGACGCCGATGCGCAGGGCGCGGATCGCCGCCGCGACTTCGCCACGCGTATACGGCTGCGCGGGGCGCGGCGGCAGGTCGTGCGCGAGCTCGAACGCGAACTCGCACTCGAGCCGCGGCGCGATGAAGTCGGCGAGGCTGAGGGTGGGCGCGGCGGTGCGCGCGTCGTGCATCCAGCGATCCAGCAGCGGCGCGGCGATCGGCGTCGCGACGCCCATCGCCTGGCGCTGAGCGTCGGTGACCGCGGCCACTTTCCAGCCGGCGACGAGGCCGAGCTCGGCGGCCACCGCGGCCTGCAGCCGATACGCCTCGGCGAGATCGCCCGGCTGGCGCTCGGCCGGCCAGGTCGCGATGGTGCGGGCCTCGCGCCGCGCCCGGGCCAGGTCGGCGCGGGCTGCTTCGAAGAGGGTGCTGTCCATGCGTCGATTGTCGCCTGCGCCTACGATCAGGCCGTGAGCGAGTTGCACCGATTCCTGTTCGACGGCCTGCCGGTCCGCGGCATCCTCGTCCGTCTCACGGACAGCTGGCGCGAGATGCTCGCGCGCCGCGACGGCGGCAACGCCTTGCCGGCGCCGGTGCGCCAGCTGCTCGGCGAGATGACGGCGGCCGGCGTCCTCATGCACGCCAACATCAAGTTCGGCGGCGACCTCGTGCTCCAGGTCTTCGGCGACGGGCCGGTCAAGCTCGCCGTCGCCGAGATCGCTGCCGATCTCGCATTTCGCGCGACGGCCACCGTCGTCGGCGACGTGGCCGCGGAGGCCGGCCTCGAGGCGATGCTCAACGCGCACGGCGGCGGTCGCTGCGCGATCACGCTTGCGCCCACGGCCCGCACGCCGGGACATCAGCCGTACCAGGGCGTCGTGCCCCTGCACGGCGACGCACGCGAACCGCTGCAGGCGATCGCGCCGGTGCTCGAGCACTACATGCTGCAGTCGGAACAGCTCGACACCCGTCTCGTGCTCGCCGCCGACGATCGCGTCGCCGCTGGCCTGCTGCTGCAGCGCCTGCCGCCGCCGGGTGCTGGCGTCGACGAGACGCTGATCGGGCGCGACGAGGGCTTCAACCGCGTCGCCGTGCTGGCCGCGACGCTGACGCGCGACGAGCTGCTGACGCTCGACGCCGACACGATCCTCAGGCGCCTGTTCTGGGAGGAGAAGGTCACGCGCTTCCCGCCGCTCGTCGGTGCCGCCGCGCCGCGCTTCTCGTGCACGTGCTCTCGGGATCGCGTCGCGGCGATGCTGAAGGGCCTGGGTCGCATCGAGGTCGACGACATCGTGCGCGAGCAGTCGCAGGTTGAAGTCGGCTGCGAGTTCTGCGGCGTGAAGTACCGCTTCGATCCGGTCGACGTTGGCGAGCTCTTCACGCCGCTGCCCGAACAGGCGCCGGGCTCCACCGCTCTCAACTGAGCGACCGCTGCGGGCCGGGAACGCGCTCGCGACTACTTCAGCCGATAGCCGCAGACGCCGCAGAAGACGTCGTCGGTCGAGATCGACGACAGGCATTGCGGACAAGTCGTCGCCGCGGGCAGCGGCGCCGCGGGCGGCAATGGCGCGGCGGCCGGTGGCGCCTTCCATGCCGGCGGCGAGGCGTACGCCGGGTTCGGCGGCGGAGCGGCGGCGGCAGGCGCCTCGTCGAACGGCAGCGAGATGTCGGGATCCTCGTCGGGCGCCTTCGCGCTTCGCGGCAACGGCATGGCCGTCACGTCGTCGCGTGCCTCCGCCGGGAACGGCACGCTGGCCGGCGGCTCGGGCACCGGGGCCGGCGCGGGCGTCGGAGGAGCGAACGGAGACCATGGCGCCGCGGCAGTGGCCGCCGTCCCCGCGCCCGCCACAGGCGCGGCATCGCGGCTCGCCGCCTGCCGCGCCTTCTCGCCGAGCTCGGCGGTACGACGCCTGGCATCGTCGAAGGTCGCGCGCAACGAGGCTTCCGAGGCGGTGAGGTCGAGCCCTTCGGTGACGCGTAGGTAGACGAGCGAGAGGCCGAGCAGGTAGACCTGGCCGACCAGAGACGCGGCGATCGCCCACAGCAGCAGGCCGCCGATCGCACCGGCGACGGCGTGACCGCCACCGCCGCCTTGCGACATCGCCAACATCGATTCCATCCCGAGGCCGCCGAAGCCGACGATGCTCATCGACAGGCCCATCGTCGGCAGCAAGCCGGCGCCGAGGACGCCGAAGACGATCATGCCGACGATGAAGCACAGGAGCCCGAGGAAGAAGAGCAGCAGGACCGCTTCGACGAGCCGACTCTTGACGATCGCCATCGTCTGCGCGAGGGCCCGCGTGATGCCCGCGCCCTGCCAGATCGCGGGCAGCGACAGTACGCCGCAGATGAAGAGACCGGTGACCGTCACGCCGGCGACGACGACCGAGAGCGGGAAGACGACGACGAACAGCAGCGGTCCGAGGAACGGGATCTTGCAGATCACGAGCAGGAGCGCGAGGACGATGAACACCGCGATCTCGACCGCGAGCAGCGCCAGGCCGAGGACGATGAGCTTGGGAATGCACATCAGCCCGTAGACGAGCGCATCGGTCAGGCTGCGCGGCGAGATGCCGCGCGCGTGGTCCATCTGGAGCAGCCCGGCGGCGTTGACGCCGGTGCCGATCGCGACGAACCAGACGACGAAAGCGAGCACGGCCGCGAGAAAGCCGAGCGAGCCCGCCATCGACATCAGCAGCGCCGCGACGATGACGCCGACGAAGGTGCAGCCGAGCATGGCGATCACGGCAGCGCGATTGCGCAGGCCGTGGACGGCCTGGAACAGGCTCGCGAACGCCTGGCCGGAAAGGCCGGCGGGCAGGGCGCCGGATCCTGTGTCGATGCTCATCTGCAACTCCTCGTCCGTGGTGCCGCGCGCGGTGCGTCCGCCCGTCGGGGATGATCGATCGCCTCGTCGCGGCGACGAGGGCGAGGCCGCGACGGCCTCAATTCTGGTAGTTGCGCCGCCGGTCGTCGGCCTCGCGGATCTGGCGGCAGATCGCCTCGTTGGCATGCTCGGGGGACGCGCATTGGCGCGACTGGCAGACCGCTTCGGCGATCGTGCCGCGGCCGGCGCAGATTTCGCGCACGCCCTTGGCCTGCGCAGCCGGCGCCGGCGCCGGCTGCGGCGCGGGCGCGGCCGGAGCGACGCGTGTGCGTTGCGCTTCCTCGGCGCGGCGGCGCGCCTGCGCCTCCTGCTCGGCGCGGGCCTTTGCCGCGGCCTGGTCGCGCTGTTCGGATGCGGCCTTCGCCTTGGCATCTCGATCGGCCTTGTCGCGCGCGGCCTTCTCGCGGCGCGCCTTCTCGGCGGCGAGCTTCTTCGCTTCGTTCGCGCCGGCATCGGCGGGGCCGGGTGCGACCTCGGCCCGTCGCGGCATCGGCGCGACCGCGGCCGGCGGCGGCACGAGCGCGCCGTCCGTGGCGGAAGGCGTGCTGGTCGCGGGCGCGACGGGAGCTTCAGGAGCAGGCGCTGCGACTTCGACGGCCGGCGTCGATGCCGCCGCCGACGCCGGCGCAGTCTCGACGATCAGCGCGGGTGCAGGGGCCGAGGCGACGACGACGGAAGCCGGCGCGGGCGCCGCTGCGGACGTCGGTGTCGATGACGACGAGTTGCCCATGAACCACCACGCCGCCGCACCCGCCGCGAGCAGCGCGATCACTCCTGCGACGACGACCATGCGTGTCCGCTCCGGTGCAGGCGCGACCGGCTCGAGGCTCGAGAAGCCGGACTCGATCGGCGGGGCGTAGTGATCGGAGGCGACCGACCGGCGCGCCGCGATCGCGGCGTCGGCGTCGGGACTGTCGGGCGACAGCAGGTCGCCGAACGGCGCCTGGTCGTCGGCCTGCGCGGCCGGTGCCGGCGGATAGGGCGCGACCGGCGCGAACGACGTGTAGGAGATCGGCGGCGGGCTGAGGCCCGCGTAAGGGTCCGCGTCCTCGACCGGCGTGGGCACGCCCTTCGACGCGAGATCGCCGAAGCCCGACGCGGCCGTCGTCAGGCTCATGCCGCAGTTGGCGCAATAGCGGATGCCGGCCTTGTTCTGGAAGCCGCACTCACCGCAGACGTTGTCCGACGCTCCGTCGGCCGCCGTGGCCAACGGCACGCCGCTGGCCGGTGCGGACGCGGCGAAGGACGTTCCGCAGGAGCGGCAGAACTGGGCCGCGTCCTTGTTTTCGGTGTGGCAGACCGAGCAGAGCTTGGTCATTCAGTCGGTCTCCTCAGCCTTCTCCCCTGGGTCGGAGGACGATACCGCAGGTTCAAGCGCCGTCGCAATTCGGCCGTGCCCATGGCGGTGGACAATGCCAACTCTGCCGCGACCCACCCGACGTTTCAGCGGCGTGACGGAGCATCGACCGTGCTGTATGCGTCCCTGAAGGCTCTCCATCTCCTCGCGGTCGTCGCCTGGGTCGGCGGCATGGCGTTCACGCTGTTCTGCCTCAGGCCGGCGGCCGCGGTGCTCGAGCCGCCGGCGCGCGTGACGCTGATGCATGCGGCGATGCGCCGGTTCATCGCGCTGATCACCGCCGCCGCCGCGATCGCCTTCGTGTCGGGCGTGGCGATGGTGGGCATCGCGTGGTCGGCGTCGGCGCGCGCCGGGCTGGCGTTCAACATGCCGCTCGACTGGTACGCGATGGTCGCCCTTTTCTTCTTCATGCTCGCGGTGTTCGCGCACGTCCGCGTCGTCCTGTTTCCGCGCCTGGCGCGCGCGGTGACGGCGCAACGCTGGGCCGACGGTGCCGCGGCGCTCGCGGCCATGCGCTGGGACGTGACGATCAATCTCGTCATCGGCATCTTCATCATCGTCTTCGTCCGGCTCGGCGGCACGGCCTGAGACCGTGCCGCCGCGAGAGGCTAGGCGCAGCCCGTGCGAGCGCGAGCGATGGCCCGCAGCGCCGCGTCCAGGCGCGCCGGGCCGAGCCCGTCGATCGCCGTGAAGGCGATGCCCGCGGCGTCGAGCGATTCCCGGAGCAGCGCATCGACGGGAGCCCGGACCTGCGGGCAGTCGCGCTGGAGGCCGTCGTCCTGCCAGGGCACGTCGAGCGCCATCAGCAGCGTGAGGTCGGCGCGACGGTGCGCGGCGAGGGCGCTGGAGTAGAGGCTGGTGTCGCCGAAGACGAGGTCGCTGTAGACGGCGATCATCAGCGCGCTCGTGTCGGCGACGACGACATCCGCCGCGGCCGCGGCCGCGGCGATGCGCGCCGTCTGTTCCGCCGCGATGCCGGCCTGCTCGTCGCGGCGCGGCGTGCGCTCGTGAAAGGCGCAGAACTCGCGCAGGAACTCGTCGACGCGGATGACCCGCGTGCCGCGCGCCGCGAGCACGACCTCGAGCTCGTGCGCCAGCGTCGTCTTGCCGGTGCTCTCGGCCCCGAGCAGGACGACGACGAACGCTGCAGGGCTCATGTCGCGACCGCGGCACCCGCCGGAGCCAGCCGGCGCCATGCGCGCCAGCCGACGAACGACATGGCGACGAAGACGGCGTAGAGCACCACCGTGAGCCATAGTCCCTTGTAGGCGAAGAGGGCGACGCCGACGACGTTGACGACGATCCAGGTCGGCCAGTTCTCGACGTACTTGCGGCCGAGCAGCCATTGGCCGAGGACGCTCGCGGCGGTCGGGAACGCATCCCACCATGGCACGTCGGTGTCGGTGTAGCGGCGCAGGAAGAGGGCGACCGCGGGCCAGGCACATGCGAGCGCCGCCAGCGCGACGAGCCGGCCGCGCCAGCCGAGCCGGCGCACGCGCAGCGCCTGGCCCGAGGCATCGGTGCCACGCCGCCATTGCCACCAGCCCCAGCCGGCGACGGCGGCGAAGAAGATCTGCAGGCTGGCGTCGCCGTAGAGCCGGCTCTTCCAGAAGAGGAGGAAGTAGAGCAGCGAGCTCGCGATCGCGAGCGGCCAGCCGAGCGGATCGACGCGGATGTTGAAGACCACCATCAGGGTCGCCAGGGCGAAGGCGACGAGCTCGAGCCAGGTGACGGGCGCGCCCCAGGCGACGAAGGCGCTCGCGAACAGCGGCGCGGCTGCCGAGCCGAGATCCGCGAAGCCGCTCAACGCTTCGCTTGCGACAGCTGGACGAAGATCTCGTCGGCCTTGATCATGCCGAGCTCGCCGCGCGCCTTCTCCTCGACCATCTCGAGGCCTTCCTTGAGGTCGCTGACCTCGGCCGTGAGTTGCGCGTTGCGATGGCGCGCCGTGTCGTTGGTCGCTTTCTGCGCCGCGAGCTTGCGCTGCATCTCGACCATGTGCGGCACGCCGACCTTGCCGAACCACAGCTCGCCCTGGACGAGGACGAGCAGGGCGGCGAGGGCGAAGGTGATCCAGCGCATCGCGACGTCGTCCTCGGCTAGTCCTGCGGCAGCTGCTTGAACGCCGACTTGCCCGGATAGGCGGCGACGTCGCCGAGGTCTTCCTCGATGCGCAGGAGCTGGTTGTACTTGGCGATGCGGTCGGAGCGGCTGAGCGAGCCGGTCTTGATCTGGCCGGCGTTGGTGCCGACGGCGATGTCGGCGATCGTCGCGTCCTCGGTCTCGCCCGAGCGGTGGCTGATCACCGAGGTCCAGCCGGCGCGCTTGGCCATCTCGATGGCGGCGAAGGTCTCGGTGAGCGTGCCGATCTGGTTGATCTTGATCAGGATCGAGTTGGCGACGTTCTTCCTGATGCCTTCCCGGAGGATCGCGGTGTTGGTGACGAAGAGATCGTCGCCGACGAGCTGCACCTTCGCGCCGAGCTTGTCGTTGAGGAGCTTCCAGCCGTCCCAGTCGCTCTCGGCCATGCCGTCCTCGATCGAGATGATCGGGTACTTGCCGACCCAGCCGGCGAGCACGTCGATCCACTCCGAGGCGCCGAGCGTCAGGCCTTCGCCTTCGAGCCGGTACTGGCCTTCCTTGAAGAACTCGCTCGCGGCGCAGTCGAGGCCGATCGCGATCTGCGATCCGGCGACGAAGCCGGCTTTCTCGATCGCCTCGAGGATCATCTGGATCGCCGCTTCGTGGCTGGCGACGCTCGGTGCGAAGCCGCCTTCGTCGCCGACCGCCGTGCTCATGCCGCGGCCGTCGATGATCTTCTTCAGCGCGTGGAAGGTCTCGGCGCCGTAGCGCAACGCCTCGCGAAAGGTCGGCGCGCCGACCGGGATGATCATCAGCTCCTGGAGGTCCAGGTTGTTGTTCGCGTGGGCGCCGCCGTTGACGACGTTCATAATCGGCACCGGCATCTGCATCGCGCCCGAGCCGCCGAAGTAGCGGTAGAGCGGCAGGCCCGACTCCTCGGCGGCAGCGCGGGCGACGGCCATGCTCACCGCGAGGGTCGCGTTGGCGCCGAGGCGGCGCTTGTTGTCGGTGCCGTCGAGGTCGATCAGGGTGCGGTCGAGGAAGGCCTGCTCGCTCGAGTCGAGGCCGAGCACGGCCTCGCTGATCTCGGTGTTGATGTGCTCGATCGCGCGCAGCACGCCCTTGCCGCCGTAGCGCGCGGCGTCGCCGTCGCGCAGCTCGATCGCCTCGTGCGAGCCGGTCGACGCGCCCGAGGGCACTGCGGCGCGGCCCATCGTTCCGGACTCGAGGAGGACGTCGCATTCGACCGTCGGGTTGCCGCGGCTGTCGAGGATCTCGCGGCCGACGATGTCGACGATGGCGCTCATGGG
>JBBRZP010000119.1:0-12051 GCA_038236565.1 Burkholderiales bacterium | reverse complement strand
CGACGGCCGCCGGCCCGGATCGAGCATCGCGACGATGGCGCGCAGGCCCTCGTCGACGCCCAGGTTGCGCGTGACGTCGCGCGTCGCGTGCGACTCGACGAAGGAGAGCGCCGGCTCGCCGCGCAAGCCGATCGCGCGCACGCGCACGCTCCTCGGCTCGTCGCTTGCGTCGCGATTGGCGGACAGCACGATCGCCTCGAGCGTGCCCGCGGCGAGCGCCGCACGCGCCTGCGCGACGAAGGCGTCGAGCGGCGGTTGCGAGCGAGGGGTGGAAGGGTCGATGGGGGATTGGGTCATGCGGCCCGACGATTGTCGGCGAGCCGTCGCGGGGGACAATCGCGCACCGTCTCACCCGCGCGCCCGCCATGTTCGGAATCGCCGACTACCCGTCCTTCGTCGTCGCCGTCATCGTCTTCCTGTTGATCCCGGGCCCGGGCAACCTCGCCCTGATCACGTCGACCAGCCAGGGCGGCCGGCGCGGCGGCCTCGCGGCCACGCTCGGCCTGATTGCCGGCGACCAGGTGCTGATGTGGCTGGCCGTGGCCGGCGTCGCCGCGCTGCTCGCCGCCTATCCGCCGGCCTTTCGCGGCGTGCAGTGGCTCGGCGCCGGCTACCTCGCGTGGCTCGGGCTGCGCCTCCTGCTCGCCCGGCCGGGCGATGCCCCGGTGCTGAAGCTCCATTCCGGGCACTACTTCCGCCAGACGCTGGCCATCACCTTGCTCAACCCCAAGGCGATCGTGTTCTACATGGCCTTCTTCCCGCTCTTCGTCGACCCGACGCGCCATGCAGGCATCGCGACCTTCGCGGTGATGGCCGCGACGATCGCGTCGCTGACCTTCCTCTACGGGCTCGTCGTCACGCTGCTCACGCACCGCCTCGCCGAGCGCATGAGAGCCGATCCGCGCATCGGCCGATGGCTCGGCAAGCTGGCGGGCGTGTTCATGATCGGCTTCGGCGTCAAGCTCGCGCTGACGCGCTGAGCCGCAGCCGCGCTCAGGCGGCGAGCGCTTCGGGTCGCGCGACGGCGGCGAGTCGGCGGACGACGCCTTCGAGGTCGAGCGCCGCCAGCACCGCCGCCAGCTTGGGCGTGCACATCTCGCCGACGCGGTCGAAGTCGAACCAGCCGAAGCCGTCCATCTCCGGGCGCGAGCGCCCCGAGCCGCGCTCGACGAAGCAGCTCTCGCAATGGAGCTCGCGCGGGTCGATCTTCGCGAGCGAGACGGCGAAGAGATGGAGATCCTTCTTGCCGGTGTACTCGCGCCGGCCGAGGTCGAGCACCGCGGCCGCGTCGAGCTTGAGGCCGGTCTCTTCGTGGGTCTCGCGCAGCGCCGCCTCGAGCGGGCTCTCGCCGTCGTGGATGCCGCCTTTCGGCAGGTCCCAGTGGCGCTGGCCGGTGACGTGGCAGAGCAGCAGCTCGCGCCGGCCGGTCAGCACCACCGTGCCGCAGCTGAGGCGACGATGACGCGAGGCGACCGATTCGAACATCCGCCGATTGTCCCGCCAACGTCGCTGCGGAGCGCGGCGAAGGACTTGTGCCAGGACGCGGTCGTGCCAACTTTTGACGCCGGCTCGATCGGGCATCCGGCGACGTCTTCGTGCGCGTGGCGTCTTACCATCGATGCATGCCGTCCGCAGTTCGCTTCGCCCGCTTCGCGACCGCGCTCGGCGAGTGCGCGCTGGCCTGGAGCGATGCCGGCCTCACCGGCGTCTGGCTGCCCGAGTCGCGCGCGGGCGGACTGACGCGAAAGATCGAAGGTCGCGTGCCGATGCCGATCGAGAGCGCGCCGACGGACGAGGTCGCGCAGGTCATCGCAGCGATCCGCAGACTGCTTGCCGGCGTGCCGGAGGACTTGCGCGCGGTCCGGCTCGACTGGAGCGCCGTCCCCGATCTCGCACGCCGCATCTACGACCTCGCGCGCGAGGTCGCGCCGGGGCGGGTCGTGACGTACGGCCGGATCGCACGCCAGCTCGGCGGCGATGCCGACGCACGCGGCGTCGGCCAGGCGCTCGGCGCGAATCCGTTTCCGATCGTCGTGCCGTGCCACCGCGTCATCGCCGCCGACGGCCGGCTCGGCGGATTCTCGGCGCCGGGCGGCACGACGACGAAGCAGCGCCTGCTCGCGATCGAGAAGGCGCGGCCCGACGGGCCGCCGGGACTGTTCGACGACGACGCGGCGGTCAGCTCGCCAGCGGCGGTGTCGCCAGCGGCAATCTTTCTCCCGCCGGCTCTCTGATCGACGTGTCGGGACGCTCGTAGGTCCCGAACAGGCAGCCGCTCGCGAGGCCGCGCTCGCGGATCGCCTCGAGCACGGATTCGCGCCCCGGCGTCGTGTCGAACGCCGGGCCGGATGCGAGCGCGAAGACCTGGAAGGCATAGCGGTGCACGCCGTGCCCGGGCGGCGGATCGGGCGGCAGCCACGATGCCTGCAGGTACGAGTTGCGGCCGACGGCGAGGCCGGCGCCGTCGTGGTCCTTGCTCGGCAACGCGCCTTCGGCGAGCGCGCCGTCGCCGGCCGGCAGGTCGACGACGATGGCATGCACGAGCGGCTGCGGCGTCGGCGCGTCGGCGTCCTCGACGATCAGCGCGAGCGTCGTCGCCTGCGCCGGCACGCCGCTCCAGTGCAGCGGCGGCGAGACGCCGACGCCGTCGGCCGTGTACAGCTCCGGAATGGGCGCGTGATCGGCGAACGCCAGACTCCGGACCGTGATCGCAGCCATGCCGGCGCGCAGGTCGACGGCCTGGAAGGCGATCTTGTCGAGGCCGGCACGCTGGCCGCGCAAGGCATGACCGACCAGGTCAGGAAGCTTTTCGAGCATGCGTGTTCTCCTGCTGCGAGGGACCGGCGGCATTCGCCGTGCCCACGGGCGTGTGGCCGGCCGCGCGTTCAAGTCCCGGCGGCGCTTGTCGATATGGAAGTGCGCTGCCGCATCCGCCGCGCCGGAGACTTCCATGCGCCTGTCGATTTTCGCGTCCCGCCCGGCCTCGCTCGCTCCGCTGTTCATCGCCATGTTCGCGCTGTCGAACGGTCCTGCGCGCGCCTCCGACGCGCCGCCGGCGCACGCGCCCGATAAGGCCGCGCACGCCCAGAAGGCGGAGCTGACCCAGCCGGTGGTGATCGCACCGCCGCCCTCGCCCGCGACCCAGGATCCGATGAGCAAGCTGCGCCAGCGGCTCGCGACCAAGCTGGGCGTCGCGCCTTCGGTCGCGGTCGATGCCGGCAAGCCGGACCTGATCAGCGTCGGCCTGAAGGCGTCGGCCTCGCCGGCGCACGCGGTGGAGTCGCGCCCCATGGCCGCAGGCAGCGCGCCCTCCGCGCGGCGCAAGCCCGCCGCCAAGGAAGCAGCCGCCCACGAGGCCGACCACCCCGCGCACTGGGCCTACGACGGCAACGCCGGACCGAACGCCTGGAGCACGCTCAAGCCCGAGTTCGCCAAGTGCTCGAGCGGCACGCGTCAGAGCCCGATTGACATCCAGGGCGGCATCCGGGTCGACCTCGAGCCGGTGCAGTTCGACTACAAGCCGAGCTCCTTCCGGGTCCTCGACAACGGCCACACGGTGCAGGTCAACGTCGCGGCCGGCAATTCGATCGAGGTCAACGGGCGGCGCTTCGAGCTGGTCCAGTTCCACTTCCACCGGCCGTCGGAGGAGCGCATCGACGGCAGGCAGTTCGACATGGTCGCGCACCTCGTGCACAAGGACATCGACGGGCGCCTGGCCGTCGTCGCCGTGCTGCTCGAGCGCGGCAGCGCCCACGCGGTCGTGCAGACCGTCTGGAACAACCTGCCGCTCGAAAAGGGCGAGGAGCTCGCCGCGCGCGCCACGATGAACGTCGCCGACCTGCTGCCCGCCGATCGCAGCTACTTCACCTACATGGGCTCGCTCACCACGCCGCCGTGCAGCGAAGGCGTGCTCTGGATGGTGATGAAGACGCCGATGCCGATCTCGGACGCGCAGATCGGCATCTTCTCCCACCTCTATCCGATGAACGCGCGGCCGGTGCAGGCGTCGGCGGGGCGGCTGATCAAGCAGTCGAACTAGCGCGTCGCGCTCGAATGCGGAGCCCCGTGGCGGGGGCGGATCAGCTTGCCCTCGGCTCCAGATCGACCAGCACGTAGCTGCGCACCGTCTTCGTCCGCAGCCACGGCGCCACCGTGGCGTCGAAGGCCTTGAAATGCGCGCTCGCGAGGTGCGCGTCGAATGCGTCGCGGTCGTCGTAGATCTCGTACAGAAAGACCCGCTCCGGCTCGCCTTGCGTGGCGCACACGTCGAACTGCCTGCAGCCCGGCTCGCCCTCGCGGGATGCGCGAGCGTTCGCGATCATGGCGGCGCGGAAGGCATCGGCGTGCCGGGGGAGGACGACGAACTCGACGGTGACGACCAGGCGGCTCATGCGGGTGTTCCTGCTCGAGGGATAGCCATCGTTAGCGCGCCGCGCGCACCAGTGCCATGCTGATGTCGGGAACGTACGTGATGACGAGCAGGATCGCCACGCTGATCGCCATCTGCGGGATGAGCGCACGCACCACCGAGGCCATGCCGACGCCGGCGAGCCGGGCGCCGACCATCAAGGTGCCGCCGACGGGCGGCGTGTACAGGCCGATCGCCAGGTTGCAGGTCATGATGAGGCCCAGGTGCACCGGGTCGATCTTGAATGCGGCCGAGAGCGGCACCAGCAGGGGCGCGGCGAGGATCAGCGCCGGCACCGGCTCGATGAAGCAGCCGAGCGCGAGCAACGCCAGGTTGACGAGGAGCAGGAACATCCACGGCGAGGTCGCGTAGCGGGTGACGAGCTCGGCGATCTGCACCGGCACCTGCTCGACGGTGATGAGCCAGGCCAGGCTGGAGGTGGCGCCGATCACCACCATCACGACCGCGCTGGTCGTGAACGACTTGAGCAGGAGCGCGGGGAGCTCGCGCGGCTTCAGGTCGCGATAGATCACCATCGACACGAACAGGCCGTAGGCCGCAGCCACGGCCGCCGCCTCGGTCGGCGTGAAGTAGCCCGACCAGATGCCGCCGAGGATGATGACGGGCATCAGCAGCGCCGGCAATGCGGCCAGGAACGCCGTCCAGATCTCGCGGCCGGACGAGCGGACATCACCGTTGTCGCAGCCGGTCTTCCTGCCGACGCGAACGCAGTCTAGCGACAGGCCGATGGCGAAGATCACGGCCGGCACCACGCCGGCGATGAAGAGATCGCGCACCGAGGCGCCGGAAACGAAGGCGTAGACGAGCATCGGGATCGACGGCGGCATGATGATGGCGAGCGTGCCCGCCGTCGACATCAGGGCGCCGGCGAAGGCGGGGCTGTAGCCCTTCCTGATCATCGCCGGCGTCATCACCGAGCCGATGGCCGCGGTATCGGCGATGGCCGAGCCGGAGACGCCGCCGAAGATCAGGCACGAGGTGACGGTCGAGATGCCGAGCCCGCCAGGCAGGAAGCCGAGCAGCTTGGTCGCGAACGTGACGATGCGCATGCCGACGCCGCCGCGCGAGAGAACCTCGCCGGCCAGTATGAAGAGCGGCACCGCGATCAGCACGAACGGCTCGACGCCGCCGATGTAGCTGAGAAAGACCGATGGCAGCGGGTGCGTCAGCCCGTTCCACCAGATCATCGCCACGGTCGACAGCAGAAGGCCGTAGACCAGCGGCACGCCGAGCAGCGTGGCGACGATGAAGAGCCCGAAGGTCTCGAACAGGATCACGGCTCGAGAACGCCGTAGCGCTCGGCGTTCGACCGGCCGCGCAGGATCTGGGTCAGGTCCCAGAGCACGAAGACCATCGTGATCACGGAGGCGACGGGCAGGGCCGCGTACTGGGTTGCCATCGGCCAGCCGAGCACCGTGAGCTGGCTCGTCATTCCGGCCTGCACGATGCCGATGCCATGCCAGGCGAGAAGCCCGAGCGTGGCGAGAACGACGAGCTGGATCGCCGCATCGGCGCGGCGGCGTGCCGCACCGTGCAGCCGGTCGAGGAGCTCGCCGATTGCCATGTGCGCACCCCGTCGTGTCGCCGCAGCGGCGCCGAGAAAGGTCACCCACACCATCAGCAGCTCGCCGAACTCGGTCGTCCACGCGATGTCGCCATGAAACGCGTTGTGCACGATGACATTGCTGAAGATCATCGTGGCCATCGTCGCGCCGATGGCGACAACGGCCCAGTCCACCAGGCGGCCGAGCCAGGCGATCGGCCACGGCGCGGTCGGCCCCGACGGCAGCAGCGTGGCAAGCATCGCCCCGCCGCGAGACGTGGCATCGCTTCTCATCTCGGACTCGCCCTCCACCCTCTATTTGGCGGGCGTCGCCTTGCGAACCACATCGGCGTCGGCGAGGATCGCGTCGACTTCGGCGCCGTACTTTTCCCGCGCCTTCGCATAGGCCGGTTGCACCGACTGGCGGAACGACTCGAGGTTTGGGCGGCCGATCTTCGCGCCTTTGGTCTGCATGTCGGCGAGCTGCGCATCCTCGGCGGCGCGCACTTCCTTCCTGCTGAATTCCGCCGCCTCCTTCGCCGCTTTCGTGATCGCTTCGCGATCGGCCGGTGAAAGCTTCTGCCACGTCTTCTCGGACACGGTCAACGGAATCGGGCTGTAGACATGCTTGGTCAAGGTGACATAGGGAGCGACTTCGTAGAACTTGTTCGCGTAGATCGTGTCGATCGGGTTCTCCTGGCCACTCACCACGCCCTGCTGGATCGCGAGGTAAACCTCGGGCAGCGGCATGATCTGCAGGTTGAAGCCGATCGCTTCCAGAGTCCAGCGCATCATTTCGTTCGGAAAGGTGCGCAGCTTCTTGCCCTTGGCGTCGGCGGGCGTGGCGAGCGGCTCCTTCGTCGTCATGCTGCGAAATCCCGCCTCGAAGTTCGACAGGAAGCGAAAGCCCTTGGCCGGCCCCTTCTCGAATTGCGCCTGCATCCACTTCGACTCGTCATAGAGCTTCCAGCCCTGCTCGTAGCTCTCGACGAGGTAGGGCAGCGCAGTCAGATTGAGGGTCGGTATATGCGTTGCATAGGTGCCGGTTCCGGACACGGTGAAGTCGACGCCGCCGAGTTGCAGCTGCTCGACCGCCTTGGGGTCGTTGGCGAGCTGCCCGGCCGGGAACACCTGCACCTTGTAGCGTCCTTGCGTGGACTGATCGACCTTCTGCGCGAACAGTTCGGCGGCCTTCTGTCGCAGGCCGCCGGGCTGGTCGGTGTGGCTGAACTTGAGCACGGTCTGCGCAATGGCCGGGGCGGCGAACGAGAGGGTTGCGGCGGCTGCCGCCGCCATCAGGGTCTTCAGGAAGAACTGGCGCTTCATGGTGTTGTCTCCTTCTTTCGATGGTTGCGGTCAGGCAGGAGCTGCAGCGGCACGGACCGCGTCCGGCTGCAGCGGGTCGAACGTGGCCATGTCGATGCGGCGATGGGTGCTCGCCGACCGGTAGACGGCTTCCTGCACGCGCAGGTTCGTCAGGTAGTCCCGGGCGCTGTTCTCGAGCGGCGCACCCTGCGTGAGGTGCGCCACGACGTGGCGCTGCAGCCATTCGCAGGCGCCTCCGCCGAAGGTGTCGTCGGGGCCGCGGTCGTATCGGTGCTCGCCCTCGTCGCCGTGGTGCGGCTTCCACCACAGCCGCGCATCGCCGTCGAGGCGCAGCACGCCCTGCGAGCCTTCGAGCCAGCACTCGCCCATGGTGCGGCGTGGGTTCTCTGCGACGTGGTCGTTGAGGCGGTTGCCGTCGAACAGGCCGGTCGATGCACCGGCGAAAGCGAAGACGATCGTGCCGGCGTCCTCGCCGGCGATGTGCGGATTGAGGCGGCGCAGCTCCGCGTAAACGGTGCGCACCTCGCCCATCAGGTAGCGAAAGGTGTCGATCCAGTGGATCGCCGTCTCGCGCACCAGGAAACGCGGCATCCCCTGGAAGTACGGCTGCCGATCGAGGTAGGCGCGCGGCCCCTGGCCGTCGCCGGGACGCAGGCGAAACGCCACCGAATGCAGGCTGCCGAGCTGCCCGGCGTCGATCAGGCGGCGCGCCTCCCGGTACCACGGCTGCCAGCGGATGTTCTCGTGGATCACCAGGGGCATGCCGGCGCGTTCGGCGAGCTCAGTGATCGCAACCGCGTCCGCGTACGACTCGCCGAACGGCTTCTGGCAGATCGTCGGCACGGCGCGCTCCGCCATCCTGGCGACGAAGGCATGGTGCGTCTGCGGCGGCGTGATGAGATCGACGAGGTCGGGCTTCTCTTCGTCGAGGGCGCGGTCGAGGTCGGTGTACGTTTTCGCCACGCCGTAGCGATGGGCGAGCTCCCGCGCCTTGGCCTCGTCGCGGTTGACGATGGCGACGCACTCGGCGCTCTCGATGCGGTGCCAGCCCAGGTACTGGAACTGACTGAAGTAGCCGGCGCCAACGCCGAGCACGCGAAGCTTCTTCACGTCGTGCGTCGCTCAAAGGTTGGAGGCGACGGCATCGGCGATGGCTCGGGTGCCGTCCCTGCCGCCGAACTCGAAGGGAGTGATGCGCTTCGACGCGAACACCGCGTCGACCGCCTGCTCGATCCGCCGCCCCGCGTCGACGAGCGACGGATTGGCGTGCCGCTCGCCGAGCCAGTCGAGCATCAGCGCCGCCGAAAGAATCATCGCCGTCGGGTTCGCCTTGCCCTGCCCGGCGATGTCGGGCGCCGAGCCGTGACAGGGCTGGAACAGGCCGTGCCGATCGCCGATGTCGGCCGAAGGCGCCATGCCCATGCCGCCGACCAGCCCGGCCGTCAGGTCCGAGATGATGTCGCCGAACATGTTCTCGGTGACGAGAACGTCGAAGTCCCAGGGCTTGCGGATCAGGTCGAGCGCGGTCGCGTCGATGTAGTGGTGGCGTGCCTCGATGGCCGGGAACCTCGCGGCGCGCTCGTCGAAGATCTTGCGGAAGAACGCCATCGCGCGGAACACGTTGGCCTTGTCGACGCAGGTGACGCGGCCCGGTCGGCCGCGCGCCTTGCGCCGCTCGGCCAGGCGGAACGCGAAGTCGTGCACGCGCTCTGAGCCCTTGCGCGTGATGACAAGGGTCTCGCGCGCTTCGGCGTCGCCTTCGATGGTTCCCTTGCCGCGCGAGGCGAACAGGCCCTCGGTCGATTCGCGGACGATGACGAGGTCGATGTCGCGGGCGCGCGGGTCGGCCAGCGGCAGAACGATGCCGGGAAGCGCCCGTGCCGGCCGCACGCCGGCGTAGAGCTCGAGGGCGACGCGGATGTCGAGCTGCGGCGCGATCTCGGTGCCGTCTGGATAGCGGATCTCGGGCCAGCCCATCGCGCCGAAGAGGATCGCATCGGCCGCGCGCGCGGCCTCCAGGGTGGCGTCGGGCAGCGCCTCGCCGCTCACCTTGTAGTGCTGCGCGCCCGCCGGATGCGCGGCGAAACGCAGGTCGAAGCCGGCGCCTTTCTGCACCTTCTCCAGGATCGGCAGCGCGGCGTCGATGACGTCGACGCCGATGCCGTCGCCGGGAAGCACGCAGATGTCGAAGGAGGCGGTCTGGGTCACGAGGGGATCCCGAGGTTTACATCTGGTGGAGGCGGTAGCGCTCGACGATGGCGAGCAGCTCGCTGCTGGCGCGTTCGCGGTGCGCGCGATTGACCTGCACCGCGCCCTTGACGTCGCCGGCGCGGATGCGCTCGAGCAGCTCGGTGTGCTCGCGCGTGGAATTGACGGGCTTCGGGCGCAGCCGCAGCGTGAACACGCGCGCGCGGTGTGCGCGGTCGGCCAGGCGCTGCACCGCATCCTTCAACGTGCGATTGCCGGCCAGCTCGATGAGCTGCTGGTGGAAGCGCTCGTCGGCCGCGGCCCAGGCATCGAGATCGTCGGCCTTGAGGGCGCGCGCCATCTCGCGCGTCGCGTCGACCAGCGGCTTCAGCTCGGCGTCACCCGGCGAGCGCTGCGCGAGGATCTCCGCTGCGGCCGATTCCAGCGCCGTCAGCACGGTGTAGATCTCGGCCATGTCGGCCGCGTACAGCGGCAGCACGCGCATGCCATGGCGCGGCACCACCTCGACCAGGCCCTCGTTGGCCAGGCGCAGCATCGCCTCGCGCATCGGCGTGCGGCTGATGCCGAGCTCCCTGGCGAGATCGGCCTCAAGCGCCTGGTGGCCGGGCGGGTAGACGTTGTCGAGGACGCGCCGGCGCAGCACAGCATGCGCCTCCTCGACGCGCGAGGCGGGCCGCAGGGGCCTGGGCGATGGCTGGGCTGCGTGCTTCGGCGCGGATTGCTGCGCGCGGCTGCGGCGCGCCGGCACGGACTTCTCCGCACGGCCAGACGCGCCGGCGCCGGCGATCGCCTTGGCGCGTCGCTTCACGGTCGGGGGCAGGGTCGCAGCAGCCATGTTCAGAACAGCCAGTGCGCCGGCGGCTCGCCCGCCACGGGAGAACGAAACGACGCGATCGCGTCGCCCTGCAGGCAGCCGAGGTAGGCCGTGCGCAGGTCGCTGCCGCCGAAGGCCAGGCTCGAGATGTTGCGCAGCACCTTGCCGGCGGCGCGATCGAGGTGCCGGCGGCCGAGCATGCCGTCGAGGTAGGCCTCTTCGCACCAGGCGAGGTGCTCGGCATCGGCGTCTTCGACGATCAGGTTCGGTGCACCGTCGGGTCCGACGCGGATGACGCGGTTGCTGATGATGCTCGTGACCCAGACGCCGCCCTCGACGTCGAAGCACAGGCCGTCGGGATAGGTGCCATGACCGAAGTTCGTCACGGTTTCGCGAGCACCGAGCGAGCCGTCGGCGCCGACGCGAAAGCGCGTCAAGCGGCGCGCGAAGGTTTCGTTGACATAGAGCCAGGCACCGTCCGCCGAGAGCGCGGCTTCGTTGGTGTAGCCGAGGCCATCGGCGACGATGCGGGCGCTGCGGCCGTCGACGAGGACGATGAAGCCGTCGGCCACGTCGGCGCGATACGCCGCGGCGCGCGGCACGCGCCGCGTGCTGACGGTGATCCACACCCTCGCGGCCGAGTCCTCGAGGACGAAGTTGGTGGGCGGCAGGTCGACGCCATCGACCCGCTCGAGGAACGGCCGCAGGTCGCCGTTGCGCGCCAAGGCAAAGACGCCGCCGCGCGTTTCGCCGAGATCGGCGAGCAGGAAGCTGCCATCGCTGCGCAAGGCGATGCCGTTCGGGCGAAGCGCACGGCCTCCCGGCAGGCTGCCGGCGAACAGGGTCTGCGTGCCGTCGACCGCGGTGCGCGCCACGCCGCCGCGCCAGTCGGCGGTGTAGAGCGCGCCTTCTCGCGTCGCGAGCACGCACTCGGGGCGCACCAGCCCCGCGCCCACGAAGTCGAGGGCAGACAGGGCGAGAGTTGGCGCAGAGGCGCTGGCAAGCATGGTCGTTCGGAAGCCTGGGTCGGTGGCGCATTTGCCGAAGGCATTTTCGGCGACATCCGGGCGATTGCGTACAGTAACGTATACGTTATTGGACGCGCCGTCTTCGGACCATGCTCGGTAACCCTGCCGCGGATCCGCCTCGGGCTCTTACCACGCGCTACTGGCGCGGCTTCAGCCGTCCTCGACCGAGACGACCCGTAGGGCGCCGAAGTTCTTTCTCTAAACGCTTGAACGCGAACCGCGCCACGCGCCGATGCGTTCGGGGACCGTCCGCCGTGCCTGGACCCGCCGCGATGGCCGACGCGGTCAACGGACGAAACCTTGACGTGGGGCGTGAACGGGGCTCACCGCTGGGATCTACCATGCCGAACACTTTGAGTGTCATCGCCCGTGAGCTTCAAATCCATCGTCGGCGCCTTGCGCGCGGTCCAGAACAAGTTCGATCCCGACAGCATCGAACGACAGCACGCCTGCCTGGAGCATCTCTCACGACTGGCCTTCCCGCGCAACGGGGCGACGGCGCAGTACCACGACAGCCTGCTCTTTCTCGCGGCGCACCCGCACGACCCCCGACTCGAACGCCGCGTTGGCGCCGAACTTGCGCGCCTGGAGCGCTTCCTCAAGGCTCGTCGTCACGAGCGCCCTGTCGCCGCCTGGGAGGACCAGGGCATGGCTTACGTCGACATCGTCACGCGCTTCTCGCACGACGCCGCGCGCTGGTTGT
>JBBRZP010000118.1:0-12068 GCA_038236565.1 Burkholderiales bacterium | reverse complement strand
GGCGTTGAGCGGCGCCAGCACCTCGCTGGCGAACTTGCCGCCTTCCTCGAGCACGGCGTCGATGGTCTCGGCGTCGACGTCGGCATGCGCCGGCAGCGCCTTCAGGGCGCCGACGACGTCGAGCACCTCGTGCAGGACGAAGCGCATGTCGCGTAGCGGCGGGGTGTAGGTCGGCATGGGGTCGATCTCCGGAGGGGTGTGGTGCGTGAAGAGGGGGAGGGCGAGCGCTTCAGGCGGCGCTGCGCGGACCGGCCCGCAGGTTGGCGCTCTCGCCGATCAGGCGCTGGAAGCCGCGCCGCGCGCGTTGCTCGGCGCCGGCGTTGCGCAGGAATCGCGCGTCGTGGTGCAGGGCCAGGATCAGCCCGTGGATCTCGAACAGCAGCTGCGCGACGTCGGTCGAGGCCGGCAAGTGGCCGGCGTCGACGGCGACGCGGATCGCGCGCTCGAGCGCGGCCTGCCAGGTCTTGACCATCGTCAGGAGCGCGTCGCGGACGGGGCCGGGCCGGTCGTCGAACTCGACCGCGCCGCTGATGTAGAGGCAGCCGGAATCGATCTCGACGGAGACGCGCTTCAGCCAGCGGTCGAAGAGCGCCTTCAGGCGCGGCAGCCCGCGCTCGACCGCCAGCGCCGGCCGGAACACCTCTTCCTCGAACTTCACGTGGTACTCGCGCACCACCGAGATCTGCAGCTCCTCGCGCGAGCCGAAGTGGGCGAAGACGCCCGACTTGCTCATGCCAGTCACTTCCGCGAGGCCGCCGATCGACAGGCCTTCGAGGCCGATCTGCGAGGCCAGCGCGAGCGCGGCATCGAGGATCGCCGCCCGCGTCTGCTGGCCCTTGGGCAAGGCGCGCATCGACGCGACGGCGTCCGCGTCGGGCGACAGGGGCGGGTCGTGGAGCAGAGAATTCACGGGTCGAGAGGCTCGGTCGGTGCCGTCCAAGGAATCGAACGATCGTGCTATTTTGCCGGAAGCTTGCGCCGGCGCCAGTGTCGGAGGGGCTTGATTCGTGTCGTTTTCTAGGGTTTGCAGTCGAGAAACGTTTTCATGAAGGTCGCCATCGTCGGTCTCGGCGCGGTCGGCGGCCTGATCGCCGCGCGCCTCGCCCGCGCCGGGCACGAGGTCTGCGCGCTCGCACGCGGCGCGACGCTCGCACGCGTGCGCGAGAGTGGCCTGCGGGTCGACGCCCCGTCCGGCTCGTTCACGACGCCGCTCACGGTGAGCGACGACGCGCGCGCGCTCGGCCCGCAGGAGCTGGTGGTCGTCACGCTCAAGGCGCCCGCGCTCGAAGGCGCGGCCGATTCGATCGCCGCGCTGATGTCGCCGACGACGACCCTTCTGCCGGCGATGAACGGGGTGCCCTGGTGGTTCCTCCCCGCGGCCCTGCCGTACGAGACGCCGCTCGAGAGCGTTGACCCTGGCGGCCGCCTGCTCGCCCGCCTGCCACTCGAGCGGGTGCTCGGCTGCGTCGTCCACCTCGCCTGCTCGACGCCCGAGCCCGGCGTGGTGCACCACGGCTTCGGCGAGCGTCTCATCGTCGGCGAGCCGCTCGGCGGGCACTCCGATCGCGTCAGCGCTGTCTGCGCAGTGCTTGCGAGCGCCGGCTTCAAGGCCGAACCCAGCGCCGACGTCCGCCAGGACACCTGGTACAAGCTCTGGGGCAACATGACGATGAACCCGGTCTCGGCCCTCACCGGCGCGACCACCGACGTGATCCTGGCCGATCCGCTGGTGCACGCGTTCATGCTCCGAGGCATGGCCGAGGCGGCGGCGGTCGGCGCACGCATCGGCTGCGCCATCAACCAGTCGGGCGAGGAGCGGACCAAGCTCGCGCGCGAGCTCGGCGCCTTTCGCACGTCGATGCTCCAGGACGTCGACGCGGGCCGGGCGATCGAGCTCGATGCCATCGTGGCCTCGGTGCACGAGATCGGCCAGCGGCTCGGCCTCGACACGCCCAACATCGCCGCGCTGCTCGGCCTGACGCGTCTGATGGCTCGCCGGCGCGGCCTCTATCCGCGCTAGATCGACGCGCGCCGGACGAGGCGGCGAGTGTTGCCGTTCGTCGCCGCGTCGCGCACGCGCGTCAGCGGCGGTGGTGGGTGTCTTGAGCGCCTCACCGTCATGCATTACGCTCAGGGCCTCATGGAAGTCCTCCAGCTCGACATGTCCGGCCGACCCCAGGCGTGGATCTCGGCCAAGGAAGCGGCCGTCATCTACGCCAGCGACGGCGTTGCCTGGACCCTCGGCGACACGTTCCACGTCCTGCGCGGCGGCATGCAGCGGCGCACCGGGCTGCAGTCGAAGATCGAGGTCCATCCGATCATCGCCGTGCGCGGCGCGGTGCCGAGCCGGGCCTGGCGGCGCTCGCCGGCGCTCAGCAACCCGAAGCTCTTCGCGCGCGATCGCCAGGTCTGCGCCTACTGCGCCGGCCGCTTCCCGCTCGACGACCTGACCCGCGAGCACATCGTGCCCACGTCGCGCGGCGGCGACGACAGCTGGATGAACTGCATCACCGCGTGCCGCGCCTGCAACGGACACAAGGGCAACCGCCTGCCGGAGGAGGCGCGCATGTCGTTGCACTTCCTGCCCTATGTGCCGAGCCTGCACGAGGACATGATCCTGCGCGGCCGGCGCATCCTCGCCGACCAGATGGAGTTCCTGCTCGCGAGCGTGCCGCGCAGCAGCCGCCTGCACGGCTAAGCGCCGGGCTCGACGGCCCGTGACCGGCTGCTCGCACCTTCACAGTTCTTTGCGTCGGCTTTCCCGAGCGGCAAGGCAACGCCGAATCGCTTGTGGTCCACTGGCGAACGGTTCGCCGCGTCGTCGGTGAGTCGCTGTCGGAGACCACCATGAAACACTTCCTGAGCGCCCTCGCGATCGCCGC
The DNA here is from genome assembly GCA_038236565.1 of Burkholderiales bacterium. Taxonomy (GTDB): domain Bacteria; phylum Pseudomonadota; class Gammaproteobacteria; order Burkholderiales; family Burkholderiaceae_C; genus Schlegelella_A. The sequence continues at coordinate 9,186 of JBBRZP010000118.1, read as the reverse complement.
ACTGGCCGCCTGCACCACCTCGAATCCCGACGTCGTCCGCCGTTACGACGCGCAACGCATGTCGCAGGTCTACGACGCGACCGTGCTCTCGGTCCGCCCGGTCACCGTCGAAGGCAGCCAGAGCGGCCTCGGCGCGGGCGCCGGCGCGGTCGCCGGCGGCGTGGCTGGCGCCGGCATCGGCGGCCACCGCGACTCGATCGTCGGCGGCGTCCTCGGAGCGGTCGTCGGTGGGGTGATCGGCAATGCGGTCGAGCGCGGCGCAACGCGCGAGAACGCGGTCGAGATCCTGGTCCAGCTGAGGAACGGCGAGCGCCGCTCGGTGATCCAGGCGGTCGGCGCCGAGACCTACGGCGTCGGAGAGCCGGTCGTGCTCGTCACGACCGCCGGGCGCACGCGGGTGGCGCGCGCGCCGTCGGGCTACGTGCCCGCGCCGGGCGCTGCGCCCGCGACGTATCCCGCGCCCGCCGGCTATCCGAACGCGCCGGTGCAGCCGGTGTACCCGCAGTCGGGTCCGGTGCCGCCGAGCAGCTGACGCGCAGCGACCGACCTGCGGAAGCGGCTCAGTCGCGACGCTGCAGAGCCACGCCGAGCGTGTCGACCAGCGTCCGCCGCAGCTTCGTCCACGCCGGCCCGCCGGCCTCGACGTAGCGCTGGTTCACCTCGAGCTCGACGCCGACGTAGTGGTCGGGCGCGTGCCTGCGCCTGAGCTTCATCGTCACGCCGTCGCTCTTGCCGAGATAGGGGTAGTTGCGACGCAGCCGCAAGGCGGGATCGGCGGCCCGCAACGCGTCGATCCACGCCGTGGCGAACGCGACTTCGCCCGGTCGCGCCGGGTCGTAGAGCATGCCGATGTCGGCGGTGCGCACGTGACCGTGAAGCTCGGGCGTGAAGCTGTGCGAGGCGACGTGCATCACCCGATCGCCCTCGCGCACCGCGGCCATGACGGCCTCGTCGACGGCGCGCCGGTGCGGGTGGTAGTGGACATCGAGGATCTCTCGCCGCTCCTTCAGCGTCAGGTGACGCGTCGCCTCCGAGTGCAGCTCCGGGTTGCCGATCGAGCGATTGAGGTCGACGAGCAGGCGCGTCGTCTCGTCGAAGTAGAGCGGGGCCGAGAAGCGCTTGGCCATCTCGCGCGCGAGCAGCAGCGCGCCCGGATCCCAGCCGCGGTGCGTCGGCAGCAGGGGCTCGTGACCGACGAAGCGCGGCCGGTAGCGGCTCGGCACGCGGTTGCCCGCGTGCTCGCAGGTGAGGATCAGACGGTCGCTCCGCGCCGATCGCGCATCCGCCTTCGCTTCCGTCCTGCGACTCGCCATCGTTCGCTCCTCGGCCTCGCCTCGCGGCGAAGGCCCCGGGTGCGACGACGCTCGATGGTAGCGAGACGAGCGCGCAGCCGGAGCAATCAGCCGCGCGTCTGTGCTCAGAAAAACTTGTACTTCACGCCGACCGAGTAGAAGCGGCCGATGGCGCCGGAATAGTCGAGAGGATTGAACGAGAACTGCCCGTAGGTCAGGGGATCGAGCGGGGCAATGCGATCGAACAGGTTGCGGATCGAGCCGTAGATTTCCAGGTTCTTCATCGGCACCCATCGGCCGATCAGGTCGACCGTCGTGAACGACGAAATCCGGCACCCGCCCGGCGCATCCGAGCCATCGGCGAAGGTCGAGGCGCAGCCGGCGGGATCGTTCTTGAAGTTCCTGTTCTCGATGCTCGCGCGGTAGTTCACGTTGGCGCCGATCCGGAACGGGCCGGTGTCGACGAAGCCACCGAAGTTCACGCGGTCGGCAGGCGTTCCGACGCAATTGGTGACGTCGCAATTGCCGTGTGTGCCGGCGAAGTCGCGCGACGAGCCGTCGGTCTCCGTCCGCTTCAGCGTGAAGAGATGCGTCCACTGGGCCGTCAGGGTCAGCTTGCCGAAGGGGCCGCCCAGGTCGAAGCCCTGCTTCGCGTCGACGTCGAAGCCGCGCACCTCGGTCTTCGAGGAGTTCACGAAATTGGCGAGCACGGCCACGATCTGGCCCGGATCGCCGGCGATTCCCGTCGCGGTCGTGGGGTCGCGCGACACGTGGCCGGCGGCGATGGCCGCGGTCGTCAGCTCCTGGTTGATCTCGTTCTTGCGCGTGATGTTGAAGTAGTCAAGCGCGATGCTGGTCTTCGACGTCGGTTCGAACACAAAGCCGATCGTGTAGTTGTCGGATTTCTCCGGCTTCAGGTTCGGGTTCGGCGAGGTGATGATCGCGATCGCCGCTGGGTTGCACGCGACCGCCACGCCCAGGCCGCAGCGCAAGGGGTCGGTCGCGGTCGAGAACGCCGCCAGGCCGCCGACACCGTTCTCGGCCGAGCTCGGCGCGCGAAAGCCGCGCGCGTATGTGCCGCGCAGCGCCAGCTCGCGCATCGGCGTGTACTTGATGCCGAACTTGGGAGTCGTCGAGCTGCCGGCGTCGGAGTAGTGGTCGTAGCGGAGCGCCGCGGAGAGCTCCACCTGCTTGAGCACCGGAGCGAGCAGCTCCGCGTACCCGGCCACCACTGTTCGCCCGCCGTCGTAGGCCGAATAGCCGAGACCGATGACGTTGCCGCGCTCGGTGCCCGTCGTCGGCTGCAGGCTGATGCTCTCGTGGCGCAGCTCCGCGCCGATGGCAAGACCGAGCGCCCCGCCCTGGAGCTGCATGAGCTCGCGTGATGCCTTGACGTCGACCTGCGCGATCTTGGCGCTGGCGTCGTTCGAGATCGTCGGCGACAGCGCTGCGTACAGCGCGGCGGAGTTGAGGCCGGCGTTCTCGGCGATGCGCCAGACGCTGCCTGCGGGGAGCGCAGCATAGGCCGCGCTGCCGGCCGTTGCCGCCGCGACGTTGACCGGCGACGGGTTGAGCAGCGCGAAGGCGACGTCGCGCTGCAGGTAACCGGTGCGGGAACTCGCCACCTTGTTCTCCGAATACAGCAGGGCCGTGTCGTAGTCCCAGTCGGAAAGCGTCCCTTTCAGGCCGAGGAGGACACGATAGAAGTCGGAATCGATGCGCGTGGTTCGAGGTCCGACGTCGGCCGAGAAGTAGCGCAGTCGCGCGGCCGTGCCGAAGTACGGGTTGTCGGGGTGATTGGCGCCCAGCGCGACGCCGGCATTGCTGACCGGCCCGCCCGGAAATCCCACCGAGCTGCTGACGCTGGTGGGCGAGTTGTAGGAATGCGACTTGTTGTTGTAGTAGTTGAATTCGCCGTATCCCTGCACAGTCGGCAGGATGTTGACGGTGCCGCGAACGAAGAAGTTGTAGAACTCCTGCGAAGGCTGCACCTGGTTGTAGAGCTGCGAGCCATCGACCAGGCAGCCGCCGCCGGGGTCGCCCTGCGGATGGTTCGTGAAGTTGGCGCAGGCCGCGGCTGGGAAGGTTCGCGTGAAACCGACGCCGGCAAGATTGCCACGGTTGTAGTAGTCCAGCGTGGTCGGGTTGCGGACGTTGCCATTGATCGCGGGACTGGCCGCGTTGTTGCTCGTGATCGCGCCCGTGCCGCCGAGCGTTTCCTGGGCGCTGAAGCCGAGGTCGCGCAGATCGACGCGGCCGACATGCCTGCGGTCGGTGATGTCGCGGTAGTAGACCTCGCCCTGCTTGCCGACCTCGAAGTTGGCGAGGACGTTGAAGCCCTGCGTCGGCAGATCGCCGAAGCCGGCGGTCAGCGAGGCGCGCTTTTCCTGGCCGTTGCCGTACTGCGACGTGCCGTAGCTCGCATTGACGGCAACGCCCTTGTAGTCCTTGCGCAAGATGACGTTGACGACGCCGGCAATGGCATCGGAGCCGTAGATCGCCGAGCCGCCATCCTTGAGAATCTCGACCCGCTCGACCGCGTCGAGCGGGATCAGGTTCAGATCGGAGAACACCTTCTGCCCATCATCGGCCAGGCCGTAGGGAGCGATGCGGCGACCGTTCAGCAGGACCAGCGTCGACGCCGTGCCCAGCCCGCGCAGAGAGATGCCCGAGGCGCCACCGGCGAAGCCGGCGAAGTTCTTCGGCACCGAGCCCTGGTTGTCGACCGAGAGCGTCTGCAGCAGCTCGGCAATGCTCGAGCGTCCCGACTTGTCGATGTCCTCGCGCGTCAGCGTCTGCACCGGCGACGCGGTCTCGGAGCTGATGCGGCGGATGTTCGAGCCCGTGATCTCGACGCGCTCGAGTGTCTGCGCGGTGGTCTGCGCGAGCGCCGCCTGGCCGGCGCTGAGCAGCACGCCGCCGCAGGCCATGGTGACGGCGGCGGCGAGCCTGGTCTTGGTCATCGTGATTCCTTCGCTGAAGAGGTGATCCATGAACTCGGTGCGTGGCGAAGGCGTCTCGTGGTGCGAGACGCTCGCGACGAACCGGCGAAGGTTCATTCTCTGGAGCGGTCGTGCGCGCAGCGTTGCGGTTCCTGCGAATCTCGACGAGCGCATCGACCGCGCAACGCTCCCGCGTCGCGACGACAAGTTCGAAACAGTTGGTGCAGCGTCGCGCAACGCTCGTGGCGAGCGACGACGTGGCGTTCTTCGCCGCGGCCGGCTTGGGCAACGAGCGGGAGATGTTCACCTGGCAGCGCGACGCCGTGGGACGCCTCGAGCCGAAGGCCCGGTGCGCATCTGGTGACGCAACGCCCACGCTCGGCATCTGCGCACTCTCGACAATAGATGCATACACATCTATACTTTTCGCATGAGCTTCGCTTCACCCGATCGCTGCGAAGGGGACAGCGTCGTGCCTGACCAGCCGGCGCGGCCGACGCGGGCGGGCCGGCTCGTGTTGCGCACCGTGCGTCACGGCGCCGAGGCGATCACCCTGCCGCAGCGCCGGGTGCGCGTCGAGCCCGACGTCTACGTCGTCGCCGACGGACTCCAGACTTTCGCCTGGCCGGTCGAGTCCGACACCCGCCCGCTCGTCGTCGAGATCGCGATACCCGATGGCGTCGACCCGACAAGCCTCGACTTCCTCCAGACGCTGCGCTCGATCGAGGGCGAGGTCGGGCGGCGCCTGCTCGCGATCGGCGACAGCGACCCTGGCGCCGGTCGCGTCGTCGCATCGGCCGACGCTTCGACGCTGCTCTGGTCGGCGCTGGCGACCGAGGAGCGACGGCTGCGCGCGCGCGCCGAGCGGATCGACTGCGCCAAGGCGAGCACGCGACAGGCTCTCTTTCGCCGGCTGCTGCTCTCCGCCGACTTCATCCACAGCAACTACGCCGAACCGCTGCGCGTCGAGGCGCTCGCCGAGGTCTCCAATCTCTCGCCGTTCCACTTCGCGCGGCTGTTCGGCATGGTGATGGACACGACGCCGCACGCCTTCGTGGTCAAGAAGCGCGTCACCGTCGCGCGGCGCCTCCTCGCCGCCGGCGTGCCGCGCCACGAGGCCGCAGAGCGCGCCGGATTCGGCTGCCGCTCGACTCTCTTTCGCCACCTCCGAACGCCGGCTTCCGTGCCGTCCTGACGCGATGCTTCCACTGCTGCTCGTCATCACCGTCGACCGCGCGACCTCGGAGCCGTTCCGGTGCGAGATCGGCGCGGCCGGCTTCAAGGCCTACTACGTCGAGTCGCTGGCGTCGGCGCTCGGCGTCATCGCGCAGTGACACTTCGACGCGATCCTGATCGACGCCGACGGCTTCGGCGACGCGGTCCACCCGATGCTCGAGAGCCTGCAGCGCGACGCCAGCGCGCCGATCCTGCTCGTGCTCGGCGACGGCGACGAGGACGACCAGCTGCGCGCGCTCGAATCGGGCGCAAGCCAGCTGGTCGTCGGGCCTACGTCGACACGCGTGATCGCCGCGCAGCTGCGTCGCCTGATCGACGTCTCGCAGAAGCGTCCCGAGCAGGATCTGAGCGAGGTCCGCTTCGGGCCGCTCCGGCTCGACCCGCGCCGGGCGAGCGCGAGCGTCGGTGCGACGCCCATCTCCCTCACCGGGGGCGAGTTCGAGCTGCTGCTCGTGCTCGCGTCGCGGCCGGGCGAGCTCGTCCATCGCCACACGATCGCGCGCACCTTCGGCCACGTGCAGGGTACCGATGCCCGGCGCAGCGCCGACATGCACGTCTGCCGCATCCGCAAGAAGCTCCGCGACGCCGGCGGCCACGCCTTGCAGGTGGAGACCGTGTACGGACGTGGCTACCTGCTCCGGCTCGCGGCCCAGGCGGCCGACGACGAGCTGCTGCAGCCCGCCGAGTGGTCGGTGTAGCGGCACCGGACAGGAAAGTACCTGTGCCTGCATCTATACTGGCAGCCATGGATCTCGTCGACAAGCTCAGCACACGCGGCTTCGACTGCGTCTGCGGCAACCTGCGGATGGCCGCGCGCGCGGTCAGCAGCGTCTACGACCGCCATCTCGCGTCGTCCGGCGTGCAGGCGAGCCAGATGGCCGTCCTCTGGGCGGTGTCGAACGCGCAGGGCATGACGGTGAAGGAGCTCGCCGCACGCATCGCGATGCACGAGACGACGCTGATCAGGAATCTGCGCGTCCTCGAGCGCCAGAACTGGGTCGCGCTCGCCGTCGGCGAAGACCGGCGCCAGCGCATCCCGACACTCACCAAGGTCGGCCGCTCGGTGTTCGGCAAGGCGCTCGTCGGCTGGACGAAGGCCCAGGACGAGATTGCGGCCGTGCTCGACGAGAAGTTGCCCGAGACCAACCGCAAGCTGCTTCGCCTGACGCGAGCCGTCTGGCGCTCCTGACCGTTTACTCCGCTCAGAACGACCAGGTGCCGGCGACGTAGGCGATCCGCCTGGTGGGCAGCTGCGCCAGCACCGCGCTCGGCGGCCCGCCGTAGGTCCTGAGGCCGCCGTCGACACGCACCCGGTCGCCCTGCCAGCCGAGCGATGCGGTGATCACATGGCCGGCGTCGGCCGGCGTGTAGAGCATGTCGATCGCCGGCTGCCACTTGTCGTGCTGCCAGCTCAGGCGCGTGAACAGGTTGGCGCGGCGCAGGCTGGTCGAGGCGCCAAGCGCGCTGCCCTGCCAGGCAAGGTTGCCGGCGATGGCACGCGCCGGCGCCGGGCCGCCGGCCAGCGACGCCAGCGACCGGCTGCGCGCGTTCCAGCCGTCCCACGCGCCGCCCGCCAGCGCGGTGCCGTCCCACCAGGCTTCGCCGAGCAGGCTCACCCGCTCGGCGTTGGTCCACGTGCCGCCGACGAGCGCCTGCGCGACGCGATGCGTCGTCGCCGCGGTCCAGGGATCGACGCGGACGAGGCCGAGCGGCGCGGCCGCGACGGCGTTCGCGTCGAGCACGAGCGTGTCCGCCCGCTGCAGCAGGCGCGCCGAGGCGTGCAGCTCGATCGATTCGCTCGCGACCCACGCCGCCGCCGCGCCGACGCTCGCTCCGGTGCGCGCGCCGATGCGCGCGAAGCCATGCCAGTCGACGGCGCCGTCGCGCTGGTAGACGCGCGCCGCAAGGGCAGGCTCGGCGGCGAATCGCTCGGAGTGCGCGTGCATCGGGTTGACAAGCACGAACGACCACGCGGTGCTCGCGTCGAAATGCTCCGCGCTCACCAGCGTGCGGCCCTCGGGCGTCGTCTCGAGCAGCAATCGCCGCGGCTCCTGCTCGACGAAGTCGTTCGGCCGGAACGCGTAGCCGACGTCCCAGGCGACGATCTTCTTGCCGGCGCTGAACTGCCAGTCGGCGAGGCTGCCCGACGCGTACAGCTCGGCGAGGTGGCCGCGTGCGCGCCAGCGGTCGCCCTCCTGGCGCTGAGCCTGGAGCCAGCCGACGGCGCTCAGGCCGTAGCCGCTCGCGCGCAGCTCGCTGTCGATCTCTGGGCCCGAGCGCATCGTCTCCACGGTGCCGGGCACGATGCGGTTCGCGTCGGCCAGCGGCCCGCGCTCGCCGGCAGTCAGGCCGATGTAGGCCGGCCGCACGTAGCCGTTGACGTCGACCGCGGCACACGGCGCGACGACGACGACGCCGGCGATCGCCGCGACCGCGATGCGCGTCGGCGTCGTGACGCGAACGAGGCTCATTCGAGCGACGGGTTGCGGGCCAGGAACATCGGGTTCAGCCAGGCCTCGGGCACGGTGTGCTCCTTGCGGCCGAGGTAGCGCACCTTGGTCTCCTTCTTGTTCGTGAGCTGGTCGCTCAGGAGCATCTCGGTCACCGTCGTGGGTGCCGCCGGCTTGTCCATCACGAAGCGCGCGCGCTTGGCGAGCTTGTCGGACTGCACGTAGAGATCGGCGCGCACCGGCTCGTGCCGCGCCTTGCCGATCCAGAGCTCGATGCGCTGGTAGGTCACGCCCTTGCGATTGGCCTGCAGCGCCAGATGCAGGCACGGCTGGGCCGGCTCGCCGCACGGCTCCTCGCCGGCGACGCTGCCGGTGTAGTCGTCGGCCCAGCTGAGCGTCGCGATGTCGCCGGTGCTCGCGTCGCCGAGGAGCTTCTGCATCGGCGTGATGCGCAGCGGCCGCTGGCTGCCCGGCATCAGCAGCCAGTAGTCGTCGCCGAGCATCAGCACCTTCTGGCCTTTCTCGGCCGGGCTCTGCATCAGAACCAGCGACTGGTGCTTCGCCTGCGCGAAGACGATGTAGCGGCGCTCCTTGTCGGGCGAGCCGTCGGTGTTGAAGACGCTGATCTGGGTGTCGATCTGCATGTTGTCGCCGCTCATGCGGTACTTGTCGGCGGCCTTGAGCAGCGCGCTCACGTCGTCGGCGCGCGCGCCGGCGGCGACGCCGAGCAGCGACAGGACGACGAAGGCGCGAGCAGTGATGCGAAACGTCATGGTGATCTCCGGGTCGATCAGGTGTGGGCGAGCGCCTCGACGACGGGAATGTGCACCGTCTCCCTGGCGATCCAGGCCGAGGCGAGCATCGAGACCGCGATCATCGCCAGCACGGTCAGGAGGTAGATCGGCCCGTCGATCGCCGTGACGAGCGCGTAGCCGCGCGAGCTGCCGGGCGGCGGCGGCATCTGCACCGGAAAGGCGTAGAGCAGGAGCGAGACCGCCAGCGCGATCACCGCGCCCACCACCGCGCCGACGCCGCCGAGCACCATGCCTTCCATCGCGAGCGTGCGCAGCAGCTGCGCCGGCAGCGTGCCGAGGGCGCGCAGCGTGCCGATCTCGCGCGTCCGCTCGATGATCGCCATCGCCATCGCGTTGGCGACGACGAAGACGACGATCACGCCGATGATCAGGCCGAGCGCGCCGAAGATGCGGTTGTAGAGGCCGCGCACCGAGTGATAGAAGAAGGCCTGGTCGAGCCAGGTCTGGACCG
>JBBRZP010000117.1:0-12126 GCA_038236565.1 Burkholderiales bacterium | reverse complement strand
GTTCGTCACCCGCTCCTGCGCCCAGACGCGCGAGACCGTGAAGATGGACGACGGCCGCGAGCTTCCGCTCTACAAGCTCGAGACCACGAGCGAGTCGCATCCGTTCTACACCGGCACGCAGAAGAGCGTCGATTCGCTCGGCGGCCGCGTCGAGAAGTTCCGAAACAAGTTCGCGCACCTCTCCCCGAAGAAGTAGCCCGGCCGAACGCGGAACGACAAGGCAGCTTCGGCTGCCTTTTTCATGTCCGGACGACGGCTTGACGCATGCGGCTCCGGACGTTCACCGACTCGACCCGCGCACCGCGTGCTGCATCATGCGCGGTCGCCGTTTCCAGACCCCCGCGTGAACTCACCGAACCCCGCGCTCGTCAGCCAGAAGGAAGCAGCGGCCCTGCCGCGGATCGCGCTCTTCGTCCTGACCGCGGCGTACGTCCTGCCGGGGCTCTTCGGGCGTGACCCGTGGAAGAACGCCGACATCACGGCCTTCGGCTACATCGTCAACATCGCCCGCGGGACGACGTCGTGGTTCGCGCCGACCGTGGGCGGACTGCCGGCCGACGGCGCGCTCCTGCCGTACTGGATCGGCGCGGTGTTCGTGAAGCTGTCGAGCCCCTGGCTCGATCCAGCGTTCGCCGCGCGCCTGCCGTTCGCGCTGCTGCTCGCGCTCGCCCTCGCCTTCACCTGGCATGCGGCCTTTCGGCTGGCGCGACTCGAATCGGCGCAGCCGCTGCCGTTCGCGTTCGGTGGCGAGGCCAAGCCCGACGACTACGCGCGCGCCATCGCCGACGGCGCCCTGCTCGCACTGATTGCCTCGCTCGGCCTGCTCCAGCTCGGCCACGAGACGACGCCGGAGCTGGCGCAGCTTGCCGCGGTCTCGCTCTATCTCTTCGCCCTGGCGACGAGCGCGCAGCGGCCGATGCTCGGCGGCGGCATGGCGGCGCTCGCCATCGTGGCGCTGGCCGCCAGCGGCGCGCCGAGCATCGCCATGCTGCTCGCAGCAATTGGCGCGATGCTGGCGCTCCTGCGGCCCAAGCCTTGGCCGGGCGCACGCACCCTGCTGCTCTGGATCGCCGTCGGCGCCGCGCTCGGGGCAGCGGCGGCCACCGGCCTGGGCGCGTGGGCGAACCGGCTCGGTGCCGTCCCCTCGGTCGCGCAAGGACTCGGCCTGGCCCGTGCCTTCGCCTGGTTCGCGTGGCCCGCCTGGCTGCTCGCGCTCTGGACGCTCTGGCAGTGGCGGCGTCGCCTGCTCAGCCCGCACATCGTCCTGCCGCTTGCGCTCGCCGCGACCTTGCTCCTCGTCTGGCTGGCGATGGACGGATCGGATCGCGCCCTGATGCTCGTGCTCCCGGCCCTCGCCGTGCTCGCGGCGTTCGCGCTGCCGACCTTGAACCGCAGCGCCTCGGCCGCGGTCGACTGGTTCTCGGTCTGCTTCTTCACGATCGCGGCGGCGACCGGCTGGCTGTTCTACATCGCCATGCGCACGGGCACCCCGTCGAGCCTGGCGGCCAACGTGGCCAAGCTCTCGCTCGGCTACCCGCGCGAGTTCTCGTCGCTGGCGCTGCTGTTCGCGGCGATCGGGACGCTGGCCTGGCTCTGGCTTGTGCGCTGGCGCACCGGCAGGAACCGCCATCCGCTCTGGAAGAGCCTGGTGCTGCCGGCCGGCGGCGTCGCCGTCTGCTGGCTGCTCGCGATGACGCTCCTGCTGCCGCCGCTCGACAACGCGCGCAGCTACCGCGCGATGGTCCAGCGGATCTCGAAGCAGGTACCCGCGAGCGGATGCATCGCCACGCCCAACATGCCCCGCTCTGAAGTCGTGGCGCTCGAGTACCTCGGCGGCTACCGGATCGACGCGGTGACGACGGCGGCGAGCACACGCTGCCCGTACATGTTCCTCATCGCGACCGAGCCGGCGCCCGACGCGTCGTGGCAGCTGATCGGTCGCGAATACCGCAACAGAAGCAACGACGACGTCACCCTGCTCTATCGCCGCGCGAGCGGCGGCTGACGGACCTCGCGAGGACCGCTTTGCGCCTCAGGGCGCGGTCAGCTCGGCCCTGACGGAGGTGCCGTCGACGGGCGCGGCATCCTCGACGGAGAACAGGTCGGGGACCCGCACCCGCGCCGCCGGAAAGATCAGGCGAAAGGTCGAGCCCCGATCGGGCTCGCTCGCGATGTCGAGCTCGCCGCCGTGGCGCTGCATCACGTGCTTGACGATGGCGAGGCCAAGGCCCGTGCCGCCCGACTCGCGCGAGCGGCTGCTGTCGACGCGGTAGAAGCGTTCGGTCAGCCGCGACAGGTGCCGCCGTGCAATGCCGCGGCCCGTGTCCACGACCGCGATCTCGCCCTGGCCGTTGTCGGCTCGCTTCCAGCGGACTTCGATCCGGCCGCCGTCGGGCGTATAGCGGAACGCGTTGTTGACCAGGTTGCCGACCGCGCTGTGCAGCTCGACGTCGCTGCCGGCGATCTGCGCATTGCCTGCGTCGCCGAACTCGATCGTGTGCCGCCCGGCCGACAGCGCGCGTGCCTCGGCCTCGACCTGGGCCAGGATCGAATCCACCCGAACCCACTTGTCGGCGGTCGGCCGCGGGCTGCCTTCGAGTCGCGCCAGGGTGAGCAGGTCGGAGACGAGGTGGCTCATCCGCTCGGCCTGCTGCGACATCAGCGTGACCACGCGCTTCTGCTCGACCTCGGTCAGCGGCAGGTTGCGCATCGTCTCGAGGAAGCCGGACAGCACCGTGAGCGGCGTGCGGATCTCGTGCGAGACGTTGGCGACGAAGTCGCGCCGCATCGCCTCCGCGCGCTCGCGCTCGGTCATGTCCTGCGAGAGCACGAGCTTGGAGTCGGTTCCGTAGCGCCGGATCTGCACCTGCAGCAGACCCCTGCCGCGCGGCTCCTGGAACGACACCGGCTCGTCGAAGTTGCCCGCCTGCAGGTAGGAGACGAAGGCCGGCGAGCGGATCAGGTTGGTGACGCGCTGGCGCCGGTCGCGCTGCGGATCGAGGCCGAAGTGATCGGCCGCGCGCGCGTTGCACCACTCGATCTCGTCATTCGGATCGAGCAGCAGCACGCCGTTCGGCGACGCCTCCATCGCCGAGACGAACTGCGCCAGGCGCATGCGCTCGACCTCGGCATCGCGCTCGAGCGTCCGCATGCTCCGCTCGATGCGATAGCCGATCTCGCCCCAGAAGCCGGAGTCGCGCGGCGCCGTGTCCTGCTGCGAGCCGCGCAGCCAGTGCATCAGTCGCCAGCCGCGCAGCGAATCGACGGCGACGATGGCCGCGAAGCCGAGCACGCCGGCGAGCAGCGCACCGAAGAGCGCTGCGCGCTGGCTGCCTGCGAGCAAACCGAAGATCGCCCCGGCCGCCATGCAGAGCAGGCCGGCGATGAAGCGAGGCAGCAACCAGGCCATCGCCGGCGGGTCGTTCTACGCCGTCGCGGCGTGTGCGTGCGTGAGCCGGTAGCCGGCGCCACGCACGGTCTCGATCATGTGCTGGCACGCGACCACGGCGAGCGCTTCGCGCAGCCGCTTGACGTGGACGTCAACGGTGCGCTCCTCGATGAAGACGTGGTCGCCCCAGACGCGGTCGAGCAGCTGCGCGCGGCTGTGGACGCGCTCGGGGTGCGTCATGAAGAAGTGGAGCAGCTTGAACTCGGTCGCACCGATCTTGACCTCGCGGCCCTGGCTTGTGACACGGCGGGTTGCCGGGTTGATCGTCAGCGCGCCGACCTCGACGGCGGAGTCGAGCGCTTCGGGCGCACGCCGGCGCAGCAGCGCGCGGATGCGGGCGAGCAGCTCGTTGGCCGAGAACGGCTTGGTGAGGTAGTCGTCGGCGCCGGCGTCGAGGCCCGAGATCATGTCGCTCTCCTCGGCGCGTGCCGTGAGCATGATGATCGGCAGCGATCGCGTGCGGGGCTCGGTGCGCCAGCGCCGGGCGAGGGAGAGACCGCTTTGCCCCGGCAGCATCCAGTCGAGCACGACGAGGCTGGGCAGCACGCCATCGACCGCGACCTGGGCCTGCTCCGCGTCGCCGGCGATCGTCACCTCGAAGCCGGCGTGACGCAGGTTGATCGAGATCAGCTCGGCGATTGCCGATTCGTCTTCGACGACGAGGATGCGGCTCATGCGACAGGCTCCGGATCAGCGAACGAGGTTCTCGACCATTCCCACGGGATTGTGGCGAACGTCGGTGCCCTTGACGATGTAGATGATCTGCTCGGCCAGGTTCTTCGCATGGTCGCCGACCCGCTCGATCGCCTTGGCGACGAAGATCAGGTCGATGCTCGACGAGATCGTGCGCGCGTCTTCCATCATGAAGGTGATGAGCTTCCTCAGCAGGCCTTCGAACTCCTGGTCGATGAGATCGTCGCGCTTGAGGACCTCGACGGCGCGGTCGACGTCGAGGCGGGCGAAGGCGTCGAGCGCCTTGCGCAGCTGCGACACGGCGAGCTCGGACTCGTAGACCAGGTCGTTGACCGGCAGGCGCATGCGGCTCGAGACGCCTGAATTGACGAGGCGCTGCACGGTGCGCGCGATGCGCGCCGCCTCGTCCCCGACGCGCTCGAGGTTGGCGATGGTCTTCGAGATCGCGATCAGGAGGCGCAGGTCGCGCGCCGTGGGCTGGCGCCGCGCGATGATCGTCGACAAGTCGAGGTCGATCTCGACCTCGGTCTGGTTGACGCGCGCCTCCGTGGCGAGGACCTCCGCCGCGACGTCGCTGCTGAAGTTCACGAGCGCATGCACCGCGCGCGCGACCTGCGACTCCACGAGGCCGCCCATCTCGAGCACGCGGGTGGAGATGCCGGTGAGTTCGGCGTCGAACTGGGTCGATAGATGGCGATCGGTCATGGTCTGGGTCCTCGCTTCAGCCGAAGCGTCCGGTGATGTAGTCCTCGGTGTCCTTCATCTTGGGACGCATGAAGACGTCCTGCGTCCGGCCGAACTCGATCAGGTCGCCGAGGTACATGTAGGCCGTGTAGTCGGAGCAGCGCGCCGCCTGCTGCATGTTGTGGGTGACGATCACCACGGTGTAGTCTTTCTTCAGCTCGTGGATCAGCTCCTCGATCTTGCCGGTCGAGATCGGATCGAGCGCCGAGCAGGGCTCATCGAGAAGCAGCACCTCGGGCCGGATCGCGATGCCGCGGGCAATGCACAGGCGCTGCTGCTGCCCGCCCGACAGGCCCGAGCCGCTCTGGCCGAGCTTGTCCTTCACCTCGCCCCAGAGCGCCGCCTTCTTCAGCGCCCACTCGACACGCTCGTCCATCTCGATCCGAGGCAGCGACTCGAACAGCTTCACGCCGAAGGCGATGTTGTCGTAGATCGACATCGGGAACGGCGTCGGCTTCTGGAACACCATGCCGACCTTGGCGCGGATCAGCGAGACGTCGTCCTTCGACGTCAGCAGGTTCGAGCCGTCGAGGATGATCTCGCCCTCGGCGCGCTGCTCGGGGTAGAGCTCGAACATGCGGTTGAAGGTGCGCAGCAAGGTCGACTTGCCGCAGCCCGACGGGCCGATGAACGCCGTGACCTTCTTCTCCGGGATGTCGAGCGTGATGCCCTTCAGCGCCTGGAACTTGCCGTAGTAGAAGTTCAGGTCGCGCACCGACAACTTCGCAACGTCGGTTGGAGAGAGGGCGGCTTTGGCGTCCATGCGTTGGTATTCCGGTCAGGCCTTGTTGCGGAAGAAGATGCGGGCGAGGATGTTCAACAACAAGACGCCAAGGGTGATCAGGAAGACACCGGCCCAGGCGAGCTTCTGCCAATTCTCGTACGGGCTCATCGCGAACTTGAAGATCGTCACCGGCAGGCTCGCCATCGGCTGGGTCATGTCGCTCGTCCAGAACTGGTTAGACAAGGCCGTGAAGAGGAGCGGCGCGGTCTCGCCGGCGATGCGCGCGAAGGCGAGCAGGATACCGGTCATGACGCCCGCGCGTGCCGCCTTCAGCGTCACCGTGAGGACGACACGCCACTTGGGCGTGCCGAGCGCGTAGGCAGCTTCGCGCAAGGCGTTGGGGATGAGCGAGAGCATGTTCTCGGTCGTGCGGATGACGACCGGGATGACGATCAGCGCCAGCGCCAGCACGCCGGCGAACCCCGAGAACGCATGCATACGGGCGACGACGACCGAGTAGATGAAAAGGCCGATCACGATCGACGGCGCCGACAGGAGGATGTCGTTGATGAAGCGCGTCGTGCTGCCGAGCCAGCCCTTCTGGCCATATTCGGCGAGGTAGATGCCGGCGAGGATGCCGATCGGCGTGCCGAGCAGCGTCGCCAGGGTCACCATCGCCAGCGAGCCGAAGATGGCGTTGGCCAGGCCCCCGGTCTCGGCCTGCGGTGGCGGCGTCATCTCGGTGAAGAGCGAGAGGCTGAGGCCGCCGATGCCCAGCCGCACGGTCTCGATCAGGATCCAGATCAGCCAGAAGATGCCGAACGACATCGCCGCGAGCGCGAGGGTGAGAGCGACGACGTTGACGATCTTGCGGCGCGTGTGCAGCGCGAGGCGCGCCGCACGGTGCGAATCGACCGTGTCGACGGTCGTGCTCATGTGATCACGCCTTCGCGCTTCTTCAGCTGCAGCAGCAGGATCTTGGAGATCGACAGCACGATGAAGGTGATCAGGAACAGCACCAGGCCGAGATAGATCAGCGACGCCTGGTGGAGGCCGGGCGCGGCCTCGCCGAACTCGTTGGCGAGCGCCGAGGTGATGCTGTTCGCCGCCTCGAAGAGCGAGAGGGAGTTGAGCTGGTTGAAGTTGCCGATGACGAAGGTCACAGCCATCGTCTCGCCGATGGCACGTCCGAGGCCGAGCATGATGCCGCCGACGACTCCCGTCTTGGTGTACGGCAGGACGACGCTCCAGACCACTTCCCAGGTCGTCGAGCCCAGGGCGTAGGCGGATTCCTTCAACATCGGCGGCGTCACCTCGAAGACGTCGCGCATCACGGAGGCGATGAACGGGATCACCATGATCGCCAGGATGATCCCGGCCGACAGCAGGCCGATGCCGACCGGCGGCCCCGAGAACAACTGGCCCAGAAACGGAACGCCTTTGAACACCGACTGCAGCGGCTGCTGCACGTACTGCGACAGGATCGGGCTGAAGACGAGCAGGCCCCACATCCCGTAGACGATCGACGGCACCGCTGCGAGCAGCTCGATCGCCGTGCCCAGAGGCCGCTTCAGCCAGAGCGGCGACAGCTCCGTGAGGAAGAGCGCGATTCCGAAGCTCACCGGCACGGCGATCAGGAGAGCGATGAACGACGTCATCAGCGTCCCGTAGATCATCACCAGGCCGCCGTAGCGGTTCTGCACCGGGTCCCACTCGCTGTGCCACAGGAACGAGAGCCCGTATTCCCGGATCGCCGGCATCGCGCCGACCATCAGCGAGATGAGGATGCCCGCGAGCAGCGCGAGCGTCAGCCAGGCCGCCCCGTGCGCCAGCGCCGAGAACAGCACGTCCGCCCACGGCGAAGCCCGCCGGATCACGGGCGGCCGATCCTTCATGTCGGAACGGGACACCTCGTCGTTGCGGACATACGGGGTTGCGGGAAGTGTCGCTGCCACGGATTCACCTCATCGACGAAAGCATGTAGTGACGGCCGCGCTCGGCCCGCCTCGACGATACCTATTTCCAGGCGATCGCCTTGCCCGACGTGTCCTTGATGTTCGCCGTCCACGACTTGTGGACGAGGTCCTTCACCGACGCCGGCAGCGGCACGTACTCGAGGTCGTCGGCCATCTTGTCGCCGTTGGAGTAGGCCCAGTCAAAGAACTTGAGCGAATTCGCGGCGTTCGCAGGCTTCTCCTGCGCCTTGTACATCAGGATGAAGGTCGCGCCGCTGATCGGCCAGGTGTCCTTGCCGGCCTGGTCGGTGAGCACCTGATAGAAGCTCTTGTTCCAGTCCGCACCCGCGGCAGCCGCCTTGAAGTTGTCGGCGTCGGGGGCCACGAAGTTGCCGTCCTTGTTCTTCAGCAAGGTGTAAGTCATCTTGTTCTGCTTGGCGTAGGCGTACTCGACGTAGCCGATCGAGTTCGGCAGTCGCTGCACGAAGGCCGAGACCCCTTCGTTGCCCTTGCCGCCGGCGCCGGTCGGCCAGTTGACGGCCGTGCCTTCGCCGACCTTCGACTTCCAGTCGGGGTTCACCTTCGACAAGTAGTTGGTGAAGATGAACGAGGTGCCCGAGCCGTCGGCGCGGCGGACGACCGAGATTGCCTCGTTCGGCAGCGGCACGCCGGGGTTGACGGCGGTGAGCGCCACGTCGTTCCACTTCGTGATCTTGCCGAGGTAGATGTCGCCGAGCAGCGCCCCGGTGAGCTTGATCTGGCCCGGGGCGATGCCCTTGATGTTGACCACCGGCACGACTCCGCCGATCACGGTCGGGAACTGGACCAGGCCGTCCTTGGCCAGCGCTTCGTCGGTGAGGGGCATGTCGGAGGCGCCGAAGTCGACCGTTCTGGCGCGAATCTGCTGGATCCCGGCGCCCGACCCGACCGACTGGTAGTTCAGGCGCGCGCCGGTCGCCTTGTTGTAGGCGTCGGCCCACTTGGCGTAGATCGGCGCGGGAAAGGTTGCGCCGGCCCCCGTCATGTCCTGGGCCATCGCGAGCGGGGCGAGGGCGGTCAGTGCGACGGGAAGGAGGAGAGCGGATCGGAGTGACGACGTCATGGGTTGCCTTTCGACAGGGTCAGAAGCGAACAAATGTTCGATGGACGGGACTGTACGAACCGTTTGTGACGGCGTCGTGACTCTCGCCGCCGGGCGTCGGTGGCGTGCCGCGGACTTGTCACGGAGGTCACATGGAACCGTCACATTCCGTCTTTATCGTGCGACGACTCCCTTGCCACACCACATCCGAGGAACAACACATGAGTGCACGCCATTGGCTGGCCGCCGCGACGACCGGCCTCGCCCTTCTTCACGGCTGCGCGACGACGGCTCCGGCAGCAAGCGTCGCCGACACCATCGCCCGGACGCCGCAGCTCAGCACTCTCAACAAGCTCGTCAACGACGCCGGCCTCGCCGACACGCTCCGCGGCCCCGGCCCGTTCACCGTGTTCGCCCCGACCGACGACGCATTCAAGGCCGTCCCGGCCGCGACGATGACCGCGCTCGGCAGCGACAAGGAGCGCCTCAAGGCGATGCTGATGCACCACGTCGTGCCCGGCAGGGTCGCCGCGGCCGACGTCAGGAACGGGCCGGCGAAGACCGCTCAAGGTGCGAACGTGGCGCTGGCCCGATCGGGCACCTTCGTGACCGTCGACGACGCCCTGGTGACCTCGGCGGACGTCGCGGCGACGAACGGCGTCGTCCACGTCGTCGACCGCGTCCTCCTTGCGCCGCGCTGACTTCAGGCGATGGCGGCGGCGAGGCGCTCGGCGCAGCGGCGCGACTGTGCTTCATCGCGCGCCTCGACCATCACCCGGATGACGGGCTCGGTCCCCGAGGGCCGGATCAGAACGCGCCCGGAATCGCCGAGCTCGCGATCGACCTCGGCGCGGCTCTCGGCGAGCTTGCGGTTGGCTTTCCAGTCCGCGGCCGCATCGGGGGCGAGGCGGACGTTGATGAGCGTCTGCGAATAGAGTCTCACGTCGGCAAGCAGCTCTGCGAGCGAGCGACCCGAGCGCATCGCCGCCTGCAGGACCATGAGCGCGCTGACGATGCCGTCGCCGGTCGTGTGCTTGTCGAGCGCGAGCAGGTGACCCGATCCCTCGCCGCCGAGCTGCCAGCCGCGACGCACCAGCTCGGCAAGCACGTAGCGATCGCCGACCGACGTGCGGACGACGTCGATGCCGAGCCGGCGCAGCGCGAGCTCGACGCCGAGGTTCGTCATCAACGTGCCGACGACGCCGGGCACCGCGAGACCCTGGCTGAGGCGATCGGCGGCGAGGACGTAGAGCAGCTCGTCGCCGTTGAAGAGCCGGCCGGCTCGGTCGACGATCTGGACGCGGTCGCCATCGCCGTCGAGGGCGATGCCGTAGTCGGCGGCGCCGGCGCGCACCGCGTCGATGAGCGCCTGCGGCGCGGTCGCGCCGAAGCCGGCGTTGATGTTGAAGCCATCGGGCCGGCAGCCGATCGTCGTGATCTCGGCGCCGAGCTCGTGGAAGACGTCGGGCGCGACGTGGTAGGCCGCCCCGTGCGCACCGTCGACGACGATCGAGAGGCCGCGCAGCGACAGCTCGTTGCTGTAGGTGCTCTTGCAGAATTCGACGTAGCGGCCGCTCGCGTCGTCGAGCCGTCGCGCCCGGCCGAGCTCGGTCGAGCTCACCCAGCGGCATTCGTGCTCGAGCGCCGCCTCGACGTCGCTCTCCCACGCGTCGGGCAGCTTCTCGCCACGGGCAGAGAAGAACTTGATGCCGTTGTCGTCGAACGGGTTGTGCGAGGCGCTGATGACGACACCGAGGTCGAGGCGCAAGGCCCGCGTGAGGTAGGCGACGCCCGGCGTCGGCAGCGGGCCCGTGAGGACGACGTCGACGCCGGCCGAGGCGAAGCCCGCCTCCAGCGCCGACTCGATCATGTAGCCGGAGATGCGCGTGTCCTTGCCGATCAGGACCACGGGTCGGCGACCGGCGCGTCGCAGTACCTGGCCCACGGCGTGGCCGAGGCGAAGCATGAAGTCGGGCGTGATCGGCGCGGTGCCGACCGTGCCGCGAATGCCGTCGGTGCCGAAATGGATTCTGCTCATGGGAGGACCGTGCGCGCGGCCTGTGGTGCGATGCGATTATCGGCCGTGCCAGAGGCGGCCCGCCAGATCGCGAGCGCCGCCACGGTGGCGGCGACGTCGTGGACGCGGACGATGCGCGCGCCACGCTCGACCGCAAGCACGGCGGTGACGACGCTCGCGTCGTCGATGCGCTCGCGCTCGTCGTCCGAGCGTTCGGCCGGCGCCGTCGTCACGCCGACCAGCCGTGCCAGCGTCGACTTGCGCGACCAGCCGACGAGCAGCGGCACGCCGAGGGCGAGCAACTCGCGCTGGCGCGCGAGCAGCGCGAGGTTGTGCGCGGGCGTCTTGCCGAAGCCGATGCCGGGATCGACGACGAGGCGGTCCGCACCGATGCCGGCGGCGCGCGCGGCGTCGAGCCGTTCGCGCAGGAAGGTCGCGACCTCGGCGACGACGTCGTCGTAGCCGGCGTCGTGCTGCATCGTCCGAGGCGTGCCGCGCATGTGCATGAGACCGACGCCGCACGAGCCGTGGCCCGCGACGACGTCGAGCGCTCCGGGCGCGCGCAGCGCCGAGATGTCGTTGACGATGTCGGCGCCGAGGTCGAGGGCGGCGCGCATGACCTCCGCGCGCGTCGTGTCGACGGAGATCGGGCAACCCAGCTTGAGCGCCTCGACGAGGACGGGCATCAACCGCGCACGCTCGACCTCGAGCCCCACCGGTGCCGCACCGGGACGGCTCGACTCGGCGCCGAGGTCGAGCAGGTCGGCGCCGTCGCGCAGCAGCCGCTCGCAGCGGGCGATGGCGCCGGCCGGCGTCAGCATCGGATCGCCGTCGCTGAACGAGTCCGGCGTGACATTGACGATGCCCATCACCTGCGGCCGCGACAGATCGATCGCGAACCGTGTCGTGCGCCAGAGACTCATGGCGACACCCTCACGGCCATGAAAAACGGGGCCGAAGCCCCGTGGTCGAGAAGCGCCGCGTCATCCTCAGGCGGCAGCGGGCGCGTTGCCAGGCGTCACCGGCGGCACGCCGGCCTGCGGCTTGATCGCCGGAGCGACCCAGTCCTTGGGCGTGCGCGGCGGCTTGCCGGACATGATGTCGTCGATCTGCTCGGCGTCGATGGTCTCCCACTCGAGAAGCGCCGCAGCCATCGCGTGCATCTTGTCCTGGTTGTCCTCGATCAGCTTACGCGCCGCGGCGTATTGCTCGTCGATGATGCGGCGGATGACGAGGTCGACCTTCCTCATCGTCTCTTCCGACATCGTCGTCGTCTTGGTCACCGAGCGGCCGAGGAAGACCTCGCCCTCGTTCTCGGCGTAGACCATCGGGCCGAGCTCGTCGGTCATGCCGTAACGCGTGACCATGTCGCGCGCGATCGAGGTCGCGCGCTCGAAGTCGTTGCTCGCGCCGGTCGTCATCTGGTGCATGAAGACTTCCTCGGCGATGCGGCCGCCGAAGAGG
>JBBRZP010000116.1:0-12250 GCA_038236565.1 Burkholderiales bacterium | reverse complement strand
TCGACCAACAACTTGCGGCCCTCAACGGTCAATCTGGCATTCTTGTGGCTGTTCACCCGGTCGTCCTTTCTGTGAGTGCTGAAGCGTCGTAACTCCAGTCTCCCAGACTCTTCCGGGTGAACAACCTATTGAGACATCACAACTAGCGGCGCGCGACCGGCGCCGTGGCCGGGGACGCGTCGTCTGCGTCTCGCAGCCGGCCGCCGTCAGCCATGGATCGCGCGCTTCCCCGCCGAAGGTCTCGACCAGGAAGTCGACGAAGGCGCGCGTGCGCGCCGGCACGTGCTTCCTCGTCGGCATGCCGGCGTAGAGCGTCGTGTTGAAGAGCAGCCAGTGCGGCAGGACGCGCTCGAGCGCGTTCTCGAGCAGCGCGTCCTCGGCCACGAACGACGGCAGGCCGGTGATGCCCATGCCGGCCAGCGCCGCGGCATAGAGCGTGTCGGTGTGCACCGTGCTCAGGCCAGCGTGCGGCCGGTCGATCGTGAAGGTCTCGCGATCGCCTTCGGTCGCGCCGCGCGTCTGGAAGGTGAGCTCGCGCATGAAGCTCGGGACCATCGCCTCGTGGTTCACCAGGTCGCGCGGATGCTGCGGCCGGCCGCGCACGTCGAGATACTCGGGCGCCGCGCAGGTGATGACCTCGGAGCACGCCAGGCGCCGCGCGACGAAGCTGCCGTCGAGCGGCCTGCGCCCCTCGGTGAGGATGGTGACGTCGTAGTTCTCGTCGACCGTCTCGACCGGGCCGGGCACCGAGAGCTCGAGCGTCACGAGCGGATAGCGGGCGCGAAAGGTCTTCAGGTGCTTGGCCAGCTGGTGCACGGCGAAGGCCGGCGGGCAGAGCACGCGCAGATGGCCGCGCGGCTCGGCGCTCGACGCGGTCGCGAGCGCCTCTGCCTCGTCGATCTCGCTCAGCACGTGGCGGACGCTTCCGAGGTAGAGCTCGCCCGTGTCGGTGAGTGCGAGGCGACGCGTCGTACGGTTGATGAGGCGCGCGCCGAGGTGATCCTCGAGGTCCGCGACGAGCCGGGTGACGACCGCGGGCGACAGGTCGAGGACGCGCGCCGCAGCGGCGAAGCTGCCCTCGTCGATGACGCGCGAGAAGACCCGCATCGAGTTCAGTCGATCCATGGCGAAGGGTTCATTGTTTCGTTTCCAGCAATGCGCAATTGAATCACGGCCGCTTTATTGATGCATCAGCAATGTCTACAGTCACCTTCATCGATGAGCCGACGACTCACCGAGAGGAGCAGAAGGAAGCGCACGGCGCTTCGCGATGCCGCCTCCATCGTCATGTTCAGCCAGAAGGAAATCACCATGAACGCCAAGATCCTCTTCACCGCGACGCTGGCCATCGCCCTCGTCAGCTCGCTCGCCCTGGCCGGCGAAGTCCAGCCGGCGGCGACCCGCGCCGAGGTCGTCGCCGACCTGCAGAAGGCGCGCGCCGACGGCATGCTGCGCAGGAACGACTACGACTACGACGCCCGCGACTTCGGGACGCAGCCGGGCCGCGCACGCCAGGATGTGATCGCCGAGATGCGCGCCCCGCGCGACAAAATGCTGGTCGGCTCCACCGCGCGCAGCCGCAGCTACAACCCGTACGGCAGCGAGCTGCTGCGCATGAAGACGGTGCCGCGCGCCCAGGTCAAGGCCGACGTCCTGAGCGCGATGCGTGACGGCACGCTGCGCCGCAGCGACTACGAGGACGTGCCGGTGCGCGCGACGCGGCGCCTGGCCGATCCGGCCGGAGCGCCGATCCTGGCCGGTGCCAGCGACCGCGCTTCCGTCGCCCGCTGAACGGTCGCGATCGAGCGCTCCGGGATCCGCCTTCGGGCGGCTCCCGGCTGCCGACGACGACCGTCGCGACGCCGTTGCCGATCGGGCGTCCGGGCCCGGTCGTGAATTGAGGCCGGATGGCGCCGCATTTCGGCCGATCGGCGGCGCCGGCGCGGCATAGCCTCGCACCCATGTTCGGTTCACTCCTCAACAAGCTGACCGGCCGTCGCTCGACCGACGTGCCGGCCAGGCCGACCGCGCCGGCCCGGCCCGCGACCGCGTCGCCCGCGCCGATGGCCAGCGCCGTCTCGGCCGACGCGCCCATCGGACTCGGCGCCCGTCGCCCGCTGGTCGCGCCTGCCGGCGCGCTCGCAGGATTCGAATTCGGCGCCAGCGCCGCCGTCCTGGCGCGCGCCCGGGCCGGCGCCGGCGACGCGGCACTCCACGCCGGCGTCGCCAACGTGCTCGGCGCGATGCGCCTGTGCATCGACCAGAAGCTCGTCGCGCTCGCCGAACTGCCGGCCAGCGGCCTCGCCCGTTTCGTTCGCGAGGGCGACTTCTGCCCCGGCATGTACATCGTCGTCGGCCCCGATCCGATGTTCGCCGACTCCGCCGCGTCCGCCGCCGTGTTCGCGCAGGTCCGTCGCGCCGGCGCCAAGATCGGCTGGGCCCGGCCGGCCACGACGCCGATCGCGCCGCCTCCGGGCGACCCCGATTTCGTCCCGGTGCGACTCTCGCCCGACGCCGACGCCAAGACCTGGCAACAAGCCGTCGACGAGGAGCGTGCGCTCCACCCGAAAGCATCGCTTCTGCTGCTCGACATCGAAGGCGTCGAGCTGATGGAGTCGCTGCTGCATTCGCCGGTGTTTCTCGCCGCCTGCGCGATGAGCCCGAACCTCGTTCCGGCCCGCGTGCAGGCCCTGCCGCCGCAGGCGCAGAGACTGCTGCAGCTGATGAGCCGGCTGGTGCGCGACGACGACAACGACCTGCTCGTCGCCGACATCAAGAGCGATCCGACACTGGCGCTGCGCCTGCTGCAGTACCTCAACAGCGCCGGTGCATCGCCCGGCCGCGAACTCGGCTCGATCGACCAGGCCGTGATGGTGCTCGGCCGCGACACGCTCTACCGCTGGGTCGCGCAGATGCTCGTGCGGCTCTCGCCCTCGCGCCCCGCGGGCGACGCGCTGCGCGCCCTCGCCCTGGCACGCGCCCGGTTGCTCGAACGGCTGGCCCGCCAATCCGGCGAGGCGAGTCCCGGCAGCCTTTACGTGCTGGGCCTGGCGTCGATGCTGCCGACGCTGTTGCAGTGCAGCCTCGACGACGCGACCTCGTCGTTGCAGCTGCCGGCCGAAGCGGTCGAGGCTCTCCAGCGAGGCACCGGACCGTGGCATCGTTACCTCTCGCTCGCGCTCGCCCTCGAGCGCTACGACATGGCCGAGACCGAGATCCTGGCGCAGAAGTTCGGCGGCCTCGAGGTCGTCCTCGGACACTCCGCACAGGCCTGGCTGCCCGGCTGATCCGGCGCCTTTGGCCGGGCTGCGACCCGGTTCACCTCCTCGACCTCGCGACTCGCACGACCCCTCGGGCAGACCCGTCTCGCCGGTGGTTGGTGAGCCGATACAGTCAATCGGTCAACGAACCAGAATCATTCTCGCTCTGGCTGCCCGGCCTTTCGGCCTCCGACCCCGAGGACGTCGCGCGCGAGGCCGAGGTGTCGGCGAGCACGGTCTCGAACGTGCTCAGCGGACGCATGCCGAGGAAAGCGAAGCCATGACCACCGTGCTCCTGACCCATCCGCCCGACAAGCTCGCGCAGTACTACGGTCCGCGCGCCGTCGCCGCGCTGCAGGCGATCGCCGACGTGCGCTTCAACTCCCAGCCCCGGGAGCTGACGATCGACGAGCTCGTCGCCGCGGCGCGCGACTGCGAGCTGATGATCGGCTACCGCGGCACGCCGGGATCGGCGCGGCTGTTCAGCGAGTTGCCGAAGCTCGCCGCCTTCATGCGCTGCGCCATCGACATCAGCACCGTCGACGTCGCCGCCGCGAGCGCGAACGGCGTGCTCGTGACCCAGGCGAGCGCCGGCTTCGTCGCCGCCGTCTCGGAGTGGGTGATCGCCGCGATGATCGATCTCGGCCGCGGCTTCGTCGGCCACGCCGAGGCGTACCACCGCGACGGCGTGGCGATCTCGGCGATGGGCCGCCAGCTGCGCGGCTCGACCATCGGCGTCATCGGCTACGGCCGGATCGCGCAGTCGGTGTGCGACCTGGCGCTCGCCTTCGGCATGCGCGTCGTCGTCGCCGCGCCGGAGACCGTTCCCGCCCGCGACGGCATGCACCAGACGCCGCTCGACACGCTGCTCGCCGAGTCGCACTTCGTCGTCTGCCTCGCGATCTCGAACGCCCAGACGCGCGATCTGCTCGACGCCGCCGCATTCGCGCGCATGGCGCCGGGCACGTTCTTCGTCAACCCGTCGCGCGGCGAGCTGGTCGACGAGGCCGCCTTGCTTGCGGCGCTCGACTCGGGCCACCTCAGAGGCGCGGCGCTCGACGTCGGCCGCGCGCCCGACCAGATGCCGAGCCCTGCTCTGGCACGCCATCCGCGCGTGATCGCGACGCCGCATATCGGCGGCCTGACGCCGCCGGCGATCGAGCACCAGTCGATGGAGACGGTCGCGCAGGTCGCGGCCCTGATCCGCGGCGAGATGCCGCTCGGCGCGGTCAACGCAGACCACGCGACGCGGATCCGGAAGTGGCCGGCATTCGCCGCCACGTCGACACGAACCCACTCCGGAGGAACGCCATGACCACAGCCTGGCCGAATGCATGCGACTGCCACATGCACATCTACGACGACCGCTATCCACTCGCGCCGACGGCGACCTTCACGCCGCCGAACGCGCCGGTCTCGGCCTATCGCGAGGTGCAGCGCGAGCTCGGTCTGACGCGCGTCGTCGTCATCCAGCCGACCGGCTACGGCCTCGACAACCGCTGCACGCTCGAAGGCATGGCGGCCCTCGGCGAGAACGCGCGCGGCATCTGCGTCGTGCCGCACGACCTCGTGGCCGAGGAGCTGCAACGGCTGCACGACCTGGGTATGCGCGGCGTACGCTTCATGATGCTGCCCGGCGGCGTGCTGCCGTGGAGCAGCCTCGTGCCGACGGCCGCGCGGCTCGCGCCGATGGGTTGGCACATCGGCCTGCAGCTCGACGGCCGCGACCTGCCGCAGCACGAGGCAATGCTGATGCAGCTGCCGGGCCGGATCGTCGTCGACCACGTCGGCAAGTTCCTCGAACCGGTGGCGGTCGAGAGCGCCGCCTTCGCCTCGCTCTGCCGCGTGCTCGACCGCGGCAATGTCTGGATCAAGCTGTCGGCCCCTTACGAGACCTCGAAGCGCGGCGCGCCGGGCTACGAAGACGTCGCCATGCTCGCGCGCGCCCTCGCCGCGCGCTTTCCCGAGCGATGCCTCTGGGCGAGCAACTGGCCGCATCCCAACGCGAAGCCCGAGCCGTCGAGCCGCGTCATGTTCGATTGGGCGCGCGGCTGCGTCGACAACGACGCGCACTGGAAGAGGATCCTCGTCGACAACCCGGCCGAGGTCTACGGCTTCTGAGCGCGGCGCACTACTTCGCGATCGAGAACAGCGTCGCGTCGATGACCGCGTAGACGGCGCCGTCGGCGCCGACCGCGGTCGGCGTGTAGGCCTCGCCGAGGCCGGCGGTGAGGCGGATCCTCTGCGTCAGGCGGTTGGTCGCCAGGTCCCAGCGATAGAGAACCCCGTCCTCGCTGTTGACGAGGACCGAGCGCGTCAGCGGATCGACGGCGGCGGTGTTGATGCACCACTCGCGCACAGGCCCCGATGTGCCTGATTCGAAGGTCGGCCCGAGGATGGTCAGCACCTCCTTCATGATCGGCAGGCCCGAGATCGCGTCGGTCTGCGACACGCGCGGGTCGATGACCGCGATGCGGTTGGCGCCGTCGCCGCTGCCGATGCCGGCGTAGTTGTTGTACTTGACCATCAGAAGGTAGCTCGACGGGCCGCCGTACGACGGCACCAGCGAGGCGAGCACGATCGACGCGGTGTCGTCCCAGCCGAAGCCGCCGGGCACCGGGCTCTGCGCCAGCGCGGCGCTGAAGTGGAGCAGCCAGCCGCGCGCGTTGTGGCTGCCGAAGGTCGACTCCAGGATGCCGAAGTAGACGTCGCCGTCGGGCCCGACCGTCGGCGACGCGGTGCTGTCGTCGGAGACGCGCGCCGCCGTGCCGGTGCCCGGATCCCTCAGGAGCACGCGGGCCTTGACTGCGAGCGTGCGGCTGTCGAGGGCGAGCAGGTAGCCGCCCTGGACCGCGCCGGCGACCGCCCTGGCGTTGACGGCGACATAGACCGTCGCCTCGTCGGGCGACAGTGCCGGCGCGCTGTTCATCGCGACCTTGTCGACCGAGGGATCGTTGGCGGCGAGGCTCGCGCCCAGCCAGATGCCCGTGCCATCGGCGGCGATGCGCCCGAGCCCGCTGACCAGGCCGAGCGGGTTGGCGCCGCCGACGTAGAAGCCGAAGTAGGTGTTGCCCTGGCTGTCGACGGTGAGCGGCGTGTTGACGAAGACGGTGGCGTCGAACGCGGCCGGCGCTGCGTTGTAGGCGGCCGCACCGTAGAAGACGAGCGTGCGCAAGCCGCCGCCGGACGCGTCCGCGTTGTCCTTGACCAGCAGCTTGCCGCCGATGGCCGGCGCGAGCAGGGCGTTGCCGGTGGTGAGCGCGACGTTGTAGCTCGGCACCCAGTTGCTCGGTGGCAGCACGTAGTCGCTGTTCGCCGACCAGATCAGGCCGCCGTTGGTGCCCGAGCGGGCCTCGACGCGAAAGCCGCCGGCCGCGCCGGTCTTCACCGGCACCACGACCGTGTTGTGCGAGGTGACGACGGGCGAGCCGTAGTGGATGAGCAGGGCGCCGTTGGGCCGGAACTGCGGCGCGAGGTCGATCGGCGTCGACCAGGCGATGCGGTTCAGGTCCTGGGTCGCGATCGCCGCGAGCGCGGAGTGCTGCGGGTCGCGCGCGAAGCCGCGCCACGCCGGCCCGTCGACCGGCGCGCCGGGCGTGACTGCACCGGGGCCGCCGGCGCTGCCGCCGCCCCCGCCGCACCCCGCGAGCGTGCCCGCGGCGACAAGCACGGCGAGCGCCAGGCAAAGAACGCTGCCCGGGATCGCTGAAGGCATCGCAGAATGAAAGCTCGTGGGTCGCATCGTCGCCGGCATCCGGTGGAAAGCGGCCGATCCTACCCATCCGCTTTCCGGCCCGAGGAATGACCATGAGCGACGCCACGGATCTCGCCGACTGCAGCGCCACAGATCTGCTCTGGCTCTATCGCTCGGGCGCCGCCTCGCCGGTGGAAGCGACGCAGGCGGTGCTGATGCGCATCGAACGGTTCAATCCGGCCGTCAACGCCTTTTGCCATCTCGCACCCGACGCTGCACTCGCTGCAGCGCGCGCCAGCGAAGGTCGCTGGACGCGCGGCGAGCCGTGCGGCGCGCTCGATGGCGTGCCGATGGCGATCAAGGACCTGATCCTCGTCGCCGGCATGCCGACGCTGCGCGGCTCGCGCACCATCGACCCGGCCGGCCCGTGGGACGTCGACGCGCCGGTCACGGCGCGCATGCGCGAGGCCGGCGCGGTGATCCTCGGCAAGACGACGACGCCGGAGTTCGGCTGCAAGGGCGAGACCAATTCGCCGCTCACCGGCATCACGCGCAACCCGTGGAACGTCGAGCACACGTCCGGCGGATCGTCAGGCGGCACGGCCGCAGCCGTCGCCTGCGGCATGGGCCCGCTCGCGATCGGCACCGACGGCGCAGGCAGCGTGCGCATCCCGGCCGCGTTCTGCGGCAACTTCGGCCTGAAGCCGAGCTTCGGCCGCGTGCCGGCGTATCCGCTCTCGCCGTTCGGCAGCGTCGCCCACCTCGGCCCGCACACGATGAGCGTCGCCGACGCGGCGCTGGCGATGAACGTGATGAAGCAGCCCGATGCGCGCGACTGGACGTCGCTGCCGGCCGATGACAGCGACTACACCCGCGGTCTCGACGACGGCATCCGCGGCCTGCGCATCGCATTCTCGCCGGCGCTCGGCCACGCCGACGTCCATCCCGAGATCGCCGCCGCCGTCGCGGTGGCGGTCGAGGAGCTCGCCTCGCTCGGCGCGCACGTCGAGAGTGTCGATCCGGGCTTCGAGGACCCGCTCGACATCACGACCGGCCTCTGGTTCCTGGGCGCGTGGACCGTCTGGAGCGGACTCACGCCGGCGCAGCAGGCAGTCGTCGATCCGGATTTCCGCGCCGAGGCGATGCTCGGCGAGAAGCTCAGCGCGCTCGATGTCCAGCGGCTGCACCTGCGGCGCGGTGCGCTCGGCTCGCACATGCGCCAGTTCATGGAGCGCTTCGACCTCGTCGTCACGCCCACGGTGGCCGTGCCGGCCTTCGTCGCGCGCCCGGCCGGCCACAGCCCGATGGATCCGGCGGCGATGCTCGGCTGGACGCCCTTCAGCTATCCGTTCAACCTGACGCAGCAGCCGGCGTGCACGATCCCCTGCGGGCTCACGTCCGACGGGTTGCCGATCGGCCTGCAGATCGTCGGCCCGATGTTCGGCGACGCCCTCGTGCTGCGCGCCGCGCGCGCCTACGAGACGGTGCGACCGATCGCGCGACCCGACCTCGCGACGCTGCGCGCCTCGTGACGCCGCGCCCGCGCAGCGACGGCGGGGTCGACGCGGCCGAGGTGCAAGCCCCGACGCTGGAGCTCGTCGCCGAGAACGGCGTCGACGTGCTCTATCTCGGTGGCGGCTGGCGGCTGGCCGACAGCGAGCGGATCGCGAACGACGTCGCGCGGCTCGACCTCGCCCCGGGCGCGCCGCTCGTCCTCGACGGCAGCCGTCTCGCCGAGATGGACACCTCGGCCGCGTTCCTGCTGCTGCGCCGGCTGCCGACCCCGGGTCCGTCGGGCGCGGGCTTCAGCGTGCGCTCGATGGGCGCCGACGAGTCGCGGCTGATCGACCTCGTGCGAAGCAGCATGCACGTCGCGCCGGTGCGCGCCGCGATGCAACGTCAAGGCATGGTCCAGAAGGTCGGCGCGACGCTCGTGACCGTCGCCCGCCAGCTCGCGATGCACACCGGCTTCATCGGCGAGGTCGCGATCCAGGGCGGTGCGATCGGGCGCCGGCCGTCGCTGTTCCGCTTCAAGGAAACGGTGTCGCAGTTCCAGTCGGTCACGGTCGAGGCGATCCCGATCGTCATCCTCGTCACCTTCCTGATCGGCGTCGTCTTCGCCTACCTGCTCGGCGTGCAGGCGCAGCGCTACGGCGCGACGATCTTCGTCGTCGACGGCGTCGGCCTGGCGATCTGCCGCGAGCTCTCGCCGATCCTCGTCGCGGTGATCGTCGCCGGTCGCTCGGGCGCGGCGTTCACGGCGCAGATCGGCGCGATGAAGGTGCAGGAGGAGACCGACGCTATCAGCACGCTGGGCCTGTCGCCGATCCAGGTGCTCGTGATCCCGCGCCTGGTCGCGATCGTCGTCGGCCTGCCGCTGCTGGTCTTCGTCGGCGACCTCGCCGGCATCGGCGGCGGCGTCCTGATCGGCGCGCTCCAGCTCGGCATCTCGCCGCCCTCGTTCGTCAACCGGCTGCACGCGGTGCTGCCGCTCAGCGCCCTGGTCATCGGCCTGGCGAAGGCGCCCGTGTTCGCGGCCTTCATCGCGATGATCGCCTGCCGCATGGGCCTGTCGGTCGAGCGCGATGCGCGCAGCGTCGGCGAGCACACGACCTCGACCGTCGTGCAGAGCATCGTCTGGGTGATCGTGCTCGACGCCATGTTCGCCGTCACGCTGCAGCGGCTGGACATCTGATGGACGTCGTCCTCGAGGTCGACGACATCGTCACCCGCTTCGGTGGCGACACGGTCCACGACGGCGTGAGCTTTCGGGTCGGCCGCGGCGAGGTCGTCGCGCTGATCGGCGGCAGCGGCACGGGCAAGTCGGTGCTGCTGAAGGAAATGATCGGCCTGATGCGGCCGACGAGCGGGCGCGTCCGCCTGCTCGGCACCGACGTGCAGGGCGCGAGCGAGGATGCGATGAACGCGCTGCGGCGACGCTTCGGCATGCTGTTCCAGGACGGCGCGCTCTTCTCGTCGCTGAGCGTGGCCGACAACATCGCCGTGCCGCTGCGCGAGCACACGTCGCTGCCGGAATCGCTGATCGCGCCGCTGGTCGGCTTCAAGCTGTCTCTTGTCGGGCTCGCGCCCGACGTCGGCAGGAAGGCGCCGTCGCAGCTCTCGGGCGGGATGCGAAAGCGCGTCGCGCTCGCCCGCGCGCTCGCGCTCGAGCCCGAGATCCTGTTCCTCGACGAGCCGACGTCGGGGCTCGACCCGATCGGCGCACGTGCCTTCGACACCCTCGTGCGCACGCTGTCCGACAGCCTCGGCCTCACCGTCTTCATGGTCACGCACGACCTCGACACGATCCTGTCGATCATCGACCGCGTCATCGCGCTCTCGACCGGCAAGGTCGTCGCCGACGGCTCGGTCGCCGAGGTGCGGCGCGCCGATCATCCCTGGATCCAAGAATACTTCTCGGCGCGAGCCGTCCCACCCGGAGACCGACCCTGATGGAACCCGAAGCCAAGTACACCCTCGTCGGCGCCTCCGCCCTCGTCCTGCTCGGCCTGCTCACCGCGGCCATCGTCTGGCTGCTCGCGAGCGGCCAGCGCGAGGAGGTGCAGGGCTACATGATCTACTTCGCCAGGCAGTCGCTCGAAGGTCTCGAGGTGCGCAGCGACGTGCGCATGAAGGGCATCCGCGTCGGCGCGGTCACGGGCTTCTCGTTCTCGACGAGCCGGCCGGGCACGGTCGAGGTCGCGATCGGCATCTCGCCGAAGGCGCCGGTGCGCGAGAGCACGCGCGCCGTCGTCGACCGCAACCTCGTCACCGGGCTGGCCAGCATCCGCCTCGTCAACGCCGACGAGACCAGCGCGCGCGTCGAGCGCACGGACCCGGGCGACCCGAGCCCGGTGATCGCCGAGGGCTCGTCGCAGCTGCAGCAGTTCTCCGACACCGCGAATCAGCTCGCGGCGCGCGCCGACGAGACCATGAAGCGCATCACCGCCCTGCTCTCGCCCGAGAACCAGACCGCGATCGCCGCCACCCTCGTCAACCTGCAGGAGCTGACGAAGAAGACCGGCGTCGCGATCGAGCACCTCGACCGCGCCGTCGACTCGGTCGGCAAGACCTCGGACCAGACCCGCGTCGTCGCGCAGCAGCTCGGCGGCGACGCGCACCGGATCGCGCTGCGCGTCGACGACCTCGGCGCGCAGGTGACGACAAGCCTGCGCGAGATCACCGCGTCGGCGCAGCAAGTCACGGGCGACCTCTCGCACATCGCCGGCGCGTCGGAGTCGCTGCTCGGCAACGGCGATCTCGAGCTCCGCATGACCGGACAGCAGCTGCGCGCGTCCGCGGCAACGCTCGGCACGACGGCGCGCCGGTTCAGCGACCCGCGCGCCGCGCTCTTCGGTCCGGCCGACGAGAACCTCGGCCCGGGCGAGGCGCGGCGATGAGAGCCGGCGCGCTCCTCGTCGCCGGCGCGCTGCTCGCCGGCTGCGCCGGCTCGGGCCCGCGCGAGCCGTTCCGCTATTTCGTGCTCGACGCGCCCGCGGTCACGGCGGCGCCAGCTGTCACCGGCGCCGCGTCGGCGCCGGCGAGCGAGGCGACGCTGCTCGTGCTGCCGACCGTCGCCGCGGCGTTCTATGCGACCCCCGAGATGGCCTACAGCAAGGCCGAAGGCGTCCGCGCCTACTACCAGTTCAGCAGTTGGACCGAGCCGCCCGACGCCGCGGTGACGCGCGCGCTCGTGTCGCGCATCGACGACGCGCGCGTCTTCCGCTCGGTCGCCGTCGCCGGCGGCGGTGTGCGCGGCTCGCTCGTGCTCGCGACGCAGCTGCTCGAGATCTATCACGACGCGGCGTCAACTCCGGGCACCGCGAAGATCGTGCTCGCCGCGGAGCTGCGCGATCCGGCAAAGCGCACGGTGATCGCGCGCCGCACCTTCAGAGCGTCGGTGCCCGCCGCGTCGTTCGACGCCGCCGGCTCGGTGCAGGGCTTTCGCGTCGGCCTCGGCCGGATCGGCGACGAGACGGCGGCCTGGCTCGCGAGCGTCGCGCCCGCGAAGTAGGCAGCGCGGAGCTCAGGCGGGCGTCGCGATCGCCCGATCGACGACGGCCTGCGCCTCGGCCAGGATGCGCTGCAGGTGCTCGACGCCGGAAAAGCTCTCGCCGTAGATCTTGTAGATGTCCTCGGTGCCCGACGGCCGGGCCGCGAACCAGCCGCTCCTGGCGATCACCTTGATGCCGCCGAGCGCCGCCCCGTTCCACGGCGCGGTGCTCAGCATCTCGACGATCGGCTCGCCCGCGAGCTCGGTCGCGCCGAGCTGCGCGGGCACGAGCGCGGCGAGCTA
>JBBRZP010000115.1:0-12260 GCA_038236565.1 Burkholderiales bacterium | reverse complement strand
ATGTCGGCGAGGCGCTCGAGCGTCGCCATGATGTCCTCGGGCTTGACACCGGCCGCCGCCGCGGCACCGGCCGCCGCTGCCGGCGCGCCGGGCGCCGCCGCGTTCAGGCCCTGGCCGAGCTGGTTCGCCATCACCTGGCCGAGCGCGACGCCGGCGCCGAGGCCGACGGCGCTGCCGACGATGCCGCCGCCGCCGTCCGCGCCGCTCGCGGCCAGTGCCGGGATCGACTGCGCGGTCTGGTACTGCATGAACTTGCCCATGTCGCCGACCATGCCCATGCCGATCTTCTGGTCGAGGATCTTCTGCAGCTCCTCGGGCAGCGACACGTTCTGCATCGTCACCATCTCGAGCTTCAGGCCGAGCTTCTCGAAGGCCGGCGCGGTCGCGTCCTGCAGCGCCTTGGCGAACTCGACCTGGTTGGCGGCGAGGTCGAGGAAGGGCGTGCCGCTCGCGCCGACGGCGTCCGAGATGTGCTGCAGCATCAGCCCGCGCAGCTGGCCGTCGAGCTCCTCGGTCGTGTAGCGCTCGCGCGTGCCCGAGATCTCGTTGTAGAACAGGCGCGGGTCGGCGACACGGTAGCTGTAGTTGCCGAAGGCGCGCAGGCGCACTGCGCCGAAGTCCTTGTCGCGGATCGTCACCGGCTGGCTCGTGCCCCAGCGCTGGTCGATCTGCTGGCGCGTCGAGAAGAAGTAGACGTCGCTCTTGAACGGGCTCTTGAACAGCTTGTCCCAGTTCTGGAGATAGGTGAGGATCGGCAGCGTCGCCGTCGTCAGCGTGTAGCGGCCGGGGCCGAAGACGTCGGCGACCTTGCCTTCGTTGACGAACATCGCGACCTGGGACTCGCGCACCGTGAGCGAGCCGCCGTTCTGGATCTCGCGGTCTTCCATCGGATAGCGCCAGGCGAGCGTGCCGTCGCTGTCCTCCGTCCACTCGATGATGTCGATGAACTGTTTCTTGATGAAATCCATCAGCGCCATGGCAGCGGTCTCCCACAGGTGCCCCGGACATCCGGGTGCGGCGAATAATAAGGCTGGCCCCTGGAATTCAACCCCCGCGAAGGGTGCAACTGCATGAACGAATCGACGCCGCTGAAGATCGCCGTGATCGGCGCCGGTCCCGTGGGCCTGGCGCTGGCGCTGCACGCGGCGCACGCGCTCGCCGACGCCGAGGTGACGCTCTTCGACGCGCGACCTGCCGACAAGGACGTCTCGGGCGATCCGCGCACGCTCGCGCTATCGCTCGGCAGCGTCCAGTTGCTGCAGCGCCTCGACGCGTGGCGGCCGGAGCAGGCGCAGCCGATCGCCGAGGTCCACGTCTCGCAGCAGTCACCGTCGCTGCTCGCGGCGTTCGCGTCACGCTTCGGCGAGCCCGAGCTGACGATCCGCGCCATTGACGAGGCCGTGCCGATGCTCGGCGCGGTGATGGGCTACGGCGCGATCGTCGCGCCGCTGCAGGAGGCGTGGCTCGAGGCCGAGCGGCGCGAGCCGAAGCGCCTGCGCAGCCGCTTCGGCACCGCCGTCACCGCGCTGAAGAGCGTCGCCGAGCCGATGGGCGTCGAGGTCGACGCCGGCATCGCCGAGCGCTTCGACCTCGCCGTCGTCGCCGAGGGCGGCGTGTTCTCGCCGACGGCGAAGACCGATCTGGTCGCCGGCGATCGCCGCGCGCCGCTGCGCCACGACTACGGCCAGACCGCCTGGGTCGGCGTCGCGACCTTCGCTCCATCGGCGAGCGGCGCGGTGCCCGGCGCGGGCGGCATCGCCTACGAGCGCTTCACGCGCCACGGTCCCGCCGCCCTGCTGCCGCGCCGCGACGGCACGGCCGCGCTCGTGTGGTGCGTCGACAGCGCCGACGACCCGGTGCGCGGGCTCGACCCGGCGCAGCGCGTCGCCGTGCTCAACACGATCTTCCATCCGCGCACGCCGCGCCTGGCCTCGCTCTCGCCGCTGAAGGACTTCGCGCTCGGCCTGAGCGCCGAGCGCACGCTCGCCGAGGGCCGCATGGTGCGCATCGGCAACGCGGCGCAGACGCTGCATCCGGTCGCCGGCCAGGGCCTCAACCTCGGCATGCGCGACGCGTTCGAGCTGGTGCGCGCGCTGGCTGCCAACCGCGACGTCGACGCCGTCCTGCGCCGGCTCGAATGGCAGCGCGCGCCCGATCGCTGGGCGATGATCGCCGCGACCGACTTCCTCGCCCGCAGCTTCACCTGGGCGCTGCCCGGCGCCGGCACGGCGCGCGGCCTCGGCATCGCCGCGCTGCAGGCGCTCGGACCGGTGAAGTCGGCGATCGCGCGGCAGATGATGTTCGGCTCGCGATGAGCGGCGCCGGGCCGTCCCAAGCCGCGACGACCCCCTCGGGGGGCCGCGCGCAGCGCGTGGGGGCTCCATGAGCGACGGAGTCACCGACCTGCCGGCGCATCGGCTCGCCGCGTTGCTCGCGTCGCGCGAGCTCTCCTGCCGCGAGCTGATGCAGGCGACGCTCGCGCGCATCGACGCGACGAACCCGCTGCACAACGCGATCGTCAGCCGGCGCGACGACGACGTGCTGCTCGCCGAGGCCGACGCACGCGATCGCACGATCGCCGCCGAGCCGGCACCGGCATCGCCGCGCTCGTTCCTGTTCGGCCTGCCGCAGGCGCTCAAGGACCTCGTGCCGACCGCCGGCCTGCGCACGACCTTCGGCTCGCCGCTCCTCGCCGATTCCGTACCGGCGACCGACGGCCTCCTCGCCGAGCGGATGAAAGCCGCCGGCTGCATCGTCGTCGGCAAGACCAACACGCCCGAGTTCGGCTTCGGCTCGCACACCTTCAACGAGGTCTTCGGCGTGACGCGCAACGCTTTCGACCCGTCGAAGTCGGCCGGCGGCAGCAGCGGCGGCGCGGCGGTCGCGCTGGCGACGCGGATGCTCTCGGTCGCCGACGGCAGCGACTCGATGGGGAGCCTGCGCAACCCCGCGGGCTGGAACAACGTCTTCGGCTTTCGCCCGAGCCAGGGCCGCGTGCCGGCGTGGCCGGCAGCGGACGCGTGGGTCACGCAGTTCGGCACCGAAGGTCCGATGGCGCGCACGGTCACGGATCTCGCGCTCCTCCTCGACGTCCAGGCCGGCTACGACGCGCGCGCGCCGTTGTCGCTGGCGACCGAACCTTCGTTCGCGGATCGGCTCGACACCGGCGCGCCGACGACACGACCGATCCGCATCGGCTGGCTCGGCGACCTCGACGGGCATCTGGCGATGGAGCCCGGCGTCCTCGCGACCTGCGAGCAGGCGCTGCATCGCTTCGCCGGCACCGGCGCAGTGGTCGAGCCGCTCGCGCTCGGCTTCGCTCCCGATCGGATCTGGAACGCCTGGATGACCTTGCGCTGGTGGCTCAACCGCAACCGCATCGCGCCGCATCTCGAGCAGCCCGCGAACCGAAAGCGCATCAAGCCGGAAGCCCTCTGGGAGCACGACAACGGCGCGAACCTGACCGCGACGGACGTGATGGCCGCGAGCGTGGAGCGCACCGCCTTCCACCAGCACGCCCTCGGTCTGTTCGAGCAGGTCGACGTCCTCGCCTTGCCGTCGGCGCAGGTCTGGCCGTTCCCCGTCGAGCAGCGCTGGCCGCAGGTGATCGCGGGCCGGGCGATGGACACCTATCACCGCTGGATGGAAGTCGTCGTCATCCCGACCTTCGCCGGGCTGCCTGCGATCAGCGTGCCCGCCGGGTTCTCGGCGACGGGATTGCCGATGGGCCTGCAGCTCGTCGGCCCGCCGCGCGGCGACCTCGCGGTGCTGTGCCTCGCGCGCAGCTACGAGAACGCCACCGCCGACGTGCTCGCCGTCCGGCCGGATCATGACCCACAGGCCGCGTCGACCACACGTGCCTGACACTGGCGACGCCACCACGAGGATCTTCGAGATGACCCCGCGCCCCCGCATCCCCGGCGTTCGCTCGCTCCATTCGCCCGGGCCGACCCACGTGCCCGACGACGTGGTCGCGGCGATGTCGCGCCAGCCGACCGACCTCGCCGATCCGCGCGTGGGCCTGCTGATCGCGGCCTGCGAGTCGGGTCTGAAGGGCCTGCTGAAGACCGATCGCGCGGAGGTCTTCTTCTATTCGGCGAACGGTCACGGCGGCTGGGAAGCGGTGATCGCCAACCTCGTCGGTCCGGGCGCGACGATCCTGATTCCCGGCACCGGCCACTTCTCCGACGGCTGGGCCGAGCAGGTCGAGGCCTTCGGCGGCCGGGCGCTGCGCACGCCGTTCGTCGAAGGCCATCCGATCGATCCGGCGGCGGTCGAGACGGCCTTGCGCGAGGACCGCGAGCACCGGATCGGCGCCGTCTTCGCCGTCCACACCGACACCGCGAGCGGCACGACCAGCGACCTCGCCGCGCTGCGCGCCGCGATCGACGCGGCCGGGCATCCGGCGCTCTTCGTCGTCGACGTCGTCGCCTCGCTCGGCGCCGCGCCGTTCGCGATGGACGCGCTCGGCATCGACGCGGTGATGGGCGCCTCGCAGAAGGGCCTGATGCTGCAGCCGGGCATGGCTTTCGTCGCCGCAAACGCGCGTGCGCTCGAGGCGGCGCGGCGCAATCCGGCGCCGCGCTTCTACTGGGACTGGGGGCGCCGCGTCAGCGAGCACTCGTACCACAAGTTCTGCGGCACGCCGCCGCTGGCGCACCTCGCCGGGCTCGAAGCCGCGCTCGGCCTGATCGCCGCCGAGGGACTCGACAACGTCCACAAGCGCCACGCCCGACTCGCCGGCGCCGTGCACGCCGCCGTCGAGCGCTGGGGCGACGGCGGCTCGATGCGGCTCTTCACGCGCGTGCCGGCGGCGCGCTCGGCGTCGGTAACGGCGATCGAGGTCGCCCCCGGCATCGATCCCGAGGCGCTGCGCACGGTCGCGCGCGAGCGCTTCCAGGTCGCGATCGCCGGCGGCCTGGGCCCGCTGAGCGGCCGCGTCTTTCGCATCGGCCATCTCGGCGACATGAACGAGGCGATGATCCTCGGCTGCCTCGCCGGCGTCGAGGCCGCGCTCGGCGTGCAGGGCGTCGCGCACGGCAAGCACGGCGTCGAGGCCGCGATCGCGTCGCTCGCCGCCGCCACGGGCTGAGCCGGCGCCCGCCGGTCTCGCGGCGAGCGACGCGCGAGGCGTCGCCGATACTGCGCCCCCATGTCGGCGCTGGTCTTCGTCAAGCTGTTCGCGATCTTCGCCGTGGTCGCGATCGGCTGGGCGGTGTCGCGCAGCGGCAAGCTCGGCAGTGACGACGCTGCCCAGGTCATCTCGGGCGCCGCCTTCTACATCTTCGTGCCGGCACTGCTCTTTCGCACCACGGCGCGGATCGACTTCGCGCATGTCGACACGCGCATCCTCGTCGCCTTCTTCGTGCCGACGCTGGCGCTGATCGGCGCCGTCTACCTGTTCCTCCGGGCCCGCGCGACCGACGCGCCGGGCGCCGCCGCCGAGCCGAGCGTGCGTGCAATCACGGCCTCGTTCGGCAACACGGTGCAGGTCGGCATTCCGCTCGCCGCTGCGCTCTTCGGCGAGACCGGCCTGGCGCTGCACATCACGATCGTGAGCCTGCATTCGCTGACGCTGCTGACGGCGCTGACGGCCCTGGTCGAGCTCGACCTCGCGCGCGAGCAGCGCCGCGTCGATCCCGGCAGCACCCACATCCTCGGCATGCTGGCGACGACGATCAGGAACACCGTCATCCATCCGGTCATCCTGCCGGTGCTCGCCGGCCTGGCCTGGAACGCGACCGGGATCGCCGTGCCCGGCGTCGCGGACGAGATCCTGGCCACGCTCGGCTCGGCGGTCGTGCCCGTCTGCCTGGTACTGATCGGCGTGTCGCTCGCCCACTACGGCGTGCGCGGCGCGATGCGGGCAGCGGTCGTGCTCTCGCTGCTCAAGCTCGTGCTGATGCCGATCGCGGTGCTCGCGTTCGCGCGCGGCGTGATCGGGCTGAACGGAATGCCGCTCGCGATCGTCGTCATGCTGGCTGCGCTGCCGGTCGGCAGCAACGCGCTCATCTTCGCCCAGCGATACCGCACGCTTCCGGCGGAGACAAGCACCGCGATCGTGACCTCGACGCTCGGCTTCGTCGTGACCGCGCCACTCTGGCTGACGCTGCTGCATGCGCTGGGCTGAACCTATCATTGCCCCTCGCTTCGACTTCCGCTTTCGCCAGGACCTGCCATGAACCTCAGACGCACTCTGCAAGCGACCGCCGCGGTCGCCCTCGTCGCCGCCTGCGGCGCGGCCATCGCCGCCAAAACGCTCGTCTACTGCTCCGAAGGCAGCCCCGAGGGCTTCAACCCGCAGTTCTTCACGACCGGCACGACCGCCGATGCGTCGTCGGTGCCGATCTACAACCGCCTCGTCGAGTTCGACACAGGCACCACCAACATCGTCCCGGGCCTGGCCGAGAGCTGGACCGCGGCGCCCGACGGCATGAGCTACACCTTCAAGCTCAGGAAGGGCGTGAAGTTCCACAACAACGCGAAGTTCACGCCGACGCGGGACTTCAACGCCGACGACGTGCTGTTCTCGTACAACCGCATGGCCGACCCGAGCCATCCGTTCGCCAAGGTGACGCCGGGGCAGACCTACGCGTACTTCGAGGACATGGGGATGAAGGACATCGTCGACCACGTCGAGAAGGTCGACGCGATGACGGTGAAGTTCGTGCTCAAGAAGCCCGAGGCGCCGTTCATGGCCGACATGGCGATGGACTTCGCCTCGATCCTCTCGGCCGAGTACGCCGACAAGATGATGGCCGCCAAGACGCCCGACGTGATCGACCGCGAGCCGATCGGCACCGGCCCGTTCCAGTTCGTCTCGTACCAGAAGGACGCCGTCATCCGCTACAAGGCCTTCGATGCGCACTGGGGCGGCCGGCCGAAGATCGACAACCTGGTCTACGCGATCACCACCGACGCGTCGGTGCGCTACGCCAAGCTGAAGACCGGCGAGTGCCACGTGATGGCGTTCCCGAAGCCGGCCGACGTCGCGCTGATGAAGAACGATCCGGCCATCAACCTGGTCCAGCAGAACGGCCTCAACGTCGGCTACATCGCCTTCAACGTCGAGAAGAAGCCGTTCGACTCCAAGCTCGTGCGCCAGGCGCTCAACATGGCGGTCAACAAGAAGGCGATCCTCGACAACGTCTTCCAGGGCGCGGGCGCAGTCGCCAAGAATCCGATCCCGCCGACGCTCTGGTCGTACAACGACAAGGTCGTCGACTACCCGTACGACCCGGTCAAGGCCAAGGCGCTGCTGGCGCAGGCCGGCTACCCGAACGGCGTCGACGTCGACCTCTGGTACCTGCCGGTGACGCGTCCCTACAACCCGGACGGCAAGCGCATGGCCGAGCTGATCCAGCAGGACTGGGGCAAGGTCGGCGTGCGCGCCAAGCTCGTCACGTTCGAGTGGGGCGAGTACAGGAAGCGCAGCAAGACCGGCGAGCAGCACGCGATGATGTTCGGCTGGTCGGGCGACAACGGCGACCCCGACAACTTCTTCGTGCCGCTGCTGGGCTGCGCCGCCGTCAAGGGCGGCGGCAACGTCTCGCGCTGGTGCAACCAGGACTTCGAAGGCGTGGTCCAGAAGGCCAAGCTGGCGACGCGCCAGAACGACCGTGCCGGCTTCTACGCCAAGGCGCAGGAGATCGCGCACGAGGAAGCGCCGTGGATTCCGATCGCGCACTCGGTGCGCTTCGATCCGGTGCGAAAGGAAGTGACGGGCTACAAGATGGACGCCACCGCCCACCACTTCTTCAACAAGGTGGACATGACCGGGCAGTGACGGTCATGTCCGCGCGCAGCGACGACCCCGCCGCCGCGCGCCTCCTTGGCGCCGAGACGGCCTGAGCAGCGCCGATGCTCGGCTTCGTCTTCAAGCGCCTCGGCCTCGTCGTGCCGACCTTCCTCGGCATCACGCTGCTCGTCTTCTCCCTGATCCGCCTGATTCCCGGCGATCCGGTCGAAGCGCTCTCGGGTGAGCGCGGCATGACGGAGGAGCGCTACCGGCGCCTCGTCCACGAGTTCGGGCTCGACCGGCCACTGCCGGTGCAGTACGGCGAGTACGTCTGGAAGGCGCTGCACGGCGACCTCGGCATCTCGCTCATCACCCACGAGCCGGTGTTCTCGGAGTTCATTGCTCGCTTCCCGGCGACGGTCGAGCTCTCGGTCGTGGCGATGCTGTTCGCGCTCGCGCTCGGCATCCCGGCCGGCATCGTCGCCGCCGTCAAGCGCAACACGGTGTGGGACTACTCGGTGATGGGCGCGTCGCTCACCGGCTACTCGATGCCGATCTTCTGGTGGGGCCTGCTCCTCATCCTGACGTTCTCGGTCGGGCTCGGCTGGACGCCGGTGTCGGGCAGGCTCGCGATCCAGTACGACATCCCGCCCGTCACCGGCTTCATGCTGATCGATTCCCTGCTCTCGAGCGACAAGGGCGCGTTTCGCAGCGCGCTCTCGCATCTGATCCTGCCGGCGATCGCGCTCGGCACCATCCCGCTGGCGGTGATCGCGCGCATGACGCGCTCGTCGATGCTCGAGGTGCTGCGCGAGGACTACGTGCGCACCGCGCGCGCCAAGGGCGCCGGGCGCATCCGCGTCGTCGCCGTCCACGCGTTGAGGAACGCCCTGATCCCGGTGGTGACGACAATCGGTCTGCAGGTCGGCACGCTTTTCGCCGGCGCGATCCTCACCGAGACGATCTTCTCGTGGCCCGGCGTCGGCAAGTGGCTGGTCGAGGCGATCCACCGCCGCGACTACGCCGCGGTGCAGGGCGGCATCCTGTGCACGGCGACGATCATCATCGCCGTCAACCTGATCGTCGACGTGCTCTACGGCGTCATCAACCCGCGGATCCGCTACGGATGAGCCCCCGCGCTCTCTTCGTTCGCTGCCCCGGGGGGGCGTGGCCGGGCTTGGGGCGGCCCGGCGCCTGGCCATGAGCGCCGTCTCCCCGCCCGCCGCGACGATGCCCGCCGCGCCGCCCTCGCCCGCGGCCGAGCTCTGGCGCGACTTCCGCCGCAACCGCGGCGCCGTCATCGGCCTGGCGGTGCTCGCGCTGCTCGTCTTCTGCGCGGTCTTCGCCAACGTCATCGCGCCGTACAGCCCGAGCGAGCAGTACCGCGACGCGACGCTCGTGCGACCGTCGCTGACGCCGGTCGGCGGCCATGTCTTCCTGCTCGGCACCGACGAGGTCGGCCGCGACATCCTCTCGCGCCTGATCCACGGCACGCGTCTGTCGCTCGCCATCGGCATCGTTTCGGTCGGCCTGTCGCTCTCGCTCGGCGTGCTGCTCGGCCTGGTTGCGGGCTTCTACCGCGGCCGCCTCCCGGAATACGTCGTCATGCGCCTGATGGACGTGATGCTCGCGCTGCCGAGCCTGCTGCTCGCCGTCGCCGTCGTCGCGGTGCTCGGGCCCGGACTGGCCAACGCGATGTACGCGATCGCCATCGTCATGCTGCCGCACTTCGTGCGCCTCACGCGCGGCGCGGTGCTGACCGAGCTCGCCAAGGACTACGTCCAGGCCTCGCGCCTGGCCGGTGCCGGCACGTGGCGGCTGATGTTCGACACCGTGCTGCCGAACTGCGCCGCGCCGATCATCGTCCAGGCGACGCTCGGCTTCTCGTCGGCGATCCTCGACGCCGCCGCGCTCGGCTTCCTCGGCCTGGGCGCGCAGCCGCCGACGCCCGAGTGGGGCTCGATGCTCGCGAGCGCACTCGAGTTCATCCAGAGTGCGTGGTGGGTGGTGACGCTGCCGGGGCTGGCGATCCTCGTGACCGTTCTCGCCTTCAACCTCACCGGCGACGGCCTGCGCGACGCCCTCGATCCGAAGCTGAAGACATGAGCGCGCGGCTGCTCGAGGTCGAGCATCTCTCGGTCGAGTTCGGCGCGACCGACATGCCGCTGCGCGCGGCGAGCGATGTCAGCTTCACGGTCGATGCCGGCGAGGTCGTCGGCATCGTCGGGGAGTCGGGCTCGGGCAAGAGCGTGAGTGCGCTCGCCGTGATGGGCCTGATCGACGAGCCCGGCCGCGTGCGCGCCGGGCGCCTCGCCTTCGCCGGCCGCGACCTGCAGACGATGCCCGAGCGCGAACGCCGCGCGCTCCTCGGCGGCGAGATGGCGATGATCTTCCAGGACCCGATGACGAGCCTGAACCCGTCGTTCACGGTCGCCTTCCAGCT
Source organism: Burkholderiales bacterium (assembly GCA_038236565.1). Lineage (GTDB taxonomy): Bacteria > Pseudomonadota > Gammaproteobacteria > Burkholderiales > Burkholderiaceae_C > Schlegelella_A. The sequence continues at coordinate 2,079 of JBBRZP010000115.1, read as the reverse complement.
GATGGAGACGATCGCGCTGCACGAAGGCGGCTCGCGCAAAGCACGGCGGGCGCGCGCGCTGCAGCTGCTGGAGGACGTCGAGATCCCCGACGCCGAGCGCCGCCTCGACGCCTTCCCGCACCAGCTCTCGGGCGGCATGAGCCAGCGCGTGATGCTGGCGATGGCGATCGCCTGCAATCCGCGCCTGCTGATCGCCGACGAGCCGACGACCGCGCTCGACGTCACCGTGCAGGCGCAGATGCTCGCCCTGCTCGCGCGGCTGCAGCGCGAACGCGGCATGGCGCTGGTGCTGATCACGCACGATCTCGGCGTCGTCTCCGAGGTCGCGCAGCGCGTCCTCGTGATGTACGCCGGGCAAGTCGTCGAGAGCGCCAGCGCCGCCGACCTCTTCGCCCAGCCGCGCCATCCGTACACCGAGGCGCTGCTCGCCTCGCTGCCCGAGCGCAACGCCGGCAAGCGCCGCCTCGCCTCGCTCGCCGGCACCGTGCCGGGCGCGTTCGATCGTCCGGCCGGCTGCCTGCTGGCGCCGCGCTGTCCCCACGTGCGGGAGCGCTGCCGGGTCGAGCGGCCCGAACTCTTCGAGGTCGGCGCGAGCCGGGCGCGCTGCTTCTATCCGCTCGGCGCGGCGCCGCAGCCATGAGCCGCCGGGCCGCTCCCAAGGCGAATGCCGCAGCGCGAAGCGTGAAGGCTTCCGAATGAGCGACCTCGTCCTCGAGACCGATGCGCTGACCAAGCGCTACGAGGTGTCGGGCGGGCTGTTCCAGCCCAAGGCCACGGTGCGCGCGCTGCAGGACGTGTCGCTCTCGCTGGCAGCCGGCCGCACGCTCGCCATCGTCGGCGAGTCGGGCTGCGGCAAGAGCACGCTCGCGCGCCAGATCGCGATGCTCGAGGTGCCGACCTCGGGGACGATCCGGATCGGCGGCGTCGACGCGACCGCCGCCGATGCCGCGGTCCGGCGCGCGCTGCGCCGCACCGTGCAGATGGTGTTCCAGAACCCGTTCGCGAGCCTCAATCCGAGGAAAAAGATCGGCATGGCGCTGGAAGAGTCGCTGACCATCAACACCGACCTCCGCAAGAGCGAGCGCGAGGAGCGGGGCCGCGCGATGCTCGGCCGCGTCGGCCTCTCCCCCGAGCACTACCGGCGCTATCCGCACATGTTCTCGGGCGGGCAGCGCCAGCGCGTCGCCATCGCACGCGCCCTGATGCTCGAGCCGCGCCTGGTGATCGCCGACGAGCCGGTGTCGGCGCTCGACGTCTCGATCCAGGCCCAGGTGCTCAACCTGCTGATGGACCTGCAGGACGAGACCGGCGTCGCCTACGTCTTCATCTCGCACAACCTCGCCGTCGTCGAGCTGATCGCCGACGAGGTGATCGTGATGTACCTCGGCCGCGTCATGGAGCGCGCGCCCAAGGCCGGGCTCTTCGCCGCGCCGCGCCATCCGTACACGCGCGCGCTGCTCGCGAGCACGCCCCGCGTCGACGCGACGCGGGGCTCGGCGGCGCTCGCCCGGGCAGCAGCGAGCGCGCTCTCGGGCGAGCTGCCGTCGCCGCTGGCGCCGCCCTCGGGCTGCGTCTTTCGCACCCGCTGCCCGTTCGCGATCGGCCGCTGCGCCGAGGTCGTGCCGCCGCTCGAGCCGGCCGGCGCGGCGCATACGGCGGCCTGCATCCGCCAGGTCGAGATCGGCTGACGACGGCCGCCACGCGGGCCGCGGATGCCAAATCGGTCGCGGGCCGTGCGCCGGCACCGACGGGCGACTCTGAAACAATGCCCGCCATGACTCCGGCCGACCTGCAGGCGACGATCGCGCACATGGGCACGCATGCGCGCGCCGCGAGCCGCACGCTCGCCGCGTCGCCGGTCGCGCTGCGCAACGCCGCCTTGCGCGCCCTCGCCCGACGCCTGCGCGAGGGCGCGGCAGCGCTCGAAGCCGCGAACGCCGTCGATCTCGCCTCAGCGCGCGATGCCGGCCTCGCCGCGCCCCTCGTTGATCGCCTGACGCTCGATCGCGCGACGATCGAAACCGTCGCCGACGGCTGCGAGCAGATCGCCGCGATGCCCGATCCGATCGGCGCGATCGT
>JBBRZP010000114.1:0-12360 GCA_038236565.1 Burkholderiales bacterium | reverse complement strand
CGGCGATCGTGTCGGCCAGGCGGCCGGCGTCGTCGATGCCGGCGATCGAGGTCAGGATCTCGGGCGGGATCTTCTTGTTCAGCTTGACGTACTGGTCGAACTGCTGCGTCACGGCGCGGCGCAGGGCCTCGACCTCGCTCTTGGCCTCGGTCTCGGGCGGCACGGGCGTGACGTCGGAGACGAAGTACTCGCCGTTGTCGGAGACGCTGTGCGTCCTCGCGCGCTGCACGCCTTCGACCAGCACCTTCACCGTGCCGTCGGGAAGCTTCAGCATCTGCAGGATCGACGAGACGCAGCCGACTTCGAACATGTCGTCGGGCTTGGGCTCGTCCTTGCCGGCGGCCTTCTGCGCGACCAGCATGATCTGGCGACCGGCCTCCATCGCGACCTCGAGGGCCTTGATCGACTTCGGGCGGCCGACGAACAGGGGGATGACCATGTGCGGGAAGACGACAACGTCGCGCAGCGGCAGCAACGGCAGCGTGATCTTCTCGGCGGGCAGAACGGGATGTCCGGACATTGGTGACCTCTCTTTCTCAGCCGATGTGAGGCTCGAGACAGCGATTAAAAGGGGGCGCGGAGGTCAGCGCCGCGAGGAAGAGCCTGCCCGAACGGGGAGCGCCGGGCTTGTCGGGCATCAAGCGCTGAACTTCGCCGGCTCTCGGTACACGAGCAGCGGCTTGGCTTCGTCCTGGATGGTGTGCTCGTCGAGCACGACCTTGGCGACGCCGTCGAGCGTGGGAAGCTCGAACATCGTGTCGATGAGCGACTGCTCCATGATCGAGCGCAGGCCGCGCGCGCCGATCTTGCGGGCGAGCGCCTTCTTGGCGATCGCGGCCAGCGCCGACGGCCGGATCTCGAGCTCGACGCCGTCCATCGCGAAGAGCTTCTGGTACTGCTTCACGAGCGCGTTCTTCGGCTCGGTGAGGATGCGCACCAGCGCGTCGTCGGTCAGCTCGCCGAGCGTCGCGACGACCGGCAGGCGGCCCACAAGCTCGGGGATGAGGCCGAACTTGATCAGGTCTTCCGGCTCGACTTCGCGGAAGATCTCCGAGACGCGCTTCTCCGACTTCGTGTGCACCGTGGCGCCGAAGCCGATGCCGGACCGCTCCGAGCGGTTCTGGATCACCTTCTCGAGCCCGTCGAACGCGCCGCCGCAGATGAAGAGGATGTTGGTCGTGTCGATCTGCAGGAAGTCTTGGTTCGGGTGCTTCCTGCCGCCTTGCGGCGGCACCGAGGCCATCGTGCCTTCGACGAGCTTCAGCAGCGCCTGCTGCACGCCCTCGCCCGAGACGTCGCGGGTGATCGACGGGTTGTCGGCCTTGCGCGAGATCTTGTCGATCTCGTCGATGTAGACGATGCCGCGCTGCGCCTTCTCGACGTCGTAGCCGCAGTTCTGCAGCAGCTTCTGGATGATGTTCTCGACGTCCTCGCCGACGTAGCCGGCCTCGGTCAGCGTCGTCGCATCGGCAATCACGAACGGTACGTTGAGCAGCCGCGCCAGCGTCTGTGCAAGCAGCGTCTTGCCGGAGCCGGTCGGGCCGATCAGGAGGATGTTGCTCTTCGAGAGCTCGATCTCGTCCTTCGTGCGGCTCATGTGCTTGAGCCGCTTGTAGTGGTTGTAGACCGCGACCGAGAGCGTGCGCTTGGCCACTTCCTGGCCGATCACGTACTGGTCGAGGCTCGCCTTGATCTCGCTCGGGATCGGCAGGTCGGACTTGGTCGATTTCGCATCGCCGCCATCGACGGGGACTTCATCACGGATGATGTCGTTGCACAGCTCGATGCACTCGTCGCAGATGAACACCGACGGGCCGGCGATGAGCTTCTTCACCTCGTGCTGGCTCTTGCCGCAGAACGAGCAGTAGAGAACCTTTTCGCTCGAGGAACCTTTTTTCTCGGCCATGAAAGTCGCTGAAAGACGGCGCCAACGGGGGTGCGAAGTCAATCATAGTGGAAAAGAATTCGCGACCTTGTCCGAGAGAAAGGCCCCGTTCGGCGTGTTGTTGCCTTCCCACGAAGAAGCACGCCGGCATCGGCACTTTCGCACTCTTCGCGCTGCTTCGGCGCGCAGAGTCCAGCCGCCGCCGATCAGCGCGTCGAGGACGGCGGCGAGACGCGCTGGCTCAGGACCTGGTCGATCAGGCCGTAGGCCTTCGACTCCTCGGGGTCCATGAAGAAGTCGCGCTCCATGTCGGCGCGGATCTTCTCGATCGGCTGGCCGGTGCGCTCGGCGTAGATCTTGTTGAGCTGCTCGCGCGTCTTCAGGATCTCGCGGGCGTGGATCTCGATGTCGGTCGCCTGGCCCTGCGCGCCGCCCGACGGCTGGTGGATCATCACCCGCGAGTTCGGCAGCGCCATGCGCTTGCCCTTGGCGCCGGCCATCAGCAGGAACGAGCCCATGCTGGCCGCGATGCCCATGCACATGGTCGAGACGTCGGGCTTGACGAACTGCATCGTGTCGTAGATCGACAGGCCCGCGCTGACCGAACCGCCCGGCGAGTTGATGTAGAGATGGATGTCCTTGTCGGGGTTCTCGCTCTCGAGGAAGAGCATCTGCGCGACGACGAGGTTCGCGGTCTGGTCCGTCACCGGGCCGACCAGGAAGATCAGCCGTTCGCGCAGGAGGCGGCTGTAGATGTCGTATGCACGCTCGCCGCGGCCCGACGTCTCGATGACGATCGGCACCATGCCCAGGCCTTCGGTCTCCAGCGCGCTCATTGCTCTTCCTTGTTCACTGTCATGTTCGCCATCTCTGGGCCGATTATGTGGGTGCAAGAGCGACCGCTCGACGACCCGACTGCCCGATCGGACAGCGCGGCTCAGCCGGCCATCAGCTCGTCGAACGGGACGGCCTTGTCGGTCGCCTTGGCTTGCGCGAGCACGTGGGCGGCGACGTTGTTCTCGACGACGACGGCCTCGACCTCGGCCATGCGGTTGCGATCGCTCAGATACCAGCGCATCACCTCGCCCGGCTTCTCGTAGCTCTGCGAGAGCTCTTCGATGTGCGCCTGCAGCTGCTCGGGCTTGGCTTGCAGGCTCTGGCTGCGGACGAGCTCGGCGACGACCAGCCCGAGACGAACGCGACGCTCGGCCTGGTCCTGGAACATCTCGGGCGGGATCGGCGCCGTCTCGGCATCCTTCACGCCGCGCTTCTTCAGGTCGCCGCGCATCTGCTCGACCATCCGCTCGACCTCGCCGGCCACGAGCGCCTTTGGCACTTCGAGCTCGGCGACCTTGACGAGCGCTTCCATCACGCTCGCCTTGTTGCGCGCCTGGACGCGAAACTTCACCTCGCGATCGAGGTTCTTGCGCACGTCGGCGCGCAGTGCCTCGACCGTTCCGCCGCCGATGCCGAGCGCCTTGGCGAGCGCCTCGTCGACCGGCGGCAGGTGCTGGGCCTCGATCTTCTTCACGGTGACGACGAAGTCGGCTTCCTTGCCGGCGACGTCCTTGCCCTGGTAGTCGGCCGGGAACTGGAGCGGGAAGGTCTTCGAGTCGCCCGTGCGCATGCCACGGACGGACTTGTCGAACTGCTCGAGCATCTGGCCTTCGCCGATCACGAACTGGAAGCCTTCGGCCTTGCCACCGTCGAAGGCGACGCCGTCGACCGTGCCGAGGAAGTCGATCGTCACGCGATCGCCCTCGGTCGCCCCTTCGGCGGCCGGACGCTGCTGGAACGTGCGCCGCTGCTTGCGCAGGATCTCGATCGTCTTGTCGACGGCGCCGTCGGTCACCTCGGTCGTGACGCGCTCGACCTCGGCCGTCGAGAGGTCGCCGAGCTTGACCTCGGGATAGACCTCGAAGGTCGCGTCGAAGGCGACCTCGCCCTCGGGAGCGCCGGCCTTCTCCGTGATCCTCGGATTGCCGGCGACGCGCAGCTTGGCCTCGTTGACGGCGTCGTTGAAGACCTGGCCGACCTTGTCGTTAAGCACCTCGCTCTGCACCGAGTAGCCGTAGCGCTGGGAGACGACGCTCATCGGCACTTTGCCCGGGCGAAAGCCCGCGGCCTTGACCGTGCGCGACAGGCGACGCAGGCGCGATTCGACTTCCGAGGCGATCGTCGCGGCCGGCAGCGACAGGGTGATGCGGCGCTCGAGCTTGTCGAGGGTTTCAACGTGGACGGACATGATGTGTGCAGACTTTCAATGGGCTGGTGCGCGGGGTCGGACTCGAACCGACACGCCGGTGAAGGCGTCAGGACCTAAACCTGGTGCGTCTACCAATTTCGCCACCCGCGCGGCGTGAGCAAGGACGGAGTCGATGGCCGCCGTCTGACGGGCCGCGAAGAGACCCCGTCGCCGCGGTAGTTTACCCGGCGCCTCGCCCGCGACGCTGGCTCGCGCCGGGCAATCGCCGTCGCCAGGGGAGGGTTCGCGTCCGCCGTGGAGAATCGCGCCGATGGGCGTGGACCATTACGAGAACTTCCCGGTGGCGTCCTGGCTCTGCCCGCCGGCGTTGCGTCCGGCTGTCGTCGCCATCTACCGCTACGCCCGGACCGCCGACGACATCGCCGACGAGGGCGCGGCGACGAGCGACCAGCGCCTCGCCGATCTGGCGGCGTACCGCGCCGATCTGGAGGCGGTCGCCGCGGGCCGGGCGCCGTCGGCGCGCTGGAACGACGTCTTCGCGCCGATGGCCGCCGCCATCGAGCGCTATCGGCTGCCCGTGCCGCTGCTGTCGGCGCTCCTCGACGCCTTCGCGCAGGACGCGACCAACCTGCGCTACGCCGACCGCGCCGCGCTCAACGACTATTGCCGCCGCTCCGCCGATCCGATCGGCCGCCTGCTGCTGCACCTCTACGGGATCGACGACGCCCGCGCGCTCGCGCAATCGGATGCGATCTGCACCGCGCTGCAGCTCGCCAACTTCTGGCAGGACATCGGCGTCGACGCCGCGCGCGGCCGCCTCTATGTGACCGAGGCCGACGCGCGACGGCACGGCGTCGATCTCGACGACGTGCGCGCGGGACGTGACAGCGCCACGCTGCGCGCGCTCGTCCTCGAGCTCGTCGCCTGGACGCGCGAGCGCATGCTCGCCGGCGCGCCGCTCGTCCATGCCATCGGCGGGCGCGCCGGATGGGAGCTGCGCCTGGTCGTCCAGGGCGGATTGCGCGTCCTCGAGCGGATCGACCGTCTCGGCGGCGCCACGCTCGCGACGCGGCCCGTGCTCGGCCTCGCCGATGCGCCCGTCATCGGCTGGCGCGCCGTCGCGATGCGGCGCCCGCGTGCCGGCGCGGCGCCCGCCAAGGCGTCGCCCGACGCCGATCGCTCCTGATCCCCGCTCGCGCTCGATGACGCCCGAGCAGTACGTGCAGGACAAGGCCGCCGCGAGCGGCTCGAGCTTCTACTACGCCTTCCTCTTCCTGACGCCGCCGCGTCGCGCCGCGATCACGGCGTTCTATGCCTTTTGCCGCGAGGTCGACGACGTCGCCGACGAGGTCAGCGACCCGGGCGTCGCGGCGACCAAGCTCGCGTGGTGGCGCAGCGAGGTCGCCGCGGCCTTCGCCGGCCGGCCGAGCCATCCGGCGATGCACGCGCTGATGCCGCACGCGCCCGCCTACGGCATCGAGGCATCGCATCTCCTCGCCGTGATCGAAGGCTGCCAGATGGACCTCGACCAGTCGCGCTTCCTCGACTATCCGGGACTGGCGAAATACTGCGACCTGGTCGCCGGCGTCGTCGGCGAAGTCGCGGCCAACATCTTCGGCCGCAACCAGGCGTCGACGCTCGCGTACGCGCACAAGCTCGGTCTTGCCATGCAGCTCACCAACATCATCCGCGACGTCGGCGACGACGCGCGCCGCGGCCGCATCTACCTGCCGATGAGCGAGCTGAAGCAGTTCGACGTCAAGGCGGCCGAGCTGCTCGCGCGTCGATACAGCGACCGCTTCACCGCGCTGATGCGCTTCCAGGCGGGGCGCGCCCACCGCATCTACGACGAGGCGCTCGCCCTGCTCGGCGACGACGACCGGCGCGCCCAGAAGCCCGGGCTGATGATGGCAAACATCTACCGCGAGCTTCTGCGGGAGATCGAGGCCGACGATTTCGCGGTCCTCCACCAGCGCATCTCGCTCACGCCGATCAGGAAGCTCTGGATCGCGATGCGTACCAACTGGCGCGGTCGATGAGCTTAGGCTCCGTCGCGTGACGGGCCCGATCCACGTCGCCGTCGTCGGCGCCGGCTGGGCCGGGCTCTCGGCCGCGGTCGAAGCGAGCCGGTGCGGCGCGCGGGTGACGCTCTTCGAGATGGCGCCGTCGGCGGGCGGCCGGGCGCGCGGCGTCGTCTCGCACGGCGCCGTGCTCGACAACGGGATGCACATCTGCATCGGCGCCTACGTCGAGACGCTGCGCCTGATGTCGGCGCTGGGCGTCGCGGAATCCACGGCATTCCTGCGCTTGCCGCTCACGCTCGTCGACGCCGCCGGGCGTGGCCTGCGAGCGCGTCCCGGACCGCCCGCGCTCGCGTTCGCCCTCGCCGTGCTGCGTCGCGCCGACTGGCGCTGGCGCGATCGCCTGGGCCTTCTCCGTCTTGCCGCCGCCTGGCGACGCGGCGGCTTTCGCTGCGCCGCGACCGCGACGGTCGCCGATCTGTGCGATGGCCTGGGCGAGCCGGTCCGGCGCGACTTCATCGAGCCGCTGTGCGTCGCCGCGCTCAACACGCCGATGGCCGATGCGAGCGGCCAGGTCTTCCTGCGCGTCCTGCGGGACGGCCTGTTTTCGGGACCGGGTTCCGGCGATCTGCTGCTGCCGAGAGCGAGCCTGTCGGAGCTCGTCCCTGCGCCTGCGTTGGCATCGCTCGCCAGAAGCGGCGCGACGCTCCGGCTGGGCCATCGCGTCGACCGGATCGAGCGCGACGGTCCAGGCTGGCGCGTCGACGATGTCGCCGTCGACCGCGTCGTCGTTGCCGCCAGCGCGACCGAGGCGGGCCGTCTCGTGTCGCCGCACGCCGGCGCCTGGGCCGAGACCGCCGCCGCGCTGCGCTACGAGCCGATCGTCACGGTCTACGCGCGCAGCGACGGCTGCGTGCTGCCCGAGCCGATGCTGGCGCTGGCCGCGGACGCGAACCGCCCGGCGCAGTTCGTCTTCGACCGCGGACAGCTCGGCGGCGATGCCGGCCTGCTCGCGTTCGTCGTCAGCGGCGCCGCGCCGTGGGTCGAGCGCGGCGCGGCCGCGACCGAGACGGCCGTGCTCGCACAGGCCGCAGCCGAGCTCGGCCGACACATCGCCGCGCCGCTGCAGGTGGTGCGCACGATGGTCGAGAAGCGCGCCACGTTTGCTTGTGTGCCGGGGCTGCAGCGCCCGCCGATGGCCGTCGCGCCGGCGCTGTTCGCCGCCGGCGACTACATCGACGGCCCCTACCCGGCGACGCTCGAAGGCGCGGTACGCAGCGGCCTCGCTGCCGCACGCGCCGCGGCGCGGTGATCGGGCGAGAATCGCGTCATGAGGAAGAGTGAGGACCGCAGCATCACGATCCAGGTGCTCGAGCGTGCCTTCGGGCTGCTCGACCTGCTCGCCTCGCACCAGGAGCCGGTGGCGCTGAAGGCGATCAGCGAGCAGAGCGGACTGCATCCCTCGACCGCGCACCGCATCCTCAACGACCTGACGATCGGCCGCTACGTCGACCGGCCGGAGCCGGGCAGCTATCGGCTCGGCATGCGGCTCCTGGAGCTCGGCAACCTCGTCAAGGCGCGTCTCGACGTCCGCGACGCTGCGCTCGGGCCGATGCGCGAGTTGCACAAGATCACGCACCAGCCGGTGAACCTGTCGATGCGCCAGGGCGACGAGATCGTCTATGTCGAGCGCACGTACAGCGAGCGTTCGGGAATGCAGGTCGTGCGCGCCGTCGGCGGCCGCGCGCCGCTCCACCTCACGTCGGTCGGCAAGCTGTTTCTCGCCCACGACGATGCCCAGCGCGTCCGTGCCTACGCGGCGCGCACCGGCCTGGCCGGGCACACGCGCAACAGCATCACCGAACTGCCGCGGCTCGAGCGCGAACTTGCGCGGGTGAGCCAGTACGGCACGGCACGCGACGACGAGGAGCTGGAGCTGGGCGTGCGCTGCATGGCGGCGGGCATCCGCGACGATCAAGGCAAGCTGGTCGCGGGACTGTCGATCTCGGCGCCCGCCGATCGTCTCGAGGAGTCGTGGCTGGAGCGTCTCGAGGCAACTGCGGCGCAGATCTCGGCGACGCTCGGGCATCGCGGCTGATGTCGGTGCCGCCCAGGCGGCGGCGGCAGAAAAAGCGCCGCAGCAGTGGCGCGTAACGATAAGCACCGCCGTAGCGGCGCGAAGCGTCAGATCGGCGGCTTATGCGCGCCGAGAACGGCCGCCGGCACCACCGGCAGCGCCGGCACGGAGGCGGTGATCCACTTGCGCACGCGCTCGGCGTCGCCGATGCGCGAATACTTGCCGGTCGAATCGAGGAACACCATGATCAGGTGCCGGCCGGCCATCTTCGCCTGCATGACGAGGCAGCGGCCAGCTTCGGAGATGTAGCCCGTCTTCTGCAGGCCGATGTCCCACTCCGGGCTCTTGACGAGGCCGTTGGTGCTGTGGAAGGCAACCGCGCGGTTGCCGACCTCGACCGTGTACTCGGGCGACGTGGACAGCTCACGGATGATCTGCACTTCGTGCGCCGCCTTGACCAGGATCGCCAGGTCGCGGGCGCTCGACTGGTTCTTGCTCGACAGGCCGGTCGGCTCGACATAGTGCGTGTCTCTCATGCCCAGGGCGTGCGCCTTCTGGTTCATGGCGAAGACGAAGGCGCCGAGGCCGCCCGGATAGCTGCGGCCCAGCGCGTGGGCCGCGCGGTTCTCGGACGACATCAGCGCCAGATGCAGCATGTCCTCGCGCCGCAGCGTCGTGCCGACGCGCAGGCGCGAGCGGCTGCCCTTCTCGGTGTCGATGTCGTCGTCGGTGATGGTGATGCTCTCGTCGAGCGGCAACTGCGCTTCGGTGACGACGACCGCGGTCATCAGCTTGGTCAGCGAGGCGATCGGCAGGACGGCCAGGGAGTTCTTGCTGAACAGGATCTCGTCGGTGTCCTGGTCGAGGACCAGCGCGACGCCGGACTTCAGTTCCAGCGCGTCGGTTGCCTGGTGCAGGCCGATGAGCTGGCCGAACGAAGGCTTGGCCGGCTCGATGCGGATGACCGAAGCGACGCGACGGCCGCCGTGCCGCGACGTGCGGAGAACGAGCACCTGGCGGGACTTGGCGCTGACCGCCTTGCCGTGCCGCGCCGCGGCATCCTTGGCCTTGCTCGCGGGAGCCGTGGCGGCGCTCGCCGAGACGGCGAACAAGGCAGCGGTGAGAAGGAGGGCTGCGGTGAACGGCTTGGAGCTCATCGGGAGGTCGGTCTCGGGGTTGGCCGGCGCGAGTCTATGGGAGGCAAGAAAAACGCGCAAGATCAGAAACTTGCGCGTCGTTCCTAAAGTGAGACCGAAGCCACGGATCCGGCTCCGTCCTGGTGTGACGAAAAGTGTCAGCCCTGGGCCGGCACCCGTTCGGTCTTGCTGTGCAGCTTGTTCAACGCCGAGAGGTAGGCTTTCGCCGACGCGACGACGATGTCCGGATCCGAGCCGACACCATTGACGACACGGCCCCCGTGCGACAGGCGCACGGTCACTTCACCCTGCGACTCTGTGCTTCCGGAGGTGATCGCATTGACCGAATAGAGGAGCATTTCCGCGCCACTCGCGACCTTCGACTCGATCGCCTTCAGGCTCGCATCGACCGGCCCGTTGCCGTCGCTCGACGCCCGGTGCTCGACGTCACCGGCGACGAAGGCGACGCTCGCCTGCGGCCGCGCGCCCATCTCGGAGTGCTGCGACAGCGCGACCAGCCGGTAGAAGTCGTTCTCGGCGGCGACGCCCTCCTCCATCGCGATCGCCAGGATGTCCTCGTCGAAGATGTCGCTCTTCCTGTCGGCGAGCTCCTTGAAGCGGACGAAGGCGGCGTTGATGTCGGCTTCGGACGCCATCTCGATGCCGAGCTCCTTCAGGCGCTGCTTGAAGGCATTGCGGCCCGACAGCTTGCCGAGGACGATCTTGTTGGCGGCCCAGCCGACGTCCTCGGCGCGCATGATCTCGTAGGTGTCGCGTGCCTTCAGCACGCCGTCCTGGTGGATGCCTGATGCGTGCGCGAAGGCGTTGGCGCCGACGACGGCTTTGTTCGGCTGGACGACGAAGCCCGTCGTCTGCGACACCAGGCGCGACGCCGGAACGATCTGGGTCGCGTCGATGCCGAGCGTGAGGCCGAAGTAGTCCTTCCTCGTGCGCACCGCCATGACGATCTCCTCGAGCGCGCAATTGCCCGCGCGCTCGCCGAGGCCGTTGATCGTGCATTCGACCTGGCGCGCTCCGCCGATCTTCACGCCGGCGAGCGAGTTGGCGACGGCCATGCCGAGGTCGTTGTGGCAATGCACCGACCAGACCGCCTTGTCGGCGTTCGGGATCTTGCGGCGCAGGTCGAGCAGGAAATCGCCATAGAGCTCGGGCACGGCGTAGCCGACGGTGTCGGGGATGTTGATCGTCGAGGCGCCTTCGGCGATCACGGCTTCGAGCACGCGGTAGAGGAACTCCGGGTCGGAGCGATACCCGTCCTCGGGCGAGAACTCGACGTCGCTCGTCAGGTTGCGCGCGAAGCGCACCGAGAGCCTGGCCTGCTCGAAGACCTGCTCGCGCGTCATGCGCAGCTTCTTCTCCATGTGTAGGTCGCTGGTGGCGAGGAAGATGTGGATGCGGGTCGATTCGCCGCCCTTCAACGCCTCGGCGGCGCGGCTCACGTCGCGGTCGTTGGCACGCGCGAGCGCGCACACCGTCGCGCCCTTGATCGCCTGGGCGATCGCGCGCACGCACTCGAAGTCGCCGTTCGACGACGCCGGGAATCCCGCCTCGATGACGTCGACCTTGAGCCGCTCGAGCTGGCGCGCGATGCGCAGCTTCTCGTCCTTGGTCATGGAGGCGCCGGGCGACTGCTCGCCGTCGCGCAAGGTGGTGTCGAAGATGAACAGGCGGTCGGTCACGGCAATTCCCCTAGAAAGCAAAACGGCCCGCTGCGTTTGCAGGCGGGCCGGTCGAAGAAGACGTTGGAGACGAGTTCGTTCAGCGAGCCCTGAGAGGTCGAAGCAGAAGGAGAAGGGGCAGGCGGATTCGCGTCATCACCGGATCAATATAGCGCACCGCGGCTCAGCGGTGCAAGCCTTGTTCGTCGGGCTCGTCGGTCGACGTTGCAATCACGCTCACCGGCCTGCCCTTCATCCGCTTCCAGACGTACACGCCGTAGCCGGACGTGCCGTAGATCAAGAACAGGCCGAACAGTGCACCCGGCACGTGGATGTTGATGACCGCGATGCCGAGCGCGATCAGCACGATCACGACGAACGGCACCGAGCGCTTGATGCTCAGGTCCTTGAAGCTGTAGAACGGGACGTTGGTGACCATCGTCAGGCCGGCGTAGAGCGTGAAGCCGAAGGTCACCCATCCGAGCCACGGCCCTTCCTCGATGCCGGTGAAGCCGGCGTTGTCCATCAGCCAGATGAAGCCCATCACCAGCGCCGCCGCCGCCGGGCTCGGCAAGCCCTGGAAGAAGCGCTTGTCGACGACGCCGACATTGGTGTTGAAGCGTGCCAGCCGCAGCGCCGTGCACGAGCAGTAGACGAAGGCGGCGATCCAGCCCGGCTTTCCGAGTCCGCGCAGCGCCCACTCGTAGGCGATCAGCGCAGGCGCGGCGCCGAAAGAGACCATGTCGGACAGCGAATCCATGTGCTCGCCGAAGACGCTCTGGGTGTGCGTCATTCGGGCGACGCGACCATCCAGCGCGTCGAGCACCATCGCCGCGAAGACGCCGTACGCGGCGTTCTCGAAGCGCCCGTTCATCGCCATGACGACGGCATAGAAGCCGCCGAACAACGCGCCCAGCGTGAACAGGTTCGGCAGGATGTAGATGCCCTTCCTGCGCTTCCTCGGCGGCGGCTCGACGTCGTCGTCGGGCAACCTGTCGTCGGCGGTGACCATGGCGTGCCCCGGCCGGTCCTCAGTTGCGCGACTGGTCGACGAGACGGTTCTTCTTGATCCACGGCATCATCGCGCGCAGCTTCTCGCCGACGACCTCGATCGGATGTTCGGCCGTCAGACGGCGCTTGCTCATCAGCGTCGGCGCACCGGCACGGTTCTCGAGGATGAAGCTCTTGGCGTACTCGCCGCTCTGGATGTCCTTGAGCATCTGCTTCATCGCCGCGCGCGCGTCGTCGTTGATGATCTTCGGGCCGCTGACGTACTCGCCGTACTCGGCGTTGTTCGAGATCGAGTAGTTCATGTTGGCGATGCCGCCCTCGTAGATGAGGTCGACGATGAGCTTG
>JBBRZP010000113.1:0-12388 GCA_038236565.1 Burkholderiales bacterium | reverse complement strand
CGCTCCGGCGTCGCCGGCGACTCCGGTGACATCGCCGCGCACCCGGCCGTCGATGCGCATGCCGCTCGCGAAGGCGAGGTCGCCGGTGATCTCGACGCCGTCGGCAATCAGCGTGGACAGCGCCGCCATCTTGATGAACGGGCGCTTCTTCGAGCTCGTGAACATGACCGGGTCTCCTGGTGGACGTGACTAACGCCTGCCCTCGCGGGACTTGCGGAAGAACGTGAGCTGCTCCTGCGATTCGGCAAGCTGCTGGTTGAGGGTGTCGATCTGGTGCTCGAGCTCGCGGCTGCGCGCATCCGACAGGCGCAGCGCCAGGCGGCCCTGTTCGAGCTGTTCGCGCAACGCGCGCACCTCGGACGGCGATGTGGCCGGCGGGGGCGCCGGCGGGATCGCGCTCTCGCGCCAGAGAAAGCCGCCGGCGATGCCCGACGCCAGCGCGACCGCGACGACGGCGCCGCCGAGCCACCGGCGACCCGCGCGCCGGCGCGGCGCGACGACCAGGCCGACGTGGCTCAGCCGCTGCGAGGCCGTGGGCATGAAACCGATCGTCATCGACAAGGCGCCACTCACAGCCCGTCGAGGTAGCGCTTCGGGTCGACCTGGCCGCCGGCGCGCAGCACCTCGAAGTGCAGGTGCGGTCCGGTCGAGCGGCCGGTCGAGCCGACCATGGCGATGCGCTCGCCGGGCGTCACCACCTGGCCGGCGTGCACCAGCAGCTCGGAGGCGTGGGCGTAGCGCGTCACGAGGCCGTTGCCGTGGTCGATCTCGACGACGCCACCGAAGTCGCGCTTGAATCCGGCGAAGGCGACGACGCCGCCAGCGGCCGACGCGATCGGCGTGCCGGTGCGGGCGGCGAAATCGAGGCCGGCGTGGAAAGCATGGCTGTGGACGAAGGGATCGAGCCGGTTGCCGAACGACGATGTCAGCTCGGCGCCGGCGATCGGCAGGCGCGACGGCAGGCGCATCAACTCGAGCGACTGCTGCGCCGCCGCGCCGGCGAGCGTCGCGATCTGGCGCTCGACACGGCCGATCTGCGCGTCGAGCGCGCCGAGGTCGGCGCGCGGCGCCAGCATCGGCCCGCCGCTCGGCCCGACGGGCGCGACGAGCGCCGGCTCGGGTCGCGTCCTGACGACGCGGTTCGGCGACGAATCGGAAGCCGTCGAGCCGATCCGCTTGCTCAACTGCGCCGCTTCGCTCTCGAGGCGGAACAGTCGTCCCGAGATCGCGCCGACCTGCTCGAGCGTGAACGGCGCCGGCGCAGCGGCCTCGGCGACGGCCGGCGCGGACAGCGGCGGCGCTGCAGCAGGCTCGGCGATCCCGTAGCCGATCGCGCCGCCCGACCCGAGCAGCGCGAGCGCCGCCGCGCCGGCGAGCGCGATCAGCGGCCGCACCGGCAAGGTCCTGACGCGCGATCGACTGGTCGCGCCGGTGGCAATCATCACGAACGCCATGGGCTTTTCTCCTTCTGCCTGCCCGGCGGTGCGAGGAACGTCTCGTTCCGGCGCTCGTGCGCCTCTCGCTGCAGGGCTCGCGCCGATCCTAAGTACGCATCGGCCGATGTGCGGCTTTGCACGCTGCAACGATTTGTTCCGGCGCGAAGCGTTGGGTGAAGTTCACGCAAGCGCAGGCCGATGTGTGCCAAGGCGTTGCGGTTCGCAAGCGAACGGCGCAGTCTGCAACAGCGGCGCGGGCGAGGTCACATGCCGACGGCGGTGCCCCGGAGCTGGAACGCGCCTAGGGTTTTCGGCAAGGACGTTCGGCAATAGTCGACACGGCCGGGGCTTTTCCGGGTGAGCGGTCGAGAGTATTGTGGGAGTCGCCCGACACGGCGTCGAGGCGACCTCGGACAGAGCATTCGACACCCCCGCACTAGCCTTGGAGGCATGGAAACCTTGGACACACTGGACGCCGTCGACTGGCGCAACCGTTGCGCGCAGCGCATTGCCGAGCTCGACAACGACCTGTCGAGGATCGAAGCCGAACGTCTCGCGAAGGACGTTTACGCCTTCGAGCGAACGCGGGCGATGTCGCCGGAAGCCGCGGCGGAATTCGTCGCCGTCGAGATGACCCGGCCCGACCGCGAGCCGTTCGAGCGCCGCGCGACGGCGCGCTGAGCCGGGCGCCGACGCCACCGGGCATCCTCACGCACCCAGGGCGCCGCGATGCGGCCGTAGTCGCCGGTCGACGTGGCCAGGTGCACCGCTCGTCGACCCATGCCTTGAAGGCGACGTCGACGCGCGGCAGTAGCCCAGCCACGCCATATCGCCGCACCGGACCGGCTTGTCGGGGTTCGCGGCATCGGGTCGCGAAGACAGCGGCGAAGGAGTCGATTTGAAAGCAGCCTGCAGGACGTGCATCGGCGTGGTCGTTGCGATGGTCGCGGTGGCGTCGTTCGCCGCGTGCCCGCCCGAGGGGACGACGCAGGACTCGCTGCTGGCGTTGAAGCGCGCCGAGTGGCGCATTGCCGACGACGACGCGCGCCGGTCGCTCGCGCTCGCGCTCGTCGACTGCCTCGCCGACCCCGATCCGGTCCTGCGCGACGAGCTCGGCTTCGACGCCCTCGCCCACTGGATGCGCGCCCGCCAGCTCGCACCGGACACCTTGCAATCGATGCGCCAGACGCTGGTGCAGCAACTACGCGCCGACGCCGCAGACAGTAGGGGGTTGCGCCAGCCGTTCGCGGCCCTCGCGCTGGCCGAGATCGCGCGCGTCGATCGCCTGCAGCCCTTTCTCTCGGCCGAGCAGCGCGCAGAGCTCGTCCGTGCAGGCACCGGCTATCTCGCGACGCTGCGCGATTACCGCGGCTTCGACGCCAGGGATGGCTGGCGCCACGGCGTCGCGCACGGTGCCGATCTCATGCTGCAGCTGTCGTTGAATCCCGCCGTCGATCGTGCGCAGCTCGACGCGATCCTGGCCGCGATCGCGTCGCAGGCGATGCCGCCGGGCGCGCACTTCTACGTCTACGGCGAAGGCGAGCGCCTGATGGCGCCGGTGTTCTACATCGGCCGGCGCGGCGTGCTCAGCGCCGAGGAGTGGAGCGCCTGGTTCCTGTCGCTGGCCACGAAGCGGAGCAAGCCCGACGCCGACACGCAGGCATCGCTCGCCGACAAGCACAACCTCGCGTCGTTCCTGCTGCCGCTCTACGCGTCGCTGAAGGAGAACGCCGATGCGCAGATGCAGGCGCGGATGATGCCCGGCGTCACCACGGCGATGAAGACGCTCGACTGAGACCGCTTCGAGACCATGGCGCTGCCGCACCTGGACGCGGCGTACAACCTCGCGCGCTGGTGTCGCGTCGTCCGATCACCACGTCGTCGGAGCGCAGCTTCCAGCTCGCCCGATGGTCTCGTGTTCGGGGATCGGCGTCAGAGGCGCGGCACGTCGTTCGGCACGTCGCGCGGGTCGTGGCCGCGGCGGCGTGCGCGCCGCATCGCGAGCAGCACCGCGACGGCGAGCACCGGGATCGACGCGGCGACGAGCAGGTCGCCGTCGACGGCGATGCCGCGCGATTTGAGCGCCTTGCCGACGTAGCCGACCAGCCCGGCCGCGTAGTACACGATGGCCGCCACCGACAGGCTTTCGACCGTCTGCTGCAGGCGCAGCTGGAGCTTGGCGCGCCGGTCCATCGAGGCGAGCAGGTTCTGGTTCTGCCGCTCGCGCGCGATGTCGACGCGGGTCGACAGCAGCCCGCTCGCCTGTGCGACGCGCTCGGAAAGCCGGTGCAGGCGTTGCGCGACCGTGACGCAGGTGGCCATGGCGGGCGTGAAGCGGCGTGCCATGAATTCGCCGATGGTCTGGATGCCCTGAAGCCGCCCCTCGCGCAGCTCGGCGATGCGGGTGTCGACGAGGTCGTGGTACGCCTGCCGCGCCCCGAAACGGAACTGCGTCGCAGCGAGCGAGCGCTCGATCTCTGCCGCCAGCCGCGTGACATCGTGCAGCAGCCGCTCGTCATGGCCCGCGTCGGCATCGGCAGCGATCTCGGTGGTGAGCGTCCCCAGCTCGCTCTCGATCGCGGTCGCGCGCAGCGCCTGCTCGCGCGCGACCGGCAACGCGAGCAGCGCCATCATGCGGTAGACCTCGATTTCGAACAGGCGTTGCATCGTGCGTCCGGCCTGGCGTGGCGTGAAGCCGCGGTCGATGACGAGAAAGCGCGAGCATCCGTCGTCATGGATGCGAAAGTCGGTGTACGCGGCACCGGCGCCGTCGCCGATGTCGGCGCCGACCGGAATGTAGGCGCCGAAATGGGCCGCGAGGAATGCGCTGTCGACGCCGCCCGGCGGCTCGGGCACGAGCTTGCCGTGCGCGGCGACGATGGTCCGGCCGGGCACGGCAGCGAGCCAGCCGTCTGGCAGCGACAGGGTCGGCGGCTCGCTGAACGGCACCGCGCTTCGCCCGGGCAGGATGAACGTGTAGCCCGAGAACTCGCCGTGCCGCTCCCACTTGAACTTGAGCCCGCCGAACGCGGCGCTGAACTGGCTCGACGACTCGGGCGGTGGTGCCACGCCGAAGCCCCGGCACAGGCTGGCCAGGTGCGCCGTCTCGGCAGCGCGATCCGCCGGCTCGACCAGCACCGCGACATAGCTCGCGCGCGACGGTGTCTCGAGGGGCTCGGGCGGGCGGGCGTGCACCTCGTCGGCGAGGACGCGTCTCTGCGGGTGCGCAGGCGGCAACGACACGCGGGCGCCGTTCATCGCCGGGTACCCGCGGCGAACGCGCGACCGAACGCGACAGCAACGCCCAAGTCGCGGTCCCTCACGCCGCTTCGAACACGCGGTCGAGTTCGGCCGTCCAGCGCAGCTTCGATTGCGGCGAGGCGAAGCTCGCGTCGAAGCTGTTCTTCGCCAGCGCGTAGGCATCGGCAGCACCGAGCTGCGGCAAGGCCTCGAAGGTCGCGACGAAGTTGTCGTTGACGTAGCCGCCGAAATAGGCCGGGTCGTCGGAGTTCACCGTCGCCTTCAGACCCATGCGCAGCAGCTCGGCGAGGTTGTGGTCGGCGAGCCGGTCGAAGACGCGCAGCTTCAGGTTCGAGAGCGGGCAGACCGTGAGCGCGATGCCCTCGCGCGCCAGGCGGCCGACGAGCGTCGGCTTCTCGACGCAGCGCACGCCGTGATCGATGCGCTCGGCGTGGAGCACGTCGAGCGCGCTTTCGATGTACTCGGGCGGCCCTTCCTCGCCGGCGTGGGCGACGCGGTGCAGCCCGAGGCGGCCGGCCTCGTCGAAGACGCGCGCGAACTTCTCCGGCGGGTGGCCGCGCTCGCTGCTGTCGAGGCCGACGCCGATGAAGTGCTCGCGGTAGGGCAGCGCGTCGCGCAGGGTCGCGAGCGCATCGGCTTCGCTCAGGTGGCGCAGGAAGCAGAGGATGAGCGCGCCGGTGACGCCGAGCTCGATCTCGGCGCGCTCGCATGCCGCCGACAGGCCCCGGATCACGGTGCCCATCTCGACGCCGCGCGCGGTGTGGGTCTGCGGGTCGAAGAAGATCTCGGCGTGGACGACATTGTCGGCGGCGGCGCGGCGGAAATACGCCATCGCCATCGCCTCGAAGTCGCTCTCGTGCAGGAGCACGCTGGCGCCGGCGTAATAGATGTCGAGGAAGCTCTGCAGGTCGGTGAAAGCATACGCGGCGCGCAGCGCGTCGACGCTCGGATAGGCGAGTGCGACGCCGTTGCGCCTGGCGAGATCGAAGATCAGCTCGGGCTCGAGCGTGCCCTCGATGTGCAGGTGCAGCTCGGCCTTCGGCATCGCCCGCAGGAGCTGCGGGAGCCGCTCGCGCGGGATCGTGCCGAAGTCCATCGCCGCCGAGGCTACTTCTTGTCGCCGCCCGGGACCTTGCCTTCGACGCCCTTGACGAAGAAGTTGATGCCGCCCATGAACTTGTCGTCGGCGCTGGTGCCGGCGGCCACCATCTCCTTTCCATCGTTGCTCGTGATCGGACCCTTCCAGATCACGAAGCTGCCGTCCTTCAGGCCGGCCTTGACGGTGTCGACCTTGGCCTTGATCTCGGCCGGCACCTTGTCGGAGATCGAGACGATGTCGATCGCGCCTTCCTTGACGCCCCACCAGGAGTGCTGGTCGCCCTTCCACGTGCCGTCGAGCGCGTCCTTCGTGGTCTTGATGTAGTACGGCGCCCAGTTGATGACCGACGAGGCGAGGTGAGCTTCGGGCGAGTAGGCCTTCATGTCGCTGTCCCAGCCGAAGGCGTACTTGCCGGCCTTGCCCGCCGTCTGCAGCACGGCCGACGAGTCGGTGTTCTGCATCAGCACGTCGGCGCCGCCGTTGATGAGCGACTGCGCGGCCTCGGTTTCCTTCGGCGGGTTGAACCACTCGTTGACCCAGACGACCTTGGTCTTGATCTTCGGGTTGACCGACTGCGCGCCCATTGTGAAGCTGTTGATGTTGCGGATCACCTCGGGGATCGGGATCGACCCGACGACGCCGAGGGTGTTGGTCTTGGTCATGCCGCCGGCGATGACGCCGGCCATGTACGCGCCTTCATAGGTGCGGCTGTCGTACACGCTCATGTTGCCGGCGGTCTTGTAGCCGGTGGCGTGCTCGAACTTCACGTCCTTGAGATCGGCCGCAACCTTGAGCATCGGCTCCATGTAGCCGAAGGTGGTGCCGAAGATCAGCGTGTTGCCCTGGCTCGCCATGTCGCGGAACACGCGCTCCGCGTCGGCGGCTTCGGGCACCTTCTCGACGAACGAGGTCTGGATCTTGTCGCCGTACTCCTTCTCGAGCGCCTTCCTCGCGTTGTCGTGCGCGAAGGTCCAGCCGCCGTCGCCGACCGGGCCGACGTAGGCGAAGGCGATCTTCAGCGGGCCGCTGGCAGCCGTCGCGACGGCGGACGCGGCCGGCGCCATCGGCGTCGACGTCGTCGTGGTGGTCGTGGTCGTGGTGCCGCCCGGCGCCGCGGTGGTGGTCGTCTTCTCTTCCTTGCTGCAGCCGGCAAGCATGGCGGCCAGCGCGACCGCGCCGAAAGCGGCGCCGCGGGCGAACGAGACTCGGGTCATGGGAAGTCCTCCTAGTAGTGGATTCGATTATCCAGGGAAGAATGGCTTGCCGATCGAGGCCGGCATGTTGACGCGGATGAACGACGCGTTGCGCGAGATGAGGACGAGGACGAGGATCGTCGCGAGATACGGCAGCATCGTCAGGAACTGGCTCGAGATCTGGACGCCCTCGCCCTGCAGCTGCAGCTGCAGCATCGTCACGCCGCCGAAGAGATACGCGCCGAGCAGCACGCGCGCCGGCCGCCAGGTCGCGAAGGTGGTGAGCGCGAGCGCGATCCAGCCCTTGCCTGCGGTCATGCCTTCGACCCAGAGGTGGGTGTAGACGACCGAGATGTAGGCGCCGGCGACGCCGCAGAGCGCGCCGCCGACGACAACGGCGGCAAGGCGGATCTTCCTCACCGGATAGCCGAGCGCATGCGCCGACTCGGGCGACTCGCCGACCGCTCGCAGCACCAGCCCGGCGCGCGATCGGTAGAGGAACCAGGCGATCGCGACGGTGAGCGCGATCGCGAGGTAGACCATCGGATGCTGGCGGAAGAACGCCGGGCCGACGAACGGCAGGTCGGCGAGACCGGGGATCGCGAAGTTGTGCTGCTCGCCCAGTTTTTCCTGCGCGTAGCGGATGCCGGCGAAGGCCGAGAAGCCCGCACCGAAGAGGCTGAGCGCCAGGCCGGTCGCGTACTGGTTGGTGTTGAGCCAGATCACGAGCACGCCGAACGCAGCCGCGAGGATCGCGCCGGCGGCGGCGCCGGCGCCGAACGCGAGCCAGTCGTTGCCGGTGTGGAAGGCGGTGGCGAAGCCAGCGACCGCGGCGACCAGCATCAACCCTTCGGCGCCGAGGTTGACGATGCCGGCACGCTCGTTGATGAGCAGGCCGAGCGCGGCGAAGGCGAGCACGGTGCCCGAATTCAGCGTCGCGGCGACGAGGAGCGCGAACTGGTCCATCAGGTCGTTCCTTCGCGGGCCGGCAGGTTGGTCGAGCCGACGACCGGGTTGAGCGGCGCGTCGTCGATCGCGGGCGTTGCCGGCGCGGGCCGCGCCGACGTCCAGCGGATGCGGTACGCGATCATCGTGTCGCACGCGAGCAGCGTGAAGAGGAGCAGGCCCTGGAACACGCCGGTGAGCGACTTCGGCAGGCCGAGGCGCGACTGCGCGAGCTCGCCGCCGATGTAGAACATGCTCATCAGGATCGCCGAGAAGACGATGCCGACCGGATGGAGCCTCCCGACGAAGGCGACGATGATCGCGGCGAAGCCGTAGCCCTGCGGCACGTGCGGCGTGAGCTGGCCGAGCGGCCCGGCGACCTCGAGCCCGCCGGCCAGGCCCGCCATGCCGCCCGAGATCAGAAGCGCCGTCCAGAGCGCCTTGCGCGACGAGAAGCCGGCGTAGCGCGCGGCCGCCGGCGCGAGCCCGCCGACCTGGAGCTGGAAGCCGGCGTAGGTGCGAAAGAGCAGCACCCAGAACAGACCAACGCCGACCAGCGCCAAGGGCGCTCCCAGATTCACGCGAAAGCCGCTGAAGAGCTTGGGCACCTGCGTCGACTTGAGGAAGGTGATCGTCTGCGGGAAGTTGTAGCCGGCCGGATCCTTCCACGGGCCGTAGACGAGGTAGTTGAGCACCTGCTCGGCGACGTACACGAGCATCAGGCTGACGAGGATCTCGTTGGCGTTGAAGCGGTCGCGCAGGAGCGCGACGATGCCCGCCCAGACCATGCCGCCGACGACGCCGGCGGCGATCACCGCGATGAAGAACCACGAGCCGGTTGTCGCCGTGGCCTGCATCGCCATCCCGCTCGCGAAGATCGCGCCGAGGATGAACTGGCCTTCGGCGCCGATGTTCCAGACGTTGGAGCGAAAGCACACGGCGAGGCCGAGCGCGATCAGCAGCAGCGGCGTCGCCTTGACCGCGAGCTCGGTGAGCGCGTAGACGCTCTTCAGCGGCTCGATGAAGAACACGGCGAGGCCGCGCAGCGGGTCCTTGCCGAGCAGGACGAAGAGCAGCGTGCCGATCAGCACCGTGATCGCGAGCGCGATCAGCGGCGACGCGATCGACATCGCGCGCGACGGCTCCGGGCGGGTCTCGAGCTTCAGCATCGCGTCAGGCGCCGGCGGCGCTGGCCTCGGCCGCACCGGTCCACAGGCCGCTCATCCACTCGCCGATCTGCTCGACCGTCGCGTGCGCTGTCGGCACGCTCGGCGAGACGCGACCGCGGGCGATGACGACGAGCCGGTCGCAGATCTCGAACAGCTCGTCGAGCTCCTCGCTCACGACCAGCACGGCGCAGCCGTTGTCGCGCAGCGCAAGCAGCTCGCCGCGGATCTGCGCCGCGGCGCCGACGTCGACGCCCCAGGTCGGCTGCGAGACGACGAGGAGCTTGGGCTGCGCGTCGATCTCGCGGCCGACGATGAACTTCTGCAGGTTGCCGCCCGACAGGCTCTTCGCCGCCGAGCCCGGGCCGCCGGCCTTGACGTTGAAGCGCCGGATCAGCGACTCGGCGAGCGCCGTGATGTCGCCGATGCGCAGCCACCCGCCGGCTCCGACGGCGCGCGTGCGCGTGAGCAGCGTGTTCTGCGCCAGCGAGAGGGTTGGCACGGCGCCGCGACCGAGTCGCTCCTCGGGCACGAAGTGCAGCCCGCCGTGGCGACGCTTCCTGGGCGAGGCGCGCGCGATGTCGCGGTCGAAGAGCTGGATCGAGCCGGCCGGCGCGCGCCGGTCCTCGCCCGAGATCGCCGCCATCAGCTCCTGCTGGCCGTTGCCCGAGACGCCGGCAATGCCGACGACCTCGCCGGCGCGGACGTCGAACGACACCGACTCGAGCGCGGTGCCGAACGGATCTTCCTTGGCGAGCGAGAGCCCGCGCACAGCGAGCACGACCGCGCCGGGCCTGGCCTCGCGGTGCTGCAGCTGCGGCGGCTCGGCGCCGATCATCAGGCGCGACAGGCTCGCGTTGGTTTCCTTCGTCGGATCGACCTCCCCCGTGACCTTGCCGCCGCGCAGCACCGTGCAGTGGTGGCAGAGCGCGCGGATCTCGTCGAGCTTGTGCGAGATGTAGAGGATCGAGCAGCCCTCGCTCGCGAGCTTGCGCAGCGTGACGAAGAGCGTCTGCACGGCCTGGGGCGTCAGCACCGAGGTCGGCTCGTCGAGGATCAGGAGGCGCGGCGCGGTCATCAGCGCGCGCACGATCTCGACCCGCTGGCGCTCGCCGACCGAGAGCGTGTGCACCGGCCGCAGCGGGTCGACCTCGAGCCCGTACTCGCCCGCGACCTTGCGGATGCGCGCCGTCACGTCGGCGAGCGTCAGTGTCTTGTCGAGGCCAAGCCAGACGTTCTCCGCCGCGGTCAGCGTGTCGAACAGGCTGAAGTGCTGGTAGACCATGCTGATGCCGAGCTTCCTGGCTTCGGCCGGCGACGCGACCTGCACGCGCTCGCCGTTCCAGCGGATCTCGCCCTCGTCGGGGCGGACGGCGCCGTAGATGATCTTCATCAGCGTCGACTTGCCGGCGCCGTTCTCGCCGAGCACGGCGTGGATCTCGCCCGGCGCGACGCGCAGGCTCACCCGGTCGTTCGCCTTGACGGCCGGGTACTGCTTGCTGACGGCGACGAGCTCGAGGCGAAGGGTCATGGCACGGCGAGGATCATTCTGACCCCGGCCCGGCGGGCCGTCGATACGAGGAATGCCCTGCCACGAAGGCCTCGACCAGGTTGCGCTCGTCGGCCAGCGTCATCCACGCGAAGACCCGCTCATGCAATGTGCGGGCCACCGAGGCGCGCCGCGTCGCCACCGGACCGACCGCCTCGTCCCAGACGCACACGTCGGCGACGCGGCCGGGCTCGAGCGATCCGATCTCGTCGCCCAGGCCGAGCGCCAGCGCCGCGCCCCGCGTCGCTGCATGCAGCGCCTTCCACGCCGTCAGCCGTTCGCCGGCGAGCGCCTGGATCTTGTACGCGTCGGCCATGTTCCTCAACATCGACAGGCTCGTGCCGCCGCCGACGTCGCTCGCCAGGCTCACGTGCACGCCGGCGGCCTCGGCGGCGCGCCAGCCGAACAGGCCGCTGCCGAGAAAGAGGTTCGACGACGGCGAGTGCGCGATCTGCGCGCCGGCATCGGCGATCGCCGCGCGGTCGGCGTCGTCGAGCCAGATGCCGTGCGCGAACACGCTTCTCGCGTGGAGCAGGCCGGCCGCGGCGTAGACGTCGAGATAGCTGCGCGCTTCCGGGAAGAGCTCGTGGACCCAGCGCACCTCGGCGCGGTTCTCGGCGACGTGGGTCTGCATATAGAGGCTCGGATCGTCGCGGCAGAGTCGCCCGGCGAGCGCGAGCTGCTCGCGCGAGCTCGTCGGCGCGAAGCGCACGGTGACGGCGTAGGCGAGGCGCGCCCGGCCGTGCCATGCCGCGATCAGCGCCTCCATCTCGCGCTCGGCAGTGACGACGTCGTCGCGCAATCCGTCGGGCGCGTTGCGGTCCATCAGCACCTTGCCGGCGATGACCCGCATACCGCGCGACTCGGCGGCGGCGAAGAGCGCGTCGGCCGAATGCGCGTGGACCGTCGGGAACACCACCGCCGAGGTCGTGCCGTGCGCGAGCAGCGCGTCGAGGAACCGCGCCGCCGCGGCCTCGGCGTGGTCGACGTCGGCGTGGCGGATCTCGGCCGGGAAGGTGTGCGTCGCCAGCCAGTCGAGCAGCTCGGTGCCGTAGCTGGCGATGACGTCGATCTGCGGGCTGTGGACGTGGGTGTCGACGAAGCCCGGCAGGACGAGGCGGCCGGCGTGGTCGTGGCGGATCCAGCCGTCGCCCGGCGCTTCGGCCTGGGCGCCGACGATGCGACCGCCGTCGACCAGCAGCCAGTGATCGGGCCGGAAGCGCAAGGCCGCGGAGTCGGTCTCGCCCCACGCCGGGTCCCCGGTGAAGTCGAGCAGGTCGCCGTGGATGGCGATGCGCGCGCCATCGGCCGCGTCGGGCCTGGTGCTGGTCGCTGGATGCAGGGATGGCATGCGAATCGCTGTATACCATCGGACCCACCATGTCGACACGCCCGATCCGCTTCTTTCACCGCGGCGCCATCGTCGAGATCGACGCCTCGGCGACGACACGCACCGTTCTCGACTGGTTGCGCGAGGACGCGCGCTGCACCGGCACCAAGGAAGGTTGCAACGAGGGCGATTGCGGTGCCTGCACCGTCGTCGTGGCCGAGCTGGCGCCGACCGGTGCACCGGCCTCGCCCGACACGGTCGGCGGCCTGCGCCTGCGCACCGCCAACGCCTGCATCCAGTTCCTGCCGACGCTCGACGGCAAGGCGCTGTTCACCGTCGAGGACCTGGAGACGGTTGGCGGACTGCATCCCGCGCAGCAATCGATGGTCGACTGCCACGGCTCGCAGTG
>JBBRZP010000112.1:0-12444 GCA_038236565.1 Burkholderiales bacterium | reverse complement strand
TTGCGCCCAGGGCGTGGGCCGCCTCGCGGATCACGCCAGGGAAGCGCTCGTACGGATGGTGCGCCGACAGCAGGTCGTTGTATGCCGTGACCACGCCGATGTTCGGCGCCTTCGCGGCGACGATGCTCATCTTGTCGGCCGCGGGGAGCGCGGCGACGGCGTGGGCCATGTTGGCGCGGCCGAGGCGGCGCGAACCGGGCGCGCGGCCCAGCATGGCGTCGACCCGGCTCAGGTAGTCGCGGCGGAGCTCGCGGCTGCGCTCGCGGATCCGGCCGGTGACGTCGACGACCGCCTGCTTCATGGATGGGGCTCCTCGAGGATCACGAGGCTGGCGGACACGCCCGCGCGCGCCGCGATCACTTCATGCTCAGCTCGAGCCGATCTGCGTCGAGCTTCGGCACGAGGCCGGCAGGAAGCTCGGAAATCTGCACCCTGAGCGCACTCACCGGCATCCCGGCCGACTGCAACGCGCGGCGCACGGCGTCGGCCCGCTTCTTGGCCAGCTCCATGCGCTGCTCGCGCTCGCTGCCGCCCTCGAGCCTGGCCGCGATCACGATGGTGTGGCTGTCCTTCTTCGCGCTGTTCGCGACGTCGACGATCTTCTTGAGCGACATCGGCGACAGCATGTCGGAGCCGCTCGCGAAGCCGAGCTGGTTCGGTCCGGCGCCGACCTCGGCGGCGATCGCGGGGGCGGCGGCTGTCGGCGTGGAGCCGGGTTGCTGCGTTGCTGAAGGGAGCGCCGCGACCGGGCCGGCTCCGGTGGGGCGCCCGCGCAGACCGGCGAGCACGATTCCTGCAATGGCCACGACGATCAGCACCGCCACCAGGGCGATGACCAATGTCCGTGACGAATGTCGCGGCGGTGCGGGTTTGGACTCGTCCATGATTTCTTCTATGTTCTTCGGCGGCCGATTCTAGTTGGCGATGACATCCACTCTCCTGCCCGCGAGCGGCGCGCGCGACCCGCGCCGTCTCCTCGACCGCACGCTCGATGCCTGGGGCCAGAGCGGCGACGTCTGGATCTTCGGCTACGCCTCGCTGATCTGGAAGCCGGAGTTCGAGGCCGCCGAGGATCGTGCGGCGACGGTCCACGGCTGGCACCGCGCCCTGGCGATGCGCTCGCACATCAACCGCGGCACGAAGGAGTGCCCGGGACTCGTGTTCGCGCTCGTGCCCGGCGGCTCCTGCCGCGGTCGCGCCTACCGGATCGAGCAGCCGCGCGTCGAGGCCGAGCTCGAGCGGCTCTGGAACCGCGAGATGCTGACCGGCGTCTACGACCCGAAGTGGCTGGCCTGCCGCACGCCGCACGGCGTCGTCCGCGGCCTGGCATTCACGCTCAACCGGCGCAGCCCGAGCCATACGGGCGCGCTGCCCGACGGCGAGCTGATCGAGATCCTGCGCACGGCCAACGGCCGCTACGGCAGCACGCTGTCGTATCTGGTCGAGACCGAACGGTCGCTGCGCACCTGCGGCATCCGCGACCGCGACGTCGAGCGCCTCGTCGCGCTCGCGCGCCGGCACTCGCTCACCGCCTGAGCCCGGCTCAGGTCTCGGCCGCTGCGGGACGCTCGCGATCGGCCGCCGCGAAGGCGCCGACGCGCGCCGCCGCGAGGTCGTCCTCGGTGTCGATGTCGATCAGCACGCCCGGGTCGTCGAGCTCCACGGCGAACGCCGGATAGCGTGCGACCAGGCGGCGCGCGCCTTCGTCGCCGTTCAGCGCGGCGAGCTCCGAGTACAGCTCCGCGCCGAACCCGACCGGATGGCCGCGCCGGCCCTTGTGCTGGGCGAACGCAACGGGATGGTGGTCGAGGGCGTTGGCCACGGCGATCAGCGTCGAGGGGCGGACGAGCGGCATGTCGCCGGGCAGCACCAGCCAGCCTCGCGAGTTCGGGCAGGCGCCGACCCCGGCAGCGATCGAGACGCCCATGCCGAACCGATCGGCGCCCGACGAGCCGACCTCGGGCAGGACGACGACGTCGCGCGCCGCGACGCTGCTGCACGCCACGTCGGCGAACCGTGCTGTCGTGACGACGACGACGCGCAGCTGGCTCGCCAGCGCGCTGGCGAGGGTCGCGGTGAGCACGCTCGACTCGCCAAGCCGCTGGGCCAGCTTGTGGTCCGCAGCCTTGAACCGCGAGCCCTGGCCCGCGGCGAGCACGATCACCGAACGTTGAGTGGACATGCGCCGAGCATGGGAGACGTGCATCGATCGAGTAAGTGGGAGGTCTACGTAAGGCCTTCCCCCAAGGCCGTCGTGTCTGCGCACGCGATGACCTCTCGTTGCAATCCGCGGGCCGGACCCGCGACCTTTCTATACTCGTTCGATGACCGACATCGCCGCCCTGAGGAAGAGCTACGAGCTGGCCGAGCTCGACGAGTCGGCCTCCGACGCGGACCCGATGAAGCAATTCGAGTCCTGGCTCGAGCAGGCGATCGCGGGCAAGCTGCCCGAGCCCAACGCCATGACGCTGGCGACCGTCGGCGCCGACGGCCGCCCCTCGACCCGGATCGTGCTCATCAAGGGCTTCGACGCCGCCGGCATCGTCTGGTTCACGAACTACGACAGCCGCAAGGGCCAGGAGCTCGCGGTGCACCCGTTCGCGGCCCTGCAGTTCCACTGGGTCGAGCTGGAGCGCGTGGTGCGCATCGAAGGCCCGGTCACGAAGGTCGCAGACGCCGAGTCGGACGCGTACTTCGATTCGCGGCCGCTCGATTCGCGCATCGGGGCCTGGGCGTCGCCGCAGAGCCAGGTGATCGGCTCGCGCGCCACGCTCCTGGCCAACGCGGCGCGCTACGGCGCCAGGTTCATGCTCAGGCCGCCGCGACCGCCGCATTGGGGCGGCTACCGGCTCGCGCCCGAGGCATGGGAGTTCTGGCAGGGACGCAAGTCGCGTCTGCACGACCGACTTCGCTATCGACGCGAGGGCGGCGCCTGGCTGCGCGAGCGTCTCGCGCCGTAGACGCGACAACGGGCTGGTCGAGCGCCGGCTCGTGTCGGCTGTCACGACGTGCATCAACCGCGCCGCGCGCGTTCGCTCCGGCACAATCGCGCCGCCGCTTCCGGCTCGCCGCAGACGACCTTTCGTGAACAGTTTCTTCGTGCTGCTCGGCATCGAATCGTGGAAGCCCGTGATCGGCGCGCTGCTGCTGCCTCCGGTCCCGTTCCTCGTCCTCGTCCTGTTCGGCGCGCGCCTGCTGCTGCCGCGGCGCGGCCTGGGCTGGCTGGTCATTCTCTTTGCCGTCGTCATGCTGTGGCTCTCGGCGTGCAGCGGCGTGGCGCGGGGACTCTCGCTGCTGCTCCTGCCGCCGCCGGCCGCGCTCAGCTTCGACCGCGTCCGCGAGTTGCGCGCCGAGGTGGTCGCGAAGAAGCCGCTGGCGATCGTCATCCTCGGCGGAGGCACCGAGCCGTTCGCGCCCGAGTACGGCGTCGGCAGCCTGACGTCGCTCTCGCTCGAGCGGCTGCGCTACGGCGTCTGGCTGGCGTCGCAGACCGGCGCGCCGATGGCCTTCAGCGGTGGCACCGGCTGGGCCCAGACCGACTCGACCGCCGAGGCGCGCATCGCCGGCAAGATCGCGGCCGAAGAGTTCGGCAGGCCGATCAAGTGGATCGAGGACGACTCACGCGACACGCGCGAGAACGCCGCGCGCACGCTCGCCTTGCTCAAGCCGGCCGGCATCAACCACATCGTCCTGGTGACCAACGGCTGGCACATGGCGCGGGCGCTGCGCGCCTTCGTCGAGGCGGCGGGACCGGACATCCAGGTCGAGGCCGCGCCGATGGGCCTGGCGCGCCGGATCGACACGCCGGCGCTGGCTTGGATGCCGAGCTCCGATGGCTTTCGCGAGGTGCGCGAGATCCTGCGCGAGGTCGTCGGCAAGTTCGCCGGCGCCTAGCGGCGCTCACGCGCTCTCGCGCCGGCGCGTGACGACGATGGGTTGGCACGGCAGCCTCGCCCTCGACTACCGTGCCGTCGGTGCGCGCACGGTCGCGCACGACCGGCACGACGGTCCGCTGCGCGTGCTGAAGAGCCTTTATCCGGAAGGCGGCGTCTGCCACAGCGTCCTCGTCCATCCGCCGGGCGGCATGGTCGGCGGCGATCACCTGGCGATTGCCGTCGCGCTCGCGCCCGCCACGCATGCGCTGATCACGACGCCGGGCGCGACTCGCTTCTATCGCTCGTCGGGCGCGGCAGCAGAGCAGTCGACCGCGATCGACGCCGCGGCGGGCAGTCGCCTAGAGTGGCTGCCGCTCGAGACCATCGCCTACAGCGGCTGCGAGGCGACGAACCGGGTGCGCTGCACGCTCGCTCCGGGTGCCGAGATGATCGGCTGGGACGTGACCGCACTCGGCCTGCCCGCGTCCGACCTGCCCTTCGTCGCCGGCCGCTTCACGCAATCGATCGAGCTGCCCGGACGCTGGCTCGACCGCGCCACGATCCGCGCCGACGACACGCGCCTGCTCGCCTCGCCGCTTGGCTGGGGCGGACGCCGCGTCCTGGCGACGATGTGGTTCGCGGCCGGCGAACCGATCGCCGACGCGCGGCGCGACGCCCTGCTCGCCGATGCGCGGACGACGGTCCATGCGCACGCGCTCGCCGCTGCCGCGGGCGCGACGTCGCCGCAGGACATGGTCGTCGTCGTGCGCGCGCTCGCCGATCGGGTCGAGCCGGCGATGGACCTGCTCGTGCGAATCTGGCGCGGCTGGCGCCTGGTCGCGTGGGGCCTCGAGGCCTCGGTGCCGAGGGTCTGGTCGACCTGATCGCGCGCGATGCGCGCCGTATGATCATCGCCACTTGAGGCCACCTGGCACCGCTCTTGCGAGTCGCCGTCCAGCTCCGCGAATCCTCCCAGAACCCGACGCCGATGGACCTCACGCCGCGCGACAAGGACAAGCTCCTCGTCTTCACCGCCGCCCTGCTCGCCGAGCGCCGCAAGGCACGCGGCCTGAAGCTGAACCATCCCGAGGCGATCGCGCTGATCAGCGCCGCGATCATGGAAGGCGCGCGCGACGGCAAGAGCGTCGCCGCGCTGATGAGCGAAGGCAAGACCGTGCTGACGCGCGCCGACGTGATGGACGGGATCGCCGAGATGATTCCCGACATCCAGGTCGAGGCGACCTTCCCCGACGGAACCAAGCTGGTGACCGTGCACCAGCCGATCTCGTGATCCCCGGCGAGCTCCTGATCGCGAGCGGCGACCACGTCCTGAATCCGGGCCGGCGCAGCATCACGCTCGTCGTCCAGAACAGCGGCGACCGGCCGATCCAGGTCGGCTCGCACTACCACTTCGCCGAGACGAACGCGGCCCTGCGCTTCGACCGCACTGCCGCGCACGGCATGCGCCTCAACATCGCGTCGGGCACGGCGGTGCGCTTCGAGCCGGGCCAGCAACGCACGATCGAGCTCGTCGACCTGGCCGGGGCGCGCAAGGCGTACGGCTTTCGCGGCCTCGTGCAAGGCGACCTCTGATGGCGACGATCTCCAGAGCCGGCTACGCCGAGATGTTCGGCCCGACCGTCGGCGACCGTGTCCGCCTCGCCGACACCGGACTTCTCGTCGAGGTCGAGGACGACTACACCCTGCGCGCCGGCGGCTACGGCGAGGAAGTCAAGTTCGGCGGCGGCAAGACGATCCGCGACGGCATGGGCCAGGGCCAGCGCGTCTCGGCCGAAGTCGCCGACACCGTCGTCACCAACGCCCTCGTCATCGACCACTGGGGCATCGTCAAGGCCGACGTCGCGATCAAGGCCGGCCGCATCGCCGCGCTCGGCAAGGCCGGCAACCCCGACGTGCAGCCCGGCGTCGACATCGTCATCGGTCCTGGCACGGAGATCATCGCCGGCGAAGGGATGATCCTCACCGCCGGCGGCATCGACTCGCACATCCACTTCATCTGCCCGCAGCAGATCGAGGCCGCGCTCGCGAGCGGCGTGACGACGATGCTCGGCGGCGGCACCGGCCCCGCGACCGGCACCTTCGCGACGACCTGCACACCGGGCCCGTGGCACATCCACTCGATGCTGAAGGCGGCCGAGTCGTTCCCGATGAACCTCGGCTTCATGGGCAAGGGCAACGCCAGCCTGCCCGACGCGCTCGTCGAGCAGGTCGAGGCCGGCGCCTGCGGCCTGAAGCTGCACGAGGACTGGGGCACGACGCCGGCAGCGATCGATTGCTGCCTCTCGGTCGCCGACCGCCTCGACGTGCAGGTGACGATCCACACCGACACGCTCAACGAATCGGGCTTCGTCGAGGACACGGTCGCCGCGTTCAAGGGCCGCGCGATCGCCACCTTCCACACCGAAGGCGCGGGCGGCGGCCATGCGCCCGACATCATCAAGCTCGCGGGGCTGGCCAACGTGATGCCGTCGTCGACCAATCCGACGATGCCTTACACCGTCAACACCGTCGACGAGCACCTCGACATGCTGATGGTGTGCCACCACCTCGACCCCGCGATCGCCGAGGACCTGGCCTTCGCCGAGAGCCGGATCCGGCGCGAGACGATCGCCGCGGAAGACGTGCTGCATGATCTCGGCGTCTTCTCGATGATGTCGAGCGACAGCCAGGCGATGGGCCGCGTCGCCGAGATGATCGTGCGCACCTGGCAGGCGGCCGACAAGATGAAGGCGCAGCGCGGCTGGCTCGCGCCCGAGGGCAAGAGCCTCGGTGCAAAGTGCGCGAACGAGTCGCGCAACGACAACTTTCGCGTCCGCCGCTACATCGCCAAGTACACGATCAACCCGGCGATCACGCAGGGCATCTCGCACGAGGTCGGCTCGATCGAGCCGGGCAAGCTCGCCGACCTCGTCCTCTGGAAGCCGGCCTTCTTCGGCGTCAAGCCTTCCCTCGTGATCAAGGGCGGGATGATCGCGATGGCGGCGATGGGCGATCCGAGCGCGTCGATTCCGACGCCGCAGCCGGTGCACTACCGCCCGATGTTCGGCGCCTACGGCTCGGCGCTCGAGGTCTCGTGCATCAACTTCACTTCGCAGGCCGCGATCGACCGCGGCATCGCCGACAAGCTCGGCCTGCAGCGGCGTCTGAGCGCCGTGCGCGGCACGCGCACGATCGGCAAGGCCGACATGGTTCTCAACGGCGCGACGCCGACGATCGAGGTCGACGCGCAGACCTACGAGGTGCGTGCCGACGGCGTGCTGCTCACGTGCGAGCCGGCAGCGGTGCTGCCGATGGCGCAGCGCTACTTCCTGTTCTGAGTCCTCACCGGCCGACGTGACCGCGCCGCTGCTCATCGCCAGCAAGCTCATCGCCGGCGGCCGGGGCCTGGCGGCGTCGATCGTGCGTCGCGCTGCGACGATCGAGCTCGACTGGGACACGCGCCAGAAGAGCCGCTTCGACGCCCTCGACTCCACCGGCCGCAGCATCGCCGTGTTCCTGCCGCGCGGCCGCATCGTGCGCGGCGGCGACGTGCTCGTCGCAGAGGACGGCTCGCTCGTCGCGGTGAAGGCGCGCAACCAGCCGGTGCTGGTCGTCACCGCGGGCGAGGGCGCGGGCTCGGCGCTCGCGCTGCTGCGCGCCGCATACCACCTCGGCAACCGGCATGTGCCGCTCGAGGTCCGGGCCGATCGACTCCAGCTCGAGCCCGACCACGTCCTCGCCGGGATGCTCGTGCGCATGGGCCTGCACGTCGACGAGGCCAGCGGCCCGTTCGAGCCGGAAGCCGGTGCCTACGACACGGCGTCGTCGGGTCACGGCCACCACGACCACCACCACGGCCATGCACACGATCACGATCACGGCCACGCGCACGAAGCCACTCCATGACCGTCTTCGAACGCCGCCGACGCGTCGTGCGCACGCTGGTCGCCAGGCGCACCCGCACCGCGCGACCGCTGCACCGGCAGACGTCGAAGCCGCTCTCGCCAGACGCGCTGCTCGAACTCATGCGGCTCGCGTCTCCCAGCCTGCCGGTGGGCGGCTTCAGCTACTCCGAAGGGCTGGAAGCCGCGGTTGACGCGTTGCTCGTCACCGATGAGGCACAGGCGCAGGCCTGGCTGCTCGACCAGCTCCATCTCGCCCTCGGTCGCGCCGACCTGCCGATCGTCGTGCGCGCACTGTCGGCCTGGCGCCGGGTCGATGAGGCGCGCATCGTCGAGCTCAACGCATGGTTCGCGACGACCCGCGAGTCGATCGAGCTGCGCCTGCAGACCGAGCAGACCGGACGCTCGCTGGCGCAGTGGCTGAAGCTGCGCGGCGCTGCCGAGCCGCGCCTGCGCCACCTCGCGTCGCTCGCGCCCGCGCCGACCTGGCCGATCGCCTTCGCGCTCGCCGCCGCCGACACCGACGCCGCGCCGCGCGACGTGCTCGTCGCCTTCGCCGCGGGCTGGGCCGAGAACATGACGCAGGCCGCGATCCGCTCGGTGCCGCTCGGGCAGTCGGCGGCGCAACGGATCCTGTCCGCGCTCGCCGCCGACATCCCGGCCGTCGTCGACGCCGCGCTCCGCCTCGGCATCGCCGACATGCAGGCCTTCACGCCGATGCTGGCGATCGTCTCGGCGCAGCACGAAGAACAGTATTCGCGACTCTTCCGCTCCTGACCCGAGCTTCGCCCATGAGCCCCTTGCACGACATCCCGCGCCGCACCCGCACCCTGCCGCCGCTGCGCGTCGGCGTCGGCGGTCCGGTCGGCTCGGGCAAGACGACGCTCGTCGAGATGCTCTGCAAGACGATGCGCGACACCTGGGACCTGGTCGTCGTCACCAACGACATCTACACCAAGGAAGACCAGCGCCTGCTCACCGTGGCCGGCGCGCTCGAGGCCGACCGCATCATGGGCGTCGAGACCGGCGGCTGCCCGCACACCGCGATCCGCGAGGACGCGTCGATCAACCTCGAGGCGATCGACCGCATGCTCGGCAAGTATCCCGATGCCGACATCGTCTTCATCGAGAGCGGCGGCGACAACCTCGCAGCCACCTTCAGCCCGGAGCTCTCCGACCTGACGATCTACGTCATCGACGTCGCCGCCGGCGAGAAGATTCCGAGGAAGGGCGGCCCCGGCATCACGAAGAGCGACCTGTTCGTCATCAACAAGACCGACCTCGCGCCCTACGTCGGCGCGAGCCTCGACGTGATGCGTGCCGACACGCTGCGCATGCGCGGTGCCAAGCCCTTCGTCATGACGAACCTGAAGACGCGCGACGGCCTCGCCGACGTGGTGTCGTTCATCGAGCAGCGCGGCTTGTTGCGCACGGCTGGCAACGACGGCGCGCGGGCCTGACACGACGACGGCGCGGCCTCGCGGTCGCGCCGTCGCAACGTCATGCCGGCGGGTGGATCAGTCCCAGCCGCCGCCCGAGTCCGATCCGCCGCCGCCGCCGACGTCGACCGAGCCCGAATCCCAGTC
The DNA here is from genome assembly GCA_038236565.1 of Burkholderiales bacterium. GTDB lineage: Bacteria > Pseudomonadota > Gammaproteobacteria > Burkholderiales > Burkholderiaceae_C > Schlegelella_A. The sequence goes on along the minus strand of JBBRZP010000112.1, from coordinate 3,081 downwards.
CGAGCCGCCGGTGCCGAAGTCGACCGGCCGGTCGGCGAGGTCGCTGCCAGCCGACGACGGCGCGTCGAAGAAGCCGGGCTGGGCGTTGCTGCCGCCGTGGTCGACGTTGCCCTCGCGATTGCGGTTGAGCAGCTCGCTGGCGAGCATGCCGGCGGCGACGCCGCCCGCGACGCCGAGGCCGACGCCCATCAGGCCGCTCGACGGCCGCTGCGCGGGATAGCCGGCGCCGTAGGGCATCGCGCCCGGCGCCATCGCGTTCGGCGCGGCCATCTGCCCGCCCGCGAAGGTCGCGCCCGGCGCAGCCATCGCGCCGCCCGCCGCCGCGGCCTTGCTGCGCGAGAAGCCGCGCCACAGGAAGAACGCCACGACCGCGAGTCCGGCGAGCCAGATCCAGCTCGGCAGGCCAGACGACTGCGCGGCCGGAGCCATCGCCGCCGGGGCGATCGCGCTCGTCGTCGACGGCGTGACGGCGCTCTTCGGCGCCGGCGTCTGGGCGCGCGTCAGCGACGCCTCGAAGGACCTGAACTTCTCGGGCGTGGTGAAGCCGAGGTCCGGATCGATCTGGCGCGCGAGCCGCGCCTCGTCGGCGGCGCGAGACAGGTTGCCGTCGTGGGCCAGGATCTCGGCGTAGATGTAGTGGGCCCGCGCGCTGTTCGGCTTGGCGGCGACCACTTCCTTCATCATCGATTCGGCCTGCGTGTAGTGGCCCTGCTTGACCTGGGCCTCGACGTCCTGCAGGCTGGGCAGCGCCCAGGCCAGACCGGTCATCGCCACCAGGGCAACGCTCAACATCCATCTCTTCATGGCGGCTCTCCCGAAATGGCGCCCGAGGCGGGACGCCGACGCAGCGACGGCATGACACATGATGCGCGCGATGCCGTTTTCAAGCGGCGCGCGCGGAGAAGTACCATCGCGCGCCGGTCATCCGAGGCGTGGCCCGAAACGTTTGCTGTAGACCTTCCAAGGAGATCCCATGACCCCGATCCATCGCCGTGTCTTTCTCGTCCAGGCGGCCGCATGCACGGCCGCGATCGCGTCCGGCGCGTCGGCGCAGACCGCCGCGATGCTCGACGAAGCCGATCCCCAGGCCGTCGCGCTCGGCTACAAGAGCGACACGACCAAGGTCGACGCCAAGAAGTTCCCCAAGCACACGGCCGAGCAGAAGTGCAACGGCTGCCAGCTCTACGGCGGCAAGGCGACCGATGCGGCGGCGCCCTGCGCGATCTTCGGCGGCAAGCGCGTCGCCGCGAACGGCTGGTGCAGCGCCTGGGTCAAGAAGGCGTGACCGTCTGACGCTTCCCGGTGCCGGGCCCCGCCCCGGTACCGGTGCGATCGGTTGCGATTCACGCAATCGCTTGCAAGACTGGCATTTCTGAGCGGACGAACGGTCGGCGGGTCTCCCCCGGCCCGCGTCGGCACGCTGCAAGTCGACGGATTTCGCCGCTATCGCGGTCGAAAGCCAATGGCATGGAAGGTGCGGCCACGAAGGGTGCTACAGGAGGCATCCGGATGATGGATTTGACGATGCGGCGCAGTCTGGTGGCCGCATTGGCGGCGAGTCTCGCCGCCTGCGGAGGTGGAACGGGGACGTCGAATCTGTCCGGCAACAAGGTCGTCGATGCGGCAGCTCCCTCGCCCGCGCCGGCCCCTGCACCCGCGCCCGCGCCTGCGCCCGCCCCTGCGCCGGCCCCTGCTCCTGCGCCCGGCGATCCGACGGTGGTCGAGATCCCGGCGACGGTCGGCGCGGTCATGCCCGCGCTCGCCGGCGGAAGCATCGCCCAGGCCGGCGACGGCACGATCTGGTTCAGCGCCGGCTTCGCCCCCAACCAGATCGGCCGCATGACGGCCGCCGGCGTCGTCACCTATCCGGTGACCGGCCCGGCCGTGATCGCGACCTTCAATCCCGGGCCGCTCGCCAAGGGTCCTGACGGGAACATCTGGTTCGCCGATCCGCTCGCCGGCATCGGCGTCGCCGGCACGATCGGCAAGATCGACATCGCGACCTCGGTGGCGAGCGAAGTGGCGACGCCGCTGATGAAGAGCACGTTCCAGATCAGCCTGCGCACGGCGCAGATCAGCCGACGCACGTCGCAGGTCAACGTCAGCACGTCGCAGGACCAGTCGTGCAGCACGGCGACGTCGATCTGCACGCCGGTCGCGACCGGCGCCTGCGTGCCGGTGCCCGGCGTCACCACCTGCAAGACCGTGCCGACCGGCCCGACGCCGACCGCTGCGTGCACGCCCTCGTCGGCGAACGCCGGCAACGCCTTCACGACGACGACCTGCAACACGGTGCCGACCGGCCCGACGCTCGTCGCCGCGTGCACGCCGGCGTCGGCGAGCGCGGGCAACGCCTTCACCGACACGACGTGCAGCACCGCCAGCACCGGGCCGACGCTGGTCGCGGCCTGCACCGACACGCCGGCCGGCGCGGGCAACGCCTTCACGTCGACGACGTGCAGCACGGTGAGCACCGGGCCGACCGCCGTCGATGCGTGCTCGAACACGCCGCCCGACGCCGGCAACAGCTTCGTGCGAATCGTCTGCAAGGGCATCACGCCCGGCTCGCAGGCCTACGTCGTCGCCACCGGCCCCGACGGCAACGTCTGGTTCACCGAGTACAACGGTCCGCGCATCGGCCGCTTCGACGTCGCCGCGCAGACGGCGACCGAGTTCGGCCCGCTCAAGGCACCGGCGACGTCGATCACCGCAGGGCCCGACGGCAACGTGTGGTTCGCCGAGAGCAGCCCCTACACGTCGTCGAGCCTGATCGGCCGCGTCTCGCCATCGGGACAGATCACCGAATTCACGACCAAGCTGGTCCCGGGAACGATCGTCGCGATGACGACCGGCGGAGACGGCAATCTGTGGTTCCTGAAGAACGGCTTCGGCGGCCCGGCGATCGGTCGGCTCGATCCGGCGACGGGCAACGCCACCCTGTTCAGCGCCGGGCTCACGGGTGCGTTCACGCTCTTCGGCGGCATCGCCGCGGCCGGCGACGGCAACGTCTGGTTCACCGACTACTCGGACGGCCTGATCGGCCGAATCACGCCGAGCGGCGTGATCTCGGTGTTCGGCGGC